>JAQTOP010000030.1 GCA_028713285.1 Terrimicrobiaceae bacterium
TCACGATGGAATTCATCGAGGGCTACCCGGTGAATGATGCGGAGACGCTGCGCGAGCACGACATCGATCCCGCGGCCCTTTCGGAGCGGATCTCGGAGCTGATCTTCCAGCAGATTTTCGAGCACGGGTTTTTTCACGCCGATCCGCACCCGGGCAATATCACGGTGCTCGATGGCGGGGTGGTCGGACTCTACGACTACGGCATGATGGGCGCGTTCTCGCCGGGCTTCCGGTCGAGCGTCGCGCATCTCATCGCGGGCCTCGCGGAGAAGGATCACCGGCAGGTGATGCGCTCGATCCTCGAGATGTCCGAGGAGGGTGTCGTGAGCGACGGCGACCGCATGCTGCGCGACGTCGAGGAATTCAGCGACCAGCACCTCAATCAACCGCTCGCGGAAATCAATCTCGGCTTCGTATTGAACAGCCTGCTCGACCTGCTGCGCCACAACCGGCTGCGGATGAAGGGCGCGTTTTACCTCGGCATCAAGGCGCTCTCGCAGGTCGAGGCCATCGGGCGAGACCTGAATCCGCAGTTGAACTTCGTCATTCTCGGCAAGCCCTACGCCGAGAAGCTCATCCAGGATAAATATCACCCGTTGCGCCTGTTCGAGCTGCTCAAGCGGCTCGCGACGGAGTCGGTGGATTTTCTTGACGATTTTCCGCACGACTTCCGCACGTTGTGGAATCGCGTGCGCAAGGGGCAGATCAACATTCCGCTCCAGCACAAGATCGACCCGCAGGGCTTCGAGCCACTGCGCATCACCCTCGACTCCATCGCGAACCGCCTGACGAATGCGATCCTCGCCTCGTCCGTGCTGATCTGCTCGTCGATCCTCATTCTCTCCGGCCTGCCACCGCGCATCTGGGACGTGCCCGTGATCGGATTGGTCGGCCTGATCTGGGGCGCCTACATGTGCCTGCGGCTGGTGCTCTCGATCTGGAAGCACGGCGGGCTGTAAATCGGGGGAAAGCGCTTCGAGCGACGGAAACGGGCGCTTGACGCCGCGAAACCGCCTCCCGATGATCTCGCGCTCGCGCAGTTCCGGCGCGCATCCAGCAGTTCATGGCCCTGATCGTTCAAAAATACGGCGGCACGTCGGTGGGCACTCCCGAGCGCATTCGCAACGTCGCCGGCCGCATCCTCGCCACCCAGCGGGAGGGGAATTCCGTCGTCGCCGTGGTCTCGGCCATGTCGGGCGTGACCGACAATTTGATCAAGCTTTCGCGAGCCGTGTCGGAACAACCGACGGATCGCGAGATGGACGTGCTCCTCTCGACCGGCGAGCAAACGACGATCGCGCTCACGGCCATGGCCATCAATGCGCTTGGTGGCCGCGCCATCTCCCTCACCGGCGCGCAGGCTGGAATCCTCACGGATGGTCTTCACACCAAGGCGAAGATCGCGAACATCACACCGCGTCAGATTCGAAAATACCTCAACGACGGCGTGATCGTGATCGTAGCCGGCTTCCAGGGGCAGACGCTCCAGGGCACGATCACCACGCTGGGGCGCGGCGGTTCGGATCTCACGGCTATTGCCATCGCGGCGGCGCTCAAGGCGCACAATTGCGAGATCTACACGGACGTGGACGGCGTCTATACCTGCGATCCGCGCATCGTGCCCCGAGCCCGCAAGATCGACGTGATTGCCTACGACGAACTCCTCGAAATGGCGGGCAGCGGCTCGAAGGTGATGCAATCGAGATCGGTCGAGTTCGCGAAAAAATTCAACGTGCCATTTGAAGTCCGCAGCAGTTTCAACCAAAACCGGGGAACGATCGTGAAAGAGGAAAATCCCAGTCTCGAAAAAGTCGTCGTGCGCGGCGTGAGCATCGAGCGCAAGCAGGCGAAGGTCACCATCACGAACGTGCCAGACACTCCCGGCACCGCGTCGCGCATTTTCACCGCGCTCGCGGATGCGAACGTGGTGATCGACGTGATCGTGCAGAATGTCTCGGTGAGCGGCGCGACAGACATTTCGTTCACGCTCAGCCAGGACGAACTCGACAAGCTCGGCGGCCTTCTCGACGAGGTCGTTCGGGAGATCGGCGCCGGCACGGTCGCCGAGCAAAGCGGCATCGCGAAACTCAGCGTCGTGGGGATCGGCATGCGCACACATTCCGGCGTTGCGGCCACCCTCTTCGAAGCGCTCGGGAAGGGGGGCATCAACATCCAGATGATCTCGACCTCGGAGATCAAAATCGCCGTGATCATCGACGAAGCGAAAATCGCGGAGGCCGCAAACCTTGCGCACGAGGCGTTCGGCCTCGCGGGTCCGGCGGCGGCGTAGAAGGGGCTTTTTCGGTAGCCACGCCGGGCGGTGCGTGGGATAGTTCACCGCTCAACGGATGGGTGGCAGAGTGGTCGAATGCGCACGCTTGGAAAGCGTGTGTGGGGCAACTCACCGCGGGTTCGAATCCCGCCCCATCCGCCATTTCGCAGGCGAAACTTGCTTTGAGTCGTCCGTCGGCAGGTTTTCCCAATGCTTGCCCAAGGCGTTTCCGCCCGGCGTATAATGTTCGCTTCGACGAGCATGAATCATCTTCCAAATACTCCATCCATTCTCACCACGACCGTCGGTTCCTATCCCGTCCCCGACTGGCTTGCCGCGCTGCCGAGCGAGCAGGCGGTGATCGACGCCACGCGCGTCATTTTTCAAATTCAGCGTGATGCGGGAATCGACCTGCCGGTTGACGGCGAACTGTACCGCTTCGACGTCAATCATCCCGACACCAACGGAATGATCGATTATTTCATCCGTCCGCTCGCCGGCATCCGCGCGAGCGTGGGCCGCTCGGACGGGCTGGCGTTTTCTGCGCTCACCACGATGAAGTTTCGCGCGAAGCCGGCCGGCGTCGTGGAGGGGCCGATCGGTGAGGGCGGACTGAATTTATGGGCAGACTGCGAGCGGGCGCGCTCGGCGGCCGGCGGCGGCGCGTTCAAGTTCACCGTTACGAGCCCCTACATGCTCGCCCGCACCTTGCTGGATCGGAACTACGGCAGCTTTGAGAAAGTCACCATGGCATTGGCGGAAGTGCTTGCCGCGCAGTTGGGCGATCTGCCCTGCGCGTGCGTGCAGGTGGACGAGGCAAACGTGACGGGCAATCCCGAGGATGCCGAACTCGCCGCCCGCTCGATCAACGTGCTGCTCGATGCGATCCAGGTGGAGCGCGCCGTGCATTTTTGTTTTGGCAACTATGGCGGGCAAACGATTCAAAAAGGCGAATGGAAAAAGCTGATCGGTTTTCTGAACGCGCTGCGCACGAACCACCTCGTGCTGGAGGTCGCGCATCGACCGACGGAGGATTTCGAGGCGCTGCGCGACGTGCGCCCCGAAATCAAACTCGGGATCGGGGTGATCGACGTGAAGGTGAACCACGTGGAAACTCCCGACGAAGTGGCCGGTCGCATCGAGGTCGCGGAGAAGAAGCTGGGCGCTGACAGGGTCGGCTGGGTGCATCCCGATTGCGGATTCTGGATGCTGAAACGCTCGATCGCGGATCGCAAAATGCATGCGCTGGTCGCGGGACGCGACAAGTATCTGGGGCTCTCGTGATCCCCATCGAGCCGGCGTCGGAAGTGCTCAAATGAAGGTCGCGACGATCGTGATGCATCGGATCGGACGCGCGTTCCCGCATTCGGAGCACAAATTTTTCGCGACAACCGCTTGCAGATTCTTGAAAGGTTGGCATGTTTCGCGCTGCCTGCCGCTGCCGATGACATTAACCCGTTTGCTATTCGCCACTTTCATTGCGCTGATTGTCTGCCCGAATTTTGTGCGGGCGGAGATGGACGACTCGAAGGCGGATCGCGTGGAGGTGATGGTGAGCGTTGCGGAGCAGAAGCTCGCTCTCGTTCGCAATGGCGAATTGGTCCGCACGTATGCGATCTCGACGTCGCGTTTCGGCGTGGGCGACGACTACGGAACCTATCGGACGCCGTTGGGAAAGCTGCGCATCAGCGAGAAAATTGGTGACGGCCTCGCGGCGGGAGCCGTGTTCCGGCATCGCACCCCCACGGGCGAGGTGTTGGCGCCGAATGCACCGGGCCGCGATCCCATCGTGAGTCGCATTCTCTGGCTGGACGGACTCGATGAATGCAATCGCAACGCCTACGGGCGCTGCGTTTACATTCACGGAACGCCGGATGAGCGGCATCTGGGCCGGCCCGTGAGCTACGGGTGCATCCGGATGCGCTCGTGCGACGTGATCGAACTCTATGCCGCAACGCCGGTGGGCACGGAGGTCTCCATCATCAAGGGGCGCCTGCCATTCGGCGGTCGCGGATGGCTGGAAATGCTCGCCTCGATCGCTTCCGCGCCATCGAACCGCCCGGAACCGGTTCGGCTCTAATGTTTCCCGCCCTTGCGCGGCGGAGGATTCGATGTTTGGTTCTGCGGTCTCGCAAACCCCAATCCAATCGAACCATGAAAAAACTCCTCCTTGCCCTTACGGGAATTCTCGTCGCCGTCACCGCGTTCGCAGCCTCCTTCCCCGACATCAGCCGCGCCGATCTCAAGAAGGCGATCGCCGCGAAGGATGTCGTCCTCATCGATGTCAATGGCACGGATTCCTACAAGAGCGGCCACATTCCCGGGGCAATCGATTTCGTCGCGTTGAAAGACAACCTCGCATCGAAGCTGCCCGCCGACAAAAGCGCGCTTGTCGTCGCGTATTGCGGCAGTCCAGCATGCGGTGCCTACGCGAAGGCCGCGGAAGCCGCCAAAGAGCTCGGCTACACGAACGTCAAGCACTTCGCCGACGGCATCTCCGGTTGGAAAGCGGCAGGTGAGCCGACCGAGAAGGCGGAGTAGGCAATTACCTCGGGATCGGAAAAGCAAAAAGCCCGGCTGTATGCCGGGCTTTTTCGTATCCGCAAACGGACGACGATTGGTGCGGGGATCAGGCGGCGGTGCGCGCCTGCTGGTCGGCGCGGAGTTCCACGCAAAACTCGCCGATGCGTTGCATCGCGATCTTGATCTGCTCGAGCCCGGTCGCGTAGCTGCAACGGACATGACCTTCGCCGGATGCGCCGAAGGCCGTGCCGGGAACGACGGCGACGCGTTTCTCGTGCAGCAGCCGCAGGGAAAACTCCTGACTGGTGAGGCCCGTGGACGTGATTTTTGGGAACACGTAGAACGCGCCGCGCGGCATGAAGCAGTCGAGGCCCATTTCGTTCAGCGCGCTCACCACGTAGTTGCGCCGCAGCGCGTATTCGCGCCGCATGCGCAGCATCGACGGCTCGCCGCGTTCGAGCGCCTCGACGGCGGCATCCTGGCTCATGATCGGGGCGCAGAGGATCGAGTATTGGTGGATCTTCATCATTGCCTCGATGATGGAATTGGGCCCGCAGGCGTAGCCGATGCGGAATCCGGTCATCGCGTAAGCCTTCGACAGGCCGTGCAGGTAAATCGTGCGCTCCTTCATCCCCGGCACGGAAACGATGCTGAAATGCTCGCGGTCGTCGTAGGTAAGCTCGCTGTAAATCTCGTCGGTGAGCACGGCGAGGTTGTGACGGATGCATACGCCTGCGATGGCCTCGATCTGCGCGCGGTCCATCGTCGCGCCGGTCGGGTTCGTCGGGAAGTTCAGCATCACCGCCTTTGTGCGCGGGCCGACGGCGGCTTCGAGCGCATCGGCGCGCAGCGAGAAATGGTCCTCCGCGCGCGTAGGGATCGCCCGCGCCGTGCCGAATGCCAGGGCGACGCTGGGACTATAGGAAACGTAACAGGGCTCGTGGTAGAGGACCTCGTCGCCGGGATTAAGGATCGCGCGCAGAGCCACGTCGATGGCCTCGGACACGCCGACGGACACGAGCACCTCCCGCAGCGGATCATATTGCACGCCGGTCGCGCGCTGCACCGTGTCCGAGATTGCGCGGCGGAGGCGGGGCAGACCGAGATTCGACGTGTAGCCGGTGCGGCCCTTTTCGAGCGAGTAGATCGCGGCCTCGCGAATGTGCCAGGGGGTGACGAAATCGGGTTCGCCGATGCCGAGCGAAATCACATCGGCCATCGACTGGACGATCTCGAAAAAGTCGCGAATGCCCGACTTCGGAATGTCCCGCACGTGGTCGGCGATCGGGATGCTCATGGCGAGACGGCGAGGCGCTCGGGAGCGGTGTCGAAATGATGAAACGCCCCGTTTTCCTTGTAGGTCTTCAGGCGGAAGCGCGTGGCCGTGGATACGACCGCCTCGATGGTGCTTAGCTTCTCGGCCACGAACGTCGCGACCTGCCGCAGATTGCCGGCCTCGACGAGCACGAGGAGGTCGTATCCGCCGCTCATGAGGTAGCAGCTTTGCACCTCCTCGAATTTCGAAATACGCGAGGCGATCCGGTCAAAGCCCCCGTCGCGCTCCGGCGTGACTTTCACCTCGATCACCGCGGTGACCGTGTCCGGGTTCCATTTCTCGCGATTGATAACCGTCTGGTAGCCGATGATGATGCCGTCGCGCTCGAGCCCGGCGATGCGGGCGTTCACATCGGCGACCGTCAGGCCGAGCAGGCGGGCCACATCCTCCCGCGCCATGAGCGGGTTGTGTCGGAGCAGATCAATCAGCGCATCCATCGGAACCGGGGATAATGAATTCCGCGGGTGCGCTTGGCAAGCAGCGCGATGGCGCGCCAGCCGACGAATCAAGTGGTTTCCTGCGGGCGCATTCGGTAAGGTGAACGCATGGCAACCGCAAAAAAGAAACCCGTCGCGAAGAAATCCACCCCGACCAGGGCGAAGGCCGCCGCCAAGCCTGCTGCGAAGAAAACCGCCAGCAAGGTCAACACAAAGACCACGCATGTGCCTTCCGGCCGGGAGGCGAAGCTCGCCGAGCAGGCGCTGAAATTTGTGGATGAAGCGGCCTCGGTGCTACGCGGCGGAATTCGCTCCGGCGCGGAGACGACCGCGAAGTCGCGCATTGCCGCGAAGAAAAAGGCGAGCGCACTTCTCGACAAGGCGTCGTCAAACCTCTCCAAGGCCATTCGCGACAGCGCGTCGGCTCTACAGGATATCCTCGGCAAGATTTAGCCGCGCAGCGCGCGGCGCACCGATTCGACGTCTGGCTCGGCCTCGATGGGCGAGTAGTCGCGGCCGCGCATCGCGGTGTCGGAATCTTTCAGGCCGTGGCCGGTGACCGTGCAGACGATGTCGCCCCCGTCGGGCACCGAGGAAAACGGGGAGGGGTGGTTCGGGACCGCAAGGCATTTGAACAGGCCGGCGATGGATGCGGCGCTCGCCGGCTCGACGAAAATGCCCTCGTGCTGGGCGAGCCACGCTTGGGCTGCGAGAATTTCCTCATCAGTGACGATGTCGATGCCGCCACTGGATTCCGCGATGGCGGCTTTCGCGCCCTGCCAGCTCGCGGGATTGCCGATGCGGATCGCGCTCGCCGCCGTCTCGGGATTCTCGATGACGCGATTGTGGAAGATGGGTGCGGAACCGGACGCCTGGTAACCGAGCATGCGGGGCAGGCGGGTCGATTTCCCAGCGGCGTGGAACTCCCGGTAGCCCTGCCAGTAGGCCGTGATGTTGCCGGCGTTGCCGACCGGAAGAATGTGCAGATCGGGTGCGTCGCCGAGTTCGTCGATGATCTCGAACGACGCGGTTTTCTGGCCCTCGATGCGATTGGGGTTGATCGAGTTCACGATGGCGACCGATCCGTCGGCGCCGAGTTCGCGCACGAGGCGCAGCGCGTCGTCGAAGTTTCCGCGAATCGCGACGACCGTCGCTCCATAGACGAACGCCTGCACGAGCTTGCCCATCGCGATCTTACCAGCGGGCAGAATCACCGCGCACTTCAGGCCGCCGCGGGCGGCGTAGGCGGCGGCGGAGGCGGAAGTGTTGCCAGTCGAGGCGCAGACGACCGTGGTCGCGCCGGCCTCGGCGGCCTTCGACATGGCGAGCGTCATGCCGCGGTCCTTGAACGAGCCGGTGGGGTTGAGTCCCTCGAATTTGAGGAATACACGGCGCGCGGAGAGATCGCTGAGGTGCGGCGAGTAGATGAGGGGGGTGGAGCCTTCGTTGAGCGAGATGACGGGAGTGGCGTCGGTGACCGGCAGGTGGGCGTGGTAGCGCGCGATCACTCCGCGGTCGTGAGGCAGAAACTTCATCGGCAAGTCAGGTGAAGTTTTCCACCGGAAGGAGCGTGGGCTCGGCTTTTACGCAACCCAATGCGGCGATCTCCGCAGCGGCTGCCCGCATGCGACCAAATGTTGCGTCATGAATCATCAGGACGAGCGGCAGCGGGCCGGGCTCGTGCGACTCGGGCTGGATGACGGACGAGATTCCAATGCCGGCGTCCCCGAGGATGCCGGCGATCTGCGCGAGGACGCCCGGGGTGTCATCGACGAGCAGGCGGAGGTAAAATTGCGAGACAGCATCCTCGCTGGGTTTCAATTTCCCGTAGAGGTCGTGCGAGGTGAAGCCGTAGCAGCGGCGAGGTGATTTCAGCGCGACGACGGTTTCGGCGAGGTCGGCGATGACGGAACTCGCGGTTGGATCCTGCCCTGCGCCGCGACCGTAAAACAACGCCTCGCCCACGACGTCGCCGCGCAGCCATACGGCATTGAAGACGCCGTGGACCGAGGCGAGCACGTGGCTCTTCGGGATCAGGGTGGGACACACGCGCACCTCGATGGCGCTGGAGGCATCGGCCTTGATTGTGGAAAGCAGCTTGACCACATAACCGAGCTGTGCGGCAAACTTGACATCGTCGCGCGTGAGCCGGTCGATGCCGGCAACGTATACGTCCTCGGATCGCACCCAGAAGCCGTAGGCGAGCGAGGCGAGAATGATCGCCTTGTGAGCGGCATCCCAGCCGTTCACGTCGAGCGTGGGATCGGCCTCCGCGTAGCCTAGAGACTGCGCCTCGGCCAGGGCGTCTGCGAAATCGAGCCCCGCGTCGGTCATGCGGGTGAGAATATAGTTGCTGGTGCCGTTCAGGATGCCGTGAATGCTCTCGAAGCGATTCGCGATGAACGCCTCGCGCACGGTCTTGATGATGGGGATGCCTCCGGCAACCGCCGCCTCGTAAAAAATGGGAGTGCGCCGCTCGCGCGCGAGTTGGAACAGCTCGGCGCCGTGCTCGGCGAGCAGTGCCTTGTTGCCGGTAATGACGATTTTGCCCGCCCGAATGGCATCGCGGACAAAGGGGAGTGCCGCGTCGATGCCGCCGATCAATTCGACGACGACGCGAATTTCCGGATCGGTCAGGAGTTCCCCGAGATCCGTGGTGAAGAGGCCCGCCGGGGCGGGGACGGAGCGAGGTTTCGCGAGGCCGCGAACAGCAATTCGCCGAATCTCGAATTCCGCGCCGAGCCGCTGCGCGAGCAGTGCACGATTCGCTTCGAGGTTCTTGTAAACGCCGCTGCCGACGGTGCCGAAGCCGGCCAGGCCGATGCCGATCGAATCCATGTGAGCCGGAAACATTCACCGAGCGCGTCGCAGGGTGTAAAGGAGTTTCGGAGCGCGGCATTGCGGCTCGAGGCTGGAGATCAGTCGGGACGAATCTACTTGATGGACCGATGGGCCGGCGGCATACGGCTCAGGTATTGACGACTCTAGTCATTTATTGCTATGCATTTCCGGATTGAGCCTTCGATCCTTGGTTCCGCGGATTCCTTTCGATTTTTTTCTGCAGCCTGCCTTTTCCGGCGGCCTTCGCGCAGCCATGCTCAAGCGAAAGTTGCAGCGACAATGCAACGGTGATTCCCGCCGGGATGTGAAATCCGCGCCATGTCTTCGACAACCCAGTGCTGCTTTGTATTTCCAGGTTCCCCACCGGTCACGGCTTGGAGCACGGTTGCAAGAGGGTTCTCGCTCTGGTATCGGGGAGTTGGTATTTTAAGGGATTGGATCCGATGCAGGAGGTTGTGGTTTCAATCGGCAGAGTTGGCAGTAAGGTGTCGCACGGTAGTGTGCGACCCAGCGGCTCGATTCCTTCGCCGCACGGAGAGTGCCCTTTTGAGCCGTTCAATTCCGGCGAATGCAGCGGGATGCGAGCCGGATTGACTCCCGGACTTTTTCATTCCGATGCTGAGAGAGCGGGGGAAAGCGGCGGAGGCAGCTTTCGCTTCACCATGCCGGAAGGCGGCTTTCTGCGCGTATGAGTTCGTCCGGCGGCCTTGTCTTTTTGATCGATGACGATCCTTCGGTGCGAAGGTTGTTCGCCAGACACTTGACTTCCGCAGGCTACACGGTCGAGACCTTCGACTCAGCCTCGACTTTCCTTGCTCGCAAGGCGCACGACGGTCCGACCTGTCTGATCCTCGACGTACAGATGCCGGGAATTGATGGATTGGGCCTGCAGGACACGCTGGTCGAGAGAGAGCGGGACGAGCAGATTGTCTTTATCAGCGGACACTCCGACGTTCCGATATCGGTGAAGGCGATGAAGGCGGGCGCTGTGGATTTCCTTCCCAAACCACTGGATCCTGGAATGCTCCTGACGTCCGTCGCGCTTGCACTAGCTCGTTCAGCAGAGCGACGGCGCAAACGCCTTGATCGGGCCGCCGCCCGGGCAAAAATCAAAACGCTCACACCCCGGGAGTTGGAGGTGCTGCGATTGGTGATCTCAGGACTGCTCAACAAGCAGATCGGCGCTGAACTCGGAACAACGGAAAAGACCGTTAAGGTTCACCGGGGGAGGATGTTGGAAAAGCTTGGCGTAACCTCGGTGGCCGAGTTGGTGCGCTTCGCCGAAACTGCGGAAATCTCCGCGGCACCGGGTAGGACTTAGGTCCAATTGGACCTAGGTCCAATAGGCAGTGGCAGATTGCCTGCTATAGACGGGGATAGTCCAGACCGGACTACCCGAAATGCCGAAGCAAGACACACCGACTCCTGATTCAAGTTGCGCCGCCGCCGGCGATCTATTGATACACCGGGCTTGCTCTCAGCTCCGTCCGTCTGGCTGCTTGCTGCCGCGCCATGGTGGATGCTGCGGGGAACGCGTGGCCGGCGAATGGACAATTCGCAACAGCGCGTTGCTGTCCTCTTCGTCGAGGCAACCGGAAAAGGTGCCGTCCTCGAGACTCAATGAGCAAACAGTCTGCACGGAGAATAGTGAGACTTGCCGGATTTCACCGCGGCGAATTCGAGCGACCAACCCATCCGGCCTGATTTGCAGGATCGCTTGTGGCCGGACGCCGCAATTCTTGAACGCCTCCGAGGATGAAGGCGCTCATTCAGCGAAACGCCCCCCGGGAATCAATCACACACCGACAGAAGACGCCATAAACGGGGGTGCCGTCCGCGATTGCCGCGATCCAGAGATCGGGGCAGGGCCGCATTCACGCTGAGAACATACGGAGAAAAATCCACTGCGAATACTGCCATGCTAATTCTATTAATCACCGAACGATCTCGCCAGAAGAGCGATCTCCGAAGCTTGCTGAAAGAAGTCGGCAAATCGATTGAGACTACCGTCGTTACCACTCCGCTGGCGGCTCTTCAGGCGCTCCAGACGACAAAATACGACGGGGTGCTCTTCGATATCAAACTGCCCGCCCGCGCGTATGTCAAAGTGATGCGAACCCTCGGCACACAGTGGCCGCCATTCGCTTTTGTGACGACGCAGCCGCAATTCGCCATCGACGCCTTTGAACTCGGCGCAATCGATTACATCATCAAACCGGTCGCTCCGGATCGCCTGGAACTCGCGTTGGAACGCATGGAGGCGAAGGCGCGCTCAGCCGCCCCGGCGGTGCCGCTTCCGGAGGATAACAAGATCGTCCTGCGCGACAGGGATAACGTCTGGCTGCTGAAACCGAAGGAAATCCAATCGATTCAGGCCGTTCAGAATTACTGCAAGATCAATTTTGGCAAGGAGCATGTCCTGATCCGGCGTCCACTTAAGTTGCTCAGCGAAAAGCTGGCTCCTCACGGCTTCTTCCGGATCAGCCGGGACTGGATTGTAAATATCGGGCAGGTTGAAAAGTGCTCCGTGACGGTGGCAAAGAACCTTAAGGTTCGCATGAACGGCGGAATGGAACTCGACATGTCCCGGCGCCAGACCCTGGCGTTTCGTCAATTGTTCACCCTTTAAAGAGGGGCGATATTGACTTTCGGGGGGAGTCCACCGATTTATTCAAGCACCGGCTGCGTGGCATGCTTTCGCGGGCATGCCGGTTACCTGATCCGCATGTCCGGAAGGCGGGATCGATATCTTAGGATAACCCAAAAGATGTCTTTCGCCTCCCAGTAGCGGGGCACGAATTTCGTGGGTGCGGAAAGGCACCGCAGGAACCAACCGCAGTATAGTCTGTCGGCCCATCCAGGGATATTCGCCTGGCGGCCGGAAAGGAAGGCAATCGCGGCTCCGGTGCAGATGATCGCCGTATTGTCCGCGAGTTCGCGTTTCAACCACCAGCCGAGTTGCTCCTGCGTTCCTCCACCGATATTGAGAATGACATATCGCGGGCGCTTTTCCCGGATGATGCGCGCCAGCTCGGGATCGACGATGCCGCCATCCTTGTCCCGCTTATACATTGGGGCGAGATAGCAGTCATCCTCCGAGAGATGCTCAAAACCGTTCTTGCGAAGCCAGTCGAGATTGTCCATCAGGTCGTTTTTGGACGGCATCACCCAGAATGTCGCGCCCGGTTCTCGAAACGAAGCCTCCCCGACCAACGCCCTAAGGTATTGGAGACCGGACAGTCTGCGCAGACGATACTTGGGACGAAAGGCATGCAGGATGTTCCACGCCAGTACCATTGCCCCACTGTCGGGCAGAATGAGATCCGCCCCCTGGACCGCCGCCCGATAGGCCATATCGCGCGGCAGGTCGCACGCGATGCCCGGCCCGGAAGGAGCCAGCACAAGTCCACCCTCTCCCGTACGGCGGACTGTATCCGCCTCGGAGCCTTCAAAGAACTCGATTCCCGATATTTGCATAACTTTTTTCCCCTCTTGTTCCACTGCGGCCTTGTGCCGATTGCATTTTCAACTGAATGATAAATTCGTAATACGCGATCATCGCGCAGTACCGGAATCCGGCGCTGCCATCGAGAAAGCCGCCTCGCAGCAGGTATGTGTATGCGAAGCGCCAGAGCGGCCAGCCCGGAATCCTGCTTACAAATGGCTTGAGCAGTTTGTTGCGCTGGGAGGGGTTTGCCACGAGGGCCTGCTTAAGTGATACTGGCGCGGCGACGCGTTCACCGGCCTCGAGCGTCGAATAGCGATTGTGCCGGTCGATCCAGGCCGACCAACCTTTGCTAAATGCATAATGGAGATAGGGCTCACGGATGAATTCCAGACCGCCGACGACTTCCCCTTCCTTCTGGCCGTGACCGGCGTCGATGAATTTCACCCGGCCGATGCGAACAAGTCTGAGTTGCCACTTCGGAAAATTGTCGGCCCGCTTGAGCCATACGCCATCAAGAATCATCTTCCAGCAGCAATAGAATCCGGCCATGTCCTTCGATGGCGAGGTGATTGCGCGCTGCACCGCCTCCTTGAAGGCAGGCGTGGCCACTTCGTCGGCATCCATGAATAGGACCCATTCCGTGGCGAAGCGATGGTTATCGAGAACCCAATTGCGCTGCTTCCCGAAGGATTCGAACGGATGCTCGATGAACCTCGCGTCATACTCGAAGGCTATGTCGCGTGTTCGATCCCCACTTCCCGAATCAAGCACTATTAGGTCTGCGAATCCTGCGAGGGCTGCGAGGCAGCGCGGAAGATCCGCCTCCTCGTTTTTGGTAAGGATGATTGCGGTTATTTTTTTCATGTGCGTGCTGGTGGTTCGGCGCATCTCAACCGAGAAGGCCGAAGGTTGTTGGATGGACTGGAGGGAGCGAGTGAGCTGGTACAGTCGGACGGTCGTGGGCCGAAAGTCCGCTTCGTTCAGGCTGGAAAAGCCGGAGGGCCCGCGCGGGCGTGTCGTCTCAAAAGGGAACGGTCGATACCGGAGCAAGGGCCCCGGGAACCATTCAAACAAATCCGTTAACCTCTAATCCGAATCGCGGATGAGATATTAACGTTGATATGACGAAAATGGAGATCGCCTGCGGGAACGCCAGGTCGATCGAGTCCGAGGGGAGGGGCGCCGCGGCGGAATTACCGCGCCGGGTTTCCTTTAACGATGGCGTGACGCGGCACATCCCGAGTCACCACGGAACAAGCCCCAATGACGGCGCCTTCTCCAATGTTGACCCCTGGCATGACAAAGGCGCGCGCTCCAACAAACGCACCCGCTCCGATTCGGATCGGCGACGTTTGCAACGGGATGGACCCATGTGAGAGATCATGCGTGCCGGTGCATAGATACGCTTCCTGCGCGATCACCGTTCGTTCCCCGACCGTCACGTGATCGAGGTTGTAAACGTTGGTCCGGTCGCCCAGGCTCGCGTCCCGATGCAGTGTAAGATTCCACGGGATCTGAATCCGCGCACGCTGATGGACGAATGGCGATCCTTCGATTTTGGCCCCGAACAGGCTTAACCAAAACAGCCGCCACTTATAGAGAGGCTTTGGCGTCCACTTGCAAAATAGTATCCAGGAGAATTCCCAGACGACCATGGCAAGGCGCTGCCGGTGCGTCCAAGGAGATGCGCCCCTCGCCACGGAGGAGCGAGCGTGAGTATTGATCAGTGTCGAATTCATTCAGAGGCGCATGATTGCGTGATGAGGCGACTTTGAGACCGAACGCCGGCCGGCGATCGCGTAGGAGCTGCAAGAAGGTTTAGAAAATCCTGCTCGTATTGATTGGCCACGCTTTGAAGGGAATAGCGTTCGGCGGTTCTAAGGCAGTTCTCCTGAATCCTGCGGAGCGAGATTCCCGATTCCGAAATCTTGAGAAGGACGTTTGCAAGATTTGCAACGGGGTCCGGCGCCAGACCGAAGGTGAAGCCATTGACGCCGTCTTGCAAATAGTCGGCAAAGCATTTCAAATCGGACACGACGGGGATGCACCCGCTCGCCATTGCTTCGACCGGTGTGAGCGGTGAGGCTTCTCCCTTTGCCGCGATGGAGGGATACACCAATACGTGCGCTTCCGCATAGTACTGCTGAAGCTGTCTGGATTCAAAAACCGGATCGCACCATTCAATGGTCAATCCGAGTGCCGAGGACTTTTGAAGCAGGCTCCGCTGGTATTCCTCGCCACCTCCCCCGCAGTTTCTTGCGTGAGGACCGACAATTCGCAATCGCGCCGGGCGTTGGGTCAGGCCGGTGAATTGTCGATAAGCGTCTATGAGAATTTCGATGCCCTTTTCCTCATGGATCCTGCCTACGTAAACAATTTCCAAACGCTCCGAGGATTTCGGAGGAACCTGCGCGGGAATCTCAAAGTCGTGGGGCAGCGAGTTTGGTATCATGCGGGCGATATCGTTTGCGCGGGGCGTTTGTTCGACCACGGCATCCTTGATTACATTGGAAACTGCCTGGAGACGCGCGGCATGCAGATACATTGCCATCTGCCGGCGGGGGAACCGGGCGACATGTACGTAGAGCCGCCCGCGAGACCGGCGTCGTTCGAGAATCGGCAGCCAGAAGGTATTTGTGACCAGAATGTCCGCCTCGGGAAGTCTGGGAAGGACCTGGCAGGCATAGTGGAGATCGAAGAAATTCGTTCCGAGCGCGCTGGGGGGGCGGTCGAAGCTGGGGACCCGCATGTGGGAAACGCCGTCAATCAACTCGTGATGGGGCAGGCGGGCGTCCCGCCTCGAAAAGTGGACCACTTCGTGGCCTCGGCGAACGAACTCCTTGCCGAGTCCGAACCAGACTTTTTCGATTGCGCCTCCGTTAAGGGGCGGCACCGGGAAATAGGGACCTTGAACGATGGAAATTTTCATTTGCACAATACTCCGAGGGGGCGGGTTTTTTCGATGACTTTCAGCAGCGATTCCGCCGCTGCGTTGATGTGGAATCGCTGCGTAAAGCAGGCAAGGGCTTGCATTCTCATTTGTTTTCTTTCTTCCGGCGGCATCGCGAGCCAGCGGCCAAGCGATCTGCCGGTTCCTTCGATGGTGTCTTCGTCGATTACTCCTGCGTGATCCCGTGAGATTTCACGCCAGATGTTGACTTTGTTCGAGATTAGCACCGGCGCGCCGCAGGCAAGCGCCTCCACCACGGCGATTCCAAAGTTTTCCTGATGGCTCGGCAGCGCAAAGGCATCGCACGCACGGAAGGCCCCCCACTTGATATCGCCACTTAGCATGGGGAGAAAGTGGACCTGTGGTCTGGAGTTGCCGGATGGCGATCGCGTGCCGTCACCGACCTCGAAGCCGAGACCGGTTGCAAGATCGTGGAGGGACCGAAGGTATTCCGGTGTCGATGGCGGTCCGGCCACAACCAGCGCCGGAGCATTTCGCGGCTTGCTTTCGAGTTGCCCCGCGTAGGCGCGAAGAAGCAAATCCACACCCTTTTTTTCGTGGATGCGGCTTAGAAACAACAGGAACGACTGCGCACGCAGTGCGGGAAATGCCGCGTGGAAGGCCTCCCGTTGGGTCTCTGCATTCGGGGGCTCAAGGATCCCAAGACCAACCACCCGTTCGTTGCATTGGTATGAGGGGAATGTCCCGCGGGCGAGGATTCGCTCGTCTTCGCAGGTAAAGCATACGGCCGCGGCGTCCCGCAAAATGGCCCTTTCCTTCATCCACCAGTATCCGCATTTCTTAAGATGCTTGAGCGGATATCGCTGTTTGAACCAGGGATCGAGCATTCCGTGGGGATAGACCCAGTATGGCAGGCCCAACCGCGTGGCCACCGCATGCGTCGCCGCGCCCGCGTATTGCCAGAGCCCGTTGATGACTATGGCGTCGAAGTCTCGAGCGTGTCCGTGGAGCCACGGGAGCACGCGCTTCGCGTACCCATACGATCCGCGATACGGTCCCAGCGCGTGCAATGGCAAGGGAAAGTCCGCCATCCAGGCTGCTCCGGGGGCGTTCAGGCAGAGCACCTCCGTCTCGTGGCCGCTTTTTTGCAAGGCGGTCCCGATTTGCACAACGCTCGCAACCGGACCGCCCGAAGCCGGGTCCGCCATCGCCAAAACTTGTAAAATCTTCATGCGCGTGCCTTGAGCAATTCCTCGTAAACGGCGTGATACCCGTCGATCATTCGGTCTGTCGTCATCCTTTTGGAATTTGAAATGCCGCGCCCGATCAATTCCTCACGGACCGATTCGTCTGTCAGGCGGCGGAGACTTTCACAGAACGCGTCTTCATCATCGACATCGTGGATGAGGGCGCCGTCGCCTGCGACCTCCGGAACGGACGTTCGGTCGCTGCATACGACGGGGCATCCGCAGGCCTGAGCTTCCAGCACCGGCCATCCGAAACCCTCCGCTTTGGTTGGGAAGAGAAGCGCGTGAGCTCCGTTGTAAAGCGCTTCGAGTGTTTCGTTCGTGATATTCTCCTGCAGCTCGAGGACGCGGCCGTTCAATCCGAGCGATGCGGCGAGATCCCGTTGTTCGCGCGTCAGGCTGCCTCCGGCAAAGACGAGACGCCCGGCAACCTCGGGAGCCATGCGGCTGAAGATGCGCAGGCATCCTTCACGGTTTTTACGCTGGACGCTCGATCCGACATTCAAAACGTAGCGTTCGCCTGCCTTTAATGGGGTGTCGGCAGAGAGCCGTTTCCAGGTTTCCTGTTCCGGCAGGCGTTTGTATCCGAAATTCTGGCCGAGGAGGACGACCCCCAGTTTGCCGGAGTATTTCGGTGAAAAACGCCGGAAGTCTTGCGCGGTGGACGTCGAGTCACAGATCACCGACTTGCATTTGTTCAGGCTGTGCAGGATCCAACGGTGCAGGAGCCTGCCGGTCAGAGTCGGGACGCAATCGGTCGATTCGCCGAAGGCGGCTCGGATATTAAGCATGTCGTGCAGTGTCGAAAGATGCGCCCTATCCTTTAGCAGCCTCACATACACGGAGTTGCCGTGGTCGCAAATGTGGAAGACGGTGTCGGGAGGCGACTTCCTAATGATGGCGCGCAACTCGATGGGGAACAGGATGAACATATCGATATACGACAGCCACTTTCCGAGTCCGCGATGGGGGTTCCTGCCGGCTGCGAGCAGCGATCTGGCAGCGACAACCCTCACGTTGACGCCCCTTTTTTCCAATCCGTAACGCAGAGCCGCGGCAAAGCGTTGCATGCTCTGCAGTTCCGCGGAGTGATAATTTCCGATTAATACTACATTCATGGGTTTACGTCCGTTCATGGGGCTGAGGAGACTCGATGCGCTGGATTGACGAGGTGGGCATGCACCTTAAGAATTCAACTGTGGAACCCGGGCACCGGGTCGCCGCAGGCTGGAAGTGACGGGAAAGGTTTCGGATCGCCTGTTGAGCTGTGCCTTGGACGGCTTTTCGACGCGAATGGACGGTGCCAGGATCCTCCTTGGCGGGCGGCATGCAGCCAGAGCCAGCCCCGCTTGAAGACAGGCAAAGCCCTGAATGTTCGTCACGCCCCACTGCCCTTGAACGAGGTTCATCACGCAGGCGCCAAACAACAGGATGGGGAGAAACTCTCCGCGCCGGAGTGCTTGGTAGCACGTCAAGCCGATGGAGAGCGCCACCCAGCAGCGAAATAACACCAGGGCTGTCCCAAGAATCGGGCCACTTTCCCAAATGAGTCTTCCCATTTCGCCCTCCGCGCCCAAGAAGATGCGTTGACCCGCCAGCATCTGGGCGCCGACACTGGTTCCAGCACCGGTGCCATTTCCAAAGAAGGACGTTACGCCAATCAATTGCAACGCCTGCGCGGTATCGCCGGACACCCTGGATGTAAGGAACGAGGCTTGATTCGCCGCATCCGGGCTCGCATCGTCGAAGCGACGATCCAACTGGCTTTGCCCCTCCTGGTAAAAGCTGGTATGTCCCAACAGCAGCGCTGCCACGGCGATCGCTGCGCCGGCGCCGATAATCCCGCCAAATCCGCGCCCCCGGACAATGACCGCGGCGATGGCAGCGAAACTAACAAGGGCCACCGAGGTCACGGCCAATCGGCTGCCCGACACAGCCAGGGCGGCGAGCACCGCCGGCGTCGTTATCCATCCAAGCCAGACGGGAATCCGCCCCTTTTGCACAAATCCGTAAGCGAGATAGGCCACGACGAAGGCGAGATAAATAGCGGTTCCCGTTACGAACGGAAATGTGGCGGACGGACGGACGGTATCGTATTGCGTCGCGAATGCCCCAATGTTAATCCACGAGCCCTGGGGTGAGCGGAACTGATAGACAATAAGGACCGCCATCGGCACGGCGATATACAACAGGAATCGGCCCATCTTCAGGACGTCGTCGCGGTCGAACACCCGGGGAATCACCCAGATCAAGGGGAGATGCAGAATATTGACCCGCATTCCGAACAACACGACGGCCGGCACCATGCCGCCGATCAGGCTGATCGCGCCCGTCAGGCAAACCAGCAGGACACCTATTAGCAGTTGCGGGTTTCTCGGGAAAATTCCGCGCTGCCAGGCGAGAAAGTAAATCGCCATCACGATGGGATCGCGCACCAGCAGGAGGGCCGTATCGAACTGCGGCAGGAGCCATTTGCGCACGGCGCCCTCAAACAGCAGGAGCAGGAAATAGAGCCAGATTAGTTTTTTGATTGCCATGGTGAAAACGTCGTTCAGGCGGTGACGCCGTCCACGGTGAGGCGGGATCCGATGCGACTCGATTCCTCGCAGCACTTGAGGATGTTCTGGATGTAGGCGCCTCGCGCAAAATCGGGCTGATCGTTGACGCCGGTCAGGATGCTGCGGATAAAGCGCTCGTAATTGTTTGGAGTGCGCGGGCAATCAATTCGGCGCCAGCGTCCCCTTTTCGAATTGCGGCCGCGAAACTGGAAAAGCCTGCGGCTGGAGGCGTCAAGGTCGATGACGATGCTTCCGAGAGTCCCGAAGATGCGGAGTCGCAGAGAATTCGGATGACCGCTTGCCCAACGGGTGGCATGGATGACGCCAAGCGCTCCGTTCGCAAACTCGACCTGGATTACGGCACTGTCGTTGGCGTCGAGAATGTATTCGCCGACGGAGGTCCCCTTGAGTCCGTCAAAACTTTGGACGCGGCAGCTAAGGGCGTCGATATCGCCGACCGGATACGAGGCAAAATCCAGGATGTGCACGCCGACGTCGCCGAGGGCGCCCTGACTGTGACGGCTGGAGAGGCGCCAAAGGCTGCTTGGATCGCTGCGCCAGCCGGGGGATTGATCGCTAAGCCAGCTTTGCAGGTAACTGGCTTCGATATGCACGATGTCGCCGATCTCGCCGTCACGAATCAGCGCATATGCCCGCTGAATGGCCGGAGCGCTTCGATAAGAAAAATTAACCATGTTGATGACGCCGGCGCTCGTTGCCGCGGAGGCCAGAAGTTGCGCGTCGTCCGCGTGCGGAGCGAGGGGTTTTTCGCAGAGGACGTGCTTGCCTCTGGAGATCGCCTCGGTCGTGACGGCGACGTGATCGGCGTCGGGAGTGACAATGCTAATCGCATCGACGTCCTCCGAGTCCAGCATTTCACCTAATGATTGGAAGGGCTTTGGAGAGCCATGGCGTTCCGACACGCGCACCGCTTTTTTCATATCGATATCCGCCACCGCGACAAGAGCACAACCAGCAATCCCCCGGAACATTCGGGCGTGACGCTGTCCCATCACTCCGCACCCGACGATACCCAATCGAATCTTCGGGGAGTGGTCAAAGTGCCTTTTTATATGGTTGAACATGGAATGCGTTTTTCGTTTATGCTCGTGTGAGCGTTGGTGCGGAGGGAACGCGAGTATCTATGGAAATTTGAGCGTTGCGTATCGCGGGAGTCGTTGGCACGGGATCGAAGCGGGGCAGCCTGGGAATGAGAAGAGCAGAGCGGGCGTCGATGGCAGGCGTTGCCCTGGTGTTCGAAAACTTACCGATTGGGAAGCAATGATTTTACGACGCCGGCGACGGCATGTTCATAGTTCGCCCAAGACATCACCCGGGCTGCGTCCAGCGCCGCATTTTTCATGCTTGCGAGCCGCTTCCGATCGAAAACCAATGTTTCGAGGCGTTCCGCTATGGCCTCTGCCGAGCGGATCGGGACGATGAAGCCGTTTTCCCCGTCGGTAATCACGTCCGGCCCGCCGGTATTCGGGGTGGTGATGACCGTCATTCCCTGGGACATCGCTTCCAGGATGACCAGTCCGAATCCCTCGAACAGCGAAGGGAACACCAGCACGTCGTGGTTCCGCATCTCTTCGAGAACCTGCTCGTGCCGGCAGGAGGGAATCCAGCGATGCTTCCGAAGCGCCACGTCGAGCGGCGCGCAATGTCCGGGCGGCCGATTGCCGATCAGTGTGAGGCCGACGCGCGGGCCGAGGAGATCACAAGCCCGCAGGAGGTAGGATGTGCCCTTGCGCTGCCCGAGCGATCCGACGAAAAGCACTCTCAGGATGTCGGAACGCCTCTTGCGAAAAGCCTGGGGCTCGACGAGCGAAGTGGGCGCTCCATACGGGATGACGTGAACATCCGACGAAGGGCGTCCGGTGTGGACGAGAGATGCCTTCGTAAAGGAACTGGCGACAAGGATGCAGTCGGCAAGGCGGATTTCCTCGTCCTTGCGGGCTAGCTTGTCCTCACTGTCGCCGAGGCCATCGAGCGTGGATTTCCATTCGGGCTCACGTTCCGCCTCTTCCAGAAAGATTTTGCGGCCGACCTTCCAATAGGCGATGGGAAGGTCGTAGATGCGCTTCAGGCCAGTCTCCGAGGCGGCGCGAAATGTTTCCAGAGAACCGTCTTCGTAGCCATAGACGGCCCGGATTCCACCGCCCTTGCGGACCCGTGAGGCGACCGCGCCATCGAGATCGCGGTAAACGCCATCCACCGAGCACCAGCCTACCTCGTGACGGGTGAGGAAGGAGCAGTTGAGGGTGTTCGCGGCGAAGCGTCCGAGTTCGCGCCAGGGGCGGGTGCGCACGTGCTTTCGCAGGCCGAAGGGAAGCTCGCGCCGCAGGAACCGGGTCTGCGCTTTCGCCGGAAGCAGGCGCATGAGCCAATTCCGTTCCGACGGGGCCAGGCAGGTCCAGAATTCCCCGAGCAATCCGCTCTTCTGCAAGCCGCTGGCGGCATGGCGAACATTCGCGTTCCCGGTGGGATGTGAGACGATGACCATGGTCTTTGCTACCCGAGCAGCTCCGAAAAGAGTTTGAGATACCGGCGGGCGATGGTGTCCCCCTGATGTTTCTTCAGGTGGGCGGGCGCGGCTGCGAGCTTCTGCGCCACGGCGTCGGGGTTGTTGAGGACGAACTCGATCGTCTCCGCGAGCGCCACGTTGTTTCCGTTCGGAAAGGTGAATCCGCAGGGGCCGATGGCCTCGGGAAGGCCGCCCTCCGCCGACCCGATCACGCAACATCCGCACTCGATGCCTTCCAGGGCGACGATGCCGAACGGCTCGGCCCACCGCGAAGGCACCACGAGGACGCGGTGCCGATTCAGCATGCGGGCGAGCGCGTCTCCCTGTAGCGGCCCGGCGAAAGTGACCTGCTTTTGGATTCCGAGGGACGCAGCCTGCTGCCGCAGAGCGGTTTCCTCCGGGCCCTGGCCGACGATCGTCAGCCGTGGGGTGCAGCCGCGCCTGGCAAGCCGCGCCAGCGCATTGAGAAGGATGTCGCATCCCTTGTCGGAGACGATCCTGCCCACGAAAATGAGTTCGCGGTCCCGTTCGACGTCCTCCACGCGGCGAAATGTGCGGTGGTCGTAGGGGTTCGGGATCAATTCACACCGGCTCGGGATCGTCTGCGCGACAGCGTTGCTGATCGCGACGTTGCGAGCCGCGAGGCGCGAAGTCTGCGACTTCAGCCAATGAAGAAGTGATGGACGGCTGTCCGTCCGGCGGATCCAGGTTTGGTGGGCGATGATCACGCGTCGCTGCACCGGCAGCGCGGCGGCGAGGGTGCGGATGCTGATGTTGTTTTGGAAAAAAACATCGCTCCAGCGCGCGAGCCGAAGCACCTCGGCGTTCGACGGCTGCCGGGTGACCGCGAAGGAAAACGAGTCGCTTCCTTTCCGCGGGGTCTGGGTGATGAGATGCACCTCGTGACCGGCCTTGACGAATTCGTCGGCCAGCACTCGGGAGATCGCCTCGATGCCACCGAGCATCGGGAAAAAGGCGTGCGATGAGAGAAGGATTTTCACGCTGGGTTCAATTCCCGGCTTTCGACGGAGACGACGCGGTGCGCCAGTCGGGCGCGGCGGTGGCGCAGGTGCTGCGCGAGACGCAGGGTGAGCGCCATGAGTGTGAACGTGGGATTCGAACTCCCGCCGCTGGGGAATACCGAGCAGCTTGCGACGAAGAGATTTTCGACGTCGTGGACTTTCAGGTGTGGGTTCACCACGCTGGTGCGCGGTGAGACGCCGCAGCGCGTCCCGCCCATCGAATGGTATGTGCCCCGGCATTTGTCGAACGCACTTTCCATTCCCGTTTCGAGATCCTGCGGCCAGGGGACGCCCTGAATGCCTGCTTCCTCGAAGACGCGTTTCAACTCTCCGGCGAAGGCGGCCACCGTCTGTTGCTCGGTGGAAGAAATGCGCCAGTCGACGACCGCTTTCGGCATACCGATGGCGTCGAGCCGTCCGTTCAGGCGGATGCGGCTTTCCGTCTGGGGCTCCTGCTCGGTGTCGATCATGAGGCGAACGCGGGTTCGCTTTGAAACGAACCGGCGTTGCCGGAATTGCATCCAGATCAACGCGCTCGCGAGATCCCCAGCCCCTTTCGGCAATCCCGCCAGCAATTTCGCCGGTGGCGCGATCCACTCACGGCGCTGCATGGATTGCAGCAATTGACGCGCAGTTCCGAGACCGGAATCGTCCGGCTCCTCCAGCGAGATATGGGCCATGACTTCGAGCAACCCGAGACGGGACTGCAGCTCGGGAGATGCCTCGAGTTTGGGCGTATGAAGAGTGCCATGGATGAAGTGCGGCGCAAAGCGTGCGAGGATCTCACGGCGGACCTCACCCGTGAGCGTCGCTATGGGGACGGAAACATGGTCGTGAAAATACCGTCCGACGTGATCGCAGGCATTTCCGATCCCTTCGGGGCAGACGGTCCGGGAAGCAAGCAGGAGGCGCGACGTTTCGATGGTTCCGGTGCATAGGACAAATTCCGTTGCTTCGAAGCTGAACGTCGCTCCGTCGTAGTTGCGAACCGCGACGGATTTCACATGCTCCGTCGTGGGATCCAGGTCCACGGAAACGGCGTTCGCATGCAGGAACACAGTGATCATTCCCGAGGACATGCACTCCCGTCCCAAGGTTCGTGCCAGGTTCCGTGCGGAAAACGGCGCCCATTTCGAGAATCGCAGCCGGATATCCTCCGAGTCAATGGGACGGCGGCGTTTGGTGATTTCCAACAGATCGCAATCGAACGGCAGGGCGTTCACTTTCATTATCTGCTGGATCTCCTCGTAATACGGCTCGATGTCCCGCTGCGACACGGGCCAGCCCGCCCGAACGACTCCCCGCGACTCGAAAGCTTCATCAGGGAGCGGCAGGATCTGCCCGCCCCAGCGTGTCGATGACCCTCCAAAAACGCGAAACCTTGCTTCCCTGGCGCCCGCGTATTCCGCGCCCTCGGTGGACACGTCGTAGAGTTCCTGGCTCCGCTCTTCGAGCTGGATGCCGCCCGCTTCAATGAGATCGACGGAGAAGCCAAGCTTCGCCAGGCGGGTGGCCAGAAGCAACCCCGCAACTCCCGCGCCGACGATGCAAACGTCGCTTAGGAAAACCTCGCCCGACTGAACCTCTTGCAGATCAATTTTCATGGTAAAGTGCTCCTCCCAGCAGAAAGTCGTAACGTCCGCAAAGCTCGGAGAGCGACGACTCCGGAGGTCGCTCGTTCGACGAGGGACGAGCGATCACCTCGAGCGCCTCCTCGAATTTTTGAGTGAGAATCGGCCAGTCCACGTTTGCGCGATACCAGGCGTGTCCCGCCCGGGCGACCGGAGCAATGCCTCCCTCCTGCCGCAGTCGTTGAACGAGCGCGGCGACCGACGCACCTTCGCCGGTGCAAACAAACACTTCGCGTCCCGCTTCGATCAGCTCGAGGTCATCGCCTTCGGGCAGCACGGGTACCGTTCCATTCCCCAGCGCGGCCATGGCCGAACCGGACTTGAAAATCCATCGGGATGGATAGAACGAGAGCAGCAGATCGGATTCGGCGAGCGCCTTTCCGGCGCCATCCGGTGTGGCGTCGGCGATCACATGGATTCGCTCGTCGGGAACGACGACGCGCAGCAGCCGGACGTCTTCGGACGGGGTTTCTCCTTTGCACGCGCCCTTGCCAATCACGTTTACTTTGGTCAGCAGGCCCTCCTTCTGGAGCGCCGCGACGAGCCGGAGGTGCTTGCGCAGGGAAACCTCACGCTGCGAAGGCATTCCGAAGAGCGCGAGCGTAATCGGACCGCCGGCATGCCATGTGCGCGCTTCGGCGGAAGCCGTCGAGATATTGCTGGGAACCGGATGAAAAACGGTTTTCTCGGACTGGATGGAATTCAACCGGCGCAGTCCAAGCGGCACGCTGGCTATCGACACATCCGCCAGGCGTTGAAGCTCGGCCACGAGCTGCCGCTGAATTACGCTCAGATAGCATTCGCTTCTCCAGGGAGGACCCGAGGCCCACAGCTCGTGAAATACAACGACGAGGCGACGAGTTGGTGACGCGGTGCGCCAGCGGCGCATCGCGCGGTTGATCCAGAAAGGGACGCCCCGTTCGTGATAGCCATAGCACACGTAGTGCAGCACGACGGTTTCCGCGTCATCCAGCAGAGCCAGCAGGTTCGATGCGGTTTGCCTGGCCACGGCGGAAATTTCGAATGCCGATCCATTGGACCGGGCGCCGTTCGATTCCTGCCATTTGGGATCACCGACCACGAAGCGGCTGGCAATTCCACATTCATTCTGCAGGTGCTCGCTAAGGATGCGGGCGTAATCGCCCAAACCGTCGATTTGTGGCCAGAAGCGCGGAACAATATGTGTTAATTTCATGAATATGAATGCAATCGCCCGAAGGCGCTGGGGGGTGTCTCAACTAAATTTACGAAGCCGGATCCTGAACGCCCGGCCGCGGAGCCCGCGGCGAAGGGGAGGTCCCGACTTTGCGAAATGCCCGTTGGCCGCCTTTGAAATGGGCCGGTGATCAGTCGGAACGTCTCGAAAACATCATGGCGCACTTAGCGTGCGTCGGAGGCGTCGTCCCAAACTTTGGCAAGCAGTTGGGTGAAGCGGACCAGCCACTTCGGCGCCTTGAAAAGATGCCTCTGTTTTCGAACCTCGAAGAGCCGTCTGATGTAGTCGTTTCCCAGCGTGGAGGACGACAGCGGTTCATCGTCCACGGCCAGGTTGGGACAGATGATTCCAATTCCGCCCCATAAAACATCGTCCTTAAAATAGCCGGTTGCCACATCGAAATTATGCCAGCAGTTCAACTGCGACACGGCCTGCATGGCTCCACGCCGGGTGGGCGGATAGAAGATGTCGTGCAATAGCAGAACGTTGGCGATCTTTGCGGCTCCAAGAACGTCGGAGAGGACGCTATCGGCATCGTGACCCGCATCCACGATCGCGAGGTCGAAGCGGTCTTCCTGTTTGGCAAGCTGCTCCAGCGCCCTTTGCGTCGTCATTTGCATGGGAACGACGTTCCACAACGCGAAGGCATTGTTCACCGACGCGTCGAGATCGACGGTGACGACGCTGTCGCAATGGTGGGAAAGCCATCGGGTGCAGCCTCCCTCGCCGTATCCAAGTTCGAGGACGGTGCGGCAATCCGCCGCTGTGAGCACGCCGCTCAGGACAAGGCGCTCCTCGAGCGACATCATCCATCCGTCCGAACCAATGCTGGCTAGCAATTGGCCGAATCCCGATCCATGGGCTGTTCCATTCATTCCGCTTTGTTTTCTGTAGAAGGACGGCGTTGTTACGCCCGTCGGTAGAATCTTCCAATGGCTGCGCCGAGGGCAAGGGCGAGTGCCAGGGAGGCCCGCCGGGCCGGTTCGAAAAGTCGGATCGGGGCATCCGAATTCCGCAGGAACGCTTTGCTGGCAGTCGTGGGTGGAAAGCCTCGCAATGCCTCGCGAAGAAATCCCCCGCGCCACGGTTTCGGAGTGCCAATTGCGTGTGATAGCAAATAGCCTCCGGTCGCAAAATCCATCGCGTCGGAGCCGGCCGCATTCACCGGGGCACCGGAAATCATCAGCGCGAGGTTGAGCGCATCCTGATCGGTGGTATGGAATACATCGCTGCTCGCTCCGTGTTTGATTCCTTTTCCCTCGCCGATCACGGATATCACTATCGCCATCGCCTTGCTCCAGGTGGCGAGAAACCCCTGTAGAGACCGGGGAACGCCCACGAATCCCGAGTTGTAATACCGGTCGCAGGGATGGTTCGCAGAGACGCCGTGATGCGAAAGAATTTCGCGCCAGGCCAGCCGCATCGGGTGACGCTGCGGCATCGCCGAATGCACGTCCTCCACCAGGGCAATGCCCTCCGAAGGCCAGCGTTCGATCAAGTGCCATGGGCACTTTACAATGATGTCCGGGTCGAGGTAGATGGCGGCATCGGCGTTCGGATCGAATTCCGTCAGCACGCGATCGAGGAAGTCGGGTTTATAATAGGCGAAGTGCAGGGGAGTTTCGACCTGAACGAACGTGATCGAAAAACCGTCCCGAACCTCGAAGCGGTGCATTCCCACTTGAACTTGCGGCGCTTTCACCGCCCATGGCGGCAACGGGCCACGATGCCCCGCCCAGAGAGTGCCTTGATAACCTGCAGCGCTCAGCGAATTCGCCAGCGCTCCGACACCAAGATGATAGTCGCCTTCAAATAGCGTGCAAATCGACGAGATCATTTCGAAGGGCGCGCGTAGAGACTTAGGATGCCTGCCACCAGCCAATAGGCGAAGGTGACGGGGGAACTCCGGTCAAGTCGCAGCGCTCGCTCAAAGTTATTTCGGGATCTGGATGGATCGCTTCGCAGCAGCATCCGCCCTGCGTTCCGATAGAGTTGGGCCGGCTGACTCCGGCGAAGCGCCGGCGGTATGAGCGGGGACTGGGCAAATGTTTCGCAGACCCGCGCCGTCTCGGCGATCAATGCGGCGCTGTTCATCGACATGGCGCTTCCATGCTGCCGATACAGGCAGGTCACGTTTCCGGTATGACAAAATTTCCCACCGCCGCTGGCGACGCGCAGCCAGTATTCGAGATCGTTGCAGATCGGAAACTGCTCCGAGATTCCCCCGTGTCTTTCGAAGCACCTGCGATGAATCAATACGGAGGACGGTTGGATGATCAGGCGTCCGAGGTAAAGTGAGACGGGGAGGTTCTCGAGATCCTTTGCAGAAGGCGACCGCACCTCGAGGAATGCGCCCGTTTCGTCGTCAAAGAGCTGCGAACCTGCGAACGTGACATCGGCATCCTGCGAGCGGGCCGCGCGGACGAGGTCTGAAAGGTGCCCGGGTTCCCAAAGATCGTCGGAATCCAGAAACGCGATGAACGAGCTGCGAGCGGCGGCTATTCCCGTGTTTCGACTCGCCGGGAGTCCCCGGTTAATCTCGTGCCGCGTATAAGTGACCGGCTGGGGGACGCCATCCGCGAACTCACGCACGATCTTTTCGGTGCCGTCCCGCGATCCGTCCTCGGTGACAATGATCTCCCAATCGGAGAATGTCTGCGCACGCACGGTGGCAAGCGCGCCGGCGATGAAGCGGGCGCCCTTGTAGGCGGGGATGCAAATGCTAATCGCGGGGTTTGACATGGAAGACGCGTTCACCATCTCGCGGGAATTCCGACCGGGGCGGGCGAGCGCACGGTCCGGCCCTTCGGAAGCCGGTTCCACAGGGATTTCCCTAGCGAGATGCTCGGGAGTTCGACCCAGCGGTGGAATGCGATGCACGGGATCAGGATGATCGCATACAGCAATACCGGTAGTGCGATCCAGAGGACGATCCCCGGCATTGCCGCGACCCAGGCGGAAGGGATGAAGGGGAAGGACCACACGATCAATGGCTGATGAAGCAAATAGACGGAGTAACTAATGATTCCGAGAGCGGCGACCGGTTTCAGGATTTCCGGAACCGGCTTTTTCGAACTCACCGCGAGGTGAATGAGCAGGGCGAAAAATGCGGTGCCGCCGAAATAGATATACTGATAGGCGAGGTGCTGCGACATCGACACGGCCATCACGATGCCGGAGACGGCAAGGAGCAGTTTGGCAAATGGCACTCGCGGCCCCTTGTTGACGAAGTGATCCGCGACGAGGGCGCCGACGCACCACTCCAGCCAGTAGGCAAATGGCGAATGCAGAAGAAGAAAAGAATCCGTCACATATCCGCCGAAGAAGGTGACGATGGTGGCCACGGAGCCCGCGATCAGGAAGGCGACGGAAGTTCCCTTCCAGCGAGTCATTAGGAGAAAGAGCGGGTAGATTAGATAGAGCTGCCATTCCACGGCAATGCTCCAGAAGGACCAGTTGATTTCGTAGAAAAAGGGCTGCGACAAGGAATGCAGCAGGCTGGCATGGACGGCCAGGTGCCAGACCGCGCGGAGGTTCAGCTCGGAACGAAAGTTCCACACCCAGAACAGCAGGAGGGCGAGGAGATAAGGGGGATAGATTCGGAAGAACCGGCGCCAGAAGAAAAGCGGGAGGAATTTCGGCAGGGCCGCTGTCCGATTCTTTTCAACCCATTTCAGGTAGGAAAGGTGGATGCAAAATCCAGATACTACGAAGAAGAGCTTTACGCCCAGAAATCCGAACTCCATCGGAAACAGGGTCGCCCGCAGCCATCCGCCGGGTATTGCGAGGCCCGCATGCATCAGGCCCTGCGTTGCCGCAGCCCAGTAATGATTCATCAGGACGAGAAGGATCGCGACGCCGCGCAGGATATCGACTCGCTGGAGGTGATAGTTTTGATCTGCCTGGGATTTCATGTATTCGGCACTTGGATTTTCCATCGTGCGAAGGGTGTGGGTTTTTCGGGACGCGCGTCCGCGGCCGGCGCCTCTCCCAGGGGGGAGGAAGTGCGTCTGGTTGCGGAGGCTTTCGCGGAAGGACTACTGGGAGACCGGTTGGGGAGCGACCTGGCGGGTTCGGAATTGGCAGTGGAAGCCCTTGCCGAGCGAAAAAAGAAGCTGGGGAAGGATCGCGAGGCGAAGGGGGGTCAGCTTCCATGCGCGCCAAAGTGCGCGCGAACTGGAAGACGAATCCGAGGCTCGCGTGAGGCGTCCGTAGCTGAGCAAAGTTTCCGAAAGGCGCCGTCTGCGGAGGCGGGCGGGCGCCGCGGCAAGGTCCTGGTATTTCTCGTAAAATGCGACCTCCTGCTGCGCCCAGAGCAATGTTTTCATCATCGTGCTCGAAGCGTGCTTTGCGTAATAGCACGAGACGGATGCGGAATGGGCAAAGAGCCCTCCCGCCAGCGCGCAACGCAGCCAGTAGTCGCGATCTTCCCCGATTCGAAACGCCGGGTCGAATCCTCCCACCCGTTCGACGATCCCGCGGCGCAAGGCCACGCTCGTGCAGGTCATGACGACGCTGCGATCGAACAGGGTCCGCACGGGATTTGCAAACAACCGGGCCGGAGGGGAATACGCCTCCAGTGGCTCTTCCGCGTCGAGGTTGAAAATCTGAATGCCCGCGATTGCGACATCCGCGCCGCCGGCGAGGGTGGTGCTGACCGCGTCGAGGTGGTTGGGCGTCCACCAGTCATCCGCGTCGAGGAATGCCAGCACATCGCCCCTGGCGAGTTGGAGAAGACGATTGCGCGCGGCGGCGACACCGCGGTTCTCTCCGAGGTTTTCATAGCGAACCGTCTGCGAGACCGAGGCTGCGAAGGCGCGTGTGATGCTCTCGGTCTCGTCATTCGAGCCGTCTTCGACGACCACGATTTCCCAATCGGCACAGGCCTGGGCGCGGACGCTTTCGAGCGCTTTGCCAATATATCGGCCTGCGCGATAGGCCGCGATGAGAATGCTGAACTTCATGAGGGGCTTGTTGCGAATTCGAGCCACGCGAAGCTCCGGCGCATTCCCTCGGCGAATGGCACGGGCGGTTCGTAACCCAGGGTTTGGGCCGCTTTCGTGTGCGGCAGTTTGCAGTGGCATTGCTGGAGCAGTGCCATTTCTTCGGTGATCCGCGGTTGCGGGGAGGAGGGGAGCGACCATGCGTCCGGGCTGCGGGGCGGGTTCCAGGAGGAGAGCAGCGTTTTCGTCACCTGCTTCACCTTGCCGGGCACGGCAGGAAGCAGCGATTGAACCCATGGCTGGGCGACCGCGTTCTCGACGCGCTCGCGAAATGGCTTCCGAAAGACAGGCAGCTCGGGAAGCCGGTGAATGCTTGCCCGCGGCACGCCCAGCGAATCCGCTGCGAGGTGGTAGAAGTCCGCCCAGGAGGTCGTCTCCCGGTCGCCCACCAGATACGCCTGGCCCGCGCCGGATTTGGCTTCGAGACAGAGCCCGATGGCGGCGATGAGGTTGTCCACATAGATCCCGTTGCAAATCCCCGTGCCGCCTTCATACAGCCACGCACGTCCGCCGCGCAACTCGGCCGCAAGGTCGGCGATCCAGCGCGAACGCGGACCGTAAACCACACCGGGCCGGAGCGCGTAACCTTCGATGCCGCGCTTTGTGGCCTCGGAGAAAAACGCATTCTCGGCGCGGACTTTGGCGTTGTTGTATTCGATCGAGTGCGTCTCGTGCAGCGGGGATTCCTCCGACGATCCGTCCGGCGCGTTCTGTCCATGCACCGAAGCGCTGCTAAGGTAAACGACGCGGTTCACGCCGGCTGCCTCCGCCGCCTCGCAAAGGACGGCTGGCATCTGCTCGATCTGCCGCGGATCGCCAATCGCGCAATGAACGACCGCCTCGCAGCCGTTCAGCGCCGCTGCGAGCGAGCCGCTGTCGAGCGCGTCGCCCAGACGCCACCCGATCGCGAATCGCGAAGGAAGCGCCAGGCTCGCGGGCTTGCGAACCACGGGAATTGCAGTGTGCGTCCCGTTGAGATAAAATTGCTCGACGATCCGGCTGCCGATGAAGCCGTTTGCGCCAATGATTGCGACTTTCATGATTGGACGGCGAGTTCCTGCGCCCGGTTCGACTCGACGGGGGTGAACCAGGGCTGATCGAGCACCTCTCGCTCGCGATAGCATGTCTCGATCAAACGCAGCGAGCGGATGCCCTCGGCGCCGGGAATCAGGAGGGGTTGAGTGCCGCGAATGGCAGCGGCGACATTTTGAAGCTGCGCGATGAAGCTCTGCGGATTGGTCGCCAGCGGCTGCGGCTCGGCGCCGTTCAGATTCGATCTTAGCGGTGTGACGAGTTGCGCACGCAGCGCGGCGGACGTGCCGGCGAGCTGGACGGTGAGATTGTTCGCGTCGTTGACCTTCCACGAGACGAGGCCGTGTTCGAATTCAAAGCGATACTCGTTTGCCGTGCTCCAATCGCGGCTGAGGCGAATCATGCCCTGTGCGCCGCCGCGGTGGGTGAGGGTGGCACGGGCGTTTGTCTCCAGCCCGCCCATCGCGTCGTCGGCGTAATCCAGCGACTCCGGCTCGCCGGCCCACCACACGAGCAGGTCGAGCACGTGGACGCCGATGTCGAGCAGGACCCCGCCGGGCGTCTGCGCCTTGTTGAAAAACGAGGGCGTCGCCGCAGGCCATTTGAACGGCCCGCCTTCGACAATGGAATACGAACGCAACACCCCAAGCTGGCCGCCGGCAATCAAGTCCTTGAGATAGCGGCTCGATGGAAAGAACCGCTTGTAAAGTCCCACGGCGAGAAGACGCTGCGCGGACTCGGCGGCCGCGATCATCTTTTCGCATTCCGCGGAGGCCGAAGCCATCGGCTTCTCGCAGAGCACATGCCAGCCGCGTGCGAACGATTCCAGCGTCTGCCCGGCGTGAAAACGCGGCGGCGTCGCGACGATCGCCAGGCCGCCAGCCGGCATTTCCGCGTCGGCGAGGGTGGTGAACTGGCCCGCACGAGGGAACGCCTCGGCGAGGGGCGCCCGCGCGGATGCGCTGGGATCGATCAATGAATGGACGGCGAACTCGCCAGTCGCGGACAGCGCGCGCAATGTCGGCAGGTAGAATGCCTGCGAAACAGCTCCGCAGCCGATCAGTGCGACGGGAATGGCGGTTTGGGTGGTCACGATGGTTTGCGAGATTCCGGGAGGGCGGGCCTTAGTTAAGGAGAATTTCCTCCAACTGGCGTTGGATTGCATCCGGATTGAACATTCCGCGAGCATGCGCCGCGAGCGGGGCGGCGGAGGCCTTCCAGCCTTCCGCACTTTTCAACGATTCCGCCCAGTGGGTGAGGGCTTCCATCTGGCAGGGGAGGAAAAAGTCCGGATACGATTCCTGCGCGGCCCAACGCCCGATTGCGCTTTCCGCTGGGGAAACGATTGCGCACGGCAGGCCAAGATGCGAATACTCGATAAACTTGCTTGGGAAGCTCGACTCGATCCAGGGCATTTCGCCGACGGCATCGGCATAGGAAACGACCAATCCGCTGGCACGGTGCGCAAGGTGATTGAGCGCTTCACGGTTCGATGCAAAGGGTTTCACCCATTCCATGCTCTCCGCATCCAGAAAGGCGCGAAGTTCCGGCGTCTCTTTGCTAAGGACAACGAGCCGCGCGCCCGCGGCGTCCAGCGCTCGCGATATCCGTGCGAGAAGAGCGAATTGTGCAGGCCAGATCGCGCCGGCGTAGTAAATGCGCGTCGCTGCGGCGCGGATCGGCTGCCACGTTGCAGGCGAGTTCCATCCTTCGGGAATGGGCGGCAGCACGGTCACCGTCTCCTGTTTTAGGCGGTAGCACGCGGCGAGAGCCGGGGAAGCGAAAAGCGCCTTCCGTGAGTTCCTCAAAATCCACTCGTAGCGCTTGTGAGCGCGCGAACCGTCTTCGGGATTCTTTGCAAAGCAGCGCACATCATCGTGATGGATTGTGGCGAGCGGCAGGCGGTAGCGGCGGGCGAATCCCACAGCCGCCAGCGAGAGCGTGTCGCTGAATGCGGAAAGATACGTCAGCACCGCGTCCGGTGGAGTGTCCATGAGACTTCGGATTTCCCCAGCCCACAGCCAGGCTCGCAAGTTCCTCGAAAGCGCATTGTTTGGATCGAACGGAGGCCACCAGGGTTTGCGGTGGCTCAAGGTAAGCGCCGGCCAGCCGTTCCGGGTGCAAACTGCGGTATCCTGTCCCCACTCAGGCACGATCTGCACGTCCCATCCTTGCGATGCAAGACGAAGAAGATGGCGATAGACAATGATCGGGCTGCCGGTGCCCTCGCCGGGCATGTGGCCGAAGTAAACAAGACGGCGCGCTCGCGAGACCTTTTTCTCCGCAGATGCGGTAGGATTCAGCGGTTGGGAAAGGGCGGGCGCCATTCCCGCCGCATGAGAATAATTTTGGATCATGCCGTTGGGCCAATGGTGGGCGAGCCCAATGCTCCGGCCATTCTCGCCCTCTGTATCAACCATTTGCCCGCCTGAATGCTCGGAAGCTCGAGGAGGGTATAAAAGCACCAGGATGCGAGCGCGATCAGGACGCATGCTCCGAGGCAAAGTATATAAATCGCAACCGGCTGGAAATGGACGGATGGAAGTCCCTTTTCAAGGGCGCGGGGGACGAGACCGAGAATCGGTTGATGAATCAGGTAAATGCTGAAACTCATGACTCCGACAACACGAAGCGGATGGCGAACAAATCGAGAAAGCGGGAAATCGGGGAATCTGCAATCTTTCGAATAGATTAGCCATGTAATTAGCTGAGCGGTGGCCAGAGCGGCCAGTGGGAAGCAAAATGCGGAAAGGGGTTTTATGAAATAGAAGCAGAGCATCAACGCGGACCAGAAGAAAATCGGAAGCTTTGTCGCGGAAAGTTTTTGTTCCTTCAAAAACGCCTCCGCCACGTAAGCTCCCAGGGACCAACTGAACCAATAAAAAAGCGGCGTTCCCGTGAGCCAGGCGGGAAGCGGGCCGTCATACGCAATACCCCACAGCCCGGAGCCCGCTCTCAATCCGATCTCGATGATTCCAGTGATCCAGAGTGCGGCCTTCCACCCGAACTTCCCTGCGATGAAAAGGAGCGCCGGATAGAGCAAATACAATTGGAACTCCATCGCGATGCTCCAAAAGGATGGGTTGATCCCAAATACCGATCTCGGATCGACATTTTGGATAAGCAATAGGTGGGTGCCGAACTGGGCGTAGCTTGAGAAAGAGTCGAGGTAAATGGCATGCCAGGGATAAACGAACGAAAATACAAACAACGCGACGAGATACGGCGGATAGATGCGGAAGAATCGGCGAAGATAGAACTCCGAAATGCTCTTCTGGCGGGATCGTTCGAAGCTCAGATGAATGCAAAAGCCGCTGACAACAAAGAAGATCGCGACGCCGGCCCACCCAAGGGAGGCGGGCAATAGCAACCAGAATCCGAGCGGCTCATCAAAGTTTCGAGACCAGCCGTTCCACCTAAGTTGATCGACGCCGGACGATACTCCAAAACAGTGGTAGAGGACGACGAGTCCAATCGCAATGCCGCGAAGGTAGTCTAAAAAACGCAGATGCGAATCGTTCCGAGCCATTATATTTTCGATTGGGCCGGGGTGATCCCACTATGCTTTAGTGAGTTCAGGCAGTCGGCCTGGCGGCAGGTTAAATCCGGAGAGACTAGAAGCTATCCCAAAACCTCTGATTTGGCATGGGATATGCTAATTTATTGGGATGCTGCGACTTAGCGAGACGGAGTTGGATGTTCTCAGTGACCTTGTGCCCGATTTTGAGCCGAGTCC
>JAQTOP010000126.1 GCA_028713285.1 Terrimicrobiaceae bacterium
CCTTCGGACTCGGCTCAAAATCGGGCACAAGGTCACTGAGAACATCCAACTCCGTCTCGCTAAGTCGCAGCATCCCAATAAATTAGCATATCCCATGCCAAATCAGAGGTTTTGGGATAGCTTCTACTCTAAAGCGGCAGTCACGTCGCGGATGGGGGCGATGATCGACTTTTACAATGAACAGGTCGAGTGCTTTGTGCAGGCAAGCACTGGAAAGCTTAAAGCCGAGCTCGTCGAGCTTGTTGACAAGTTCATCGATTCCGACCCGAAGAAAATCTCTTGGTCGCGTGAATTAAAGAGCGACCTTAGCAAGGGCAAGAAGCGTCGATTCAATACAGATTCGATGCGCGAGGCCCTTTACCGACCTTTCTCAAGACAGGCAGTGTATTTTGACAGGCACTTCAATGAGTTGCAGGGGCAGATACCTAAAATCTTTCCGAAAGCATCTTTGGAGAATGTGGTAATTTGCGTCACTAGCCCAGGGAATCGAAGAGATTTTTCCTGCCTAATCTCCGACATGGTGCCCGACTTGCATATGGCTGACTCCAACGGAGCGAGCCAGTGCTTCCCCCTCTACCTCTACGAAAAGGACGACGAGAAGGCCGAGCAAACGGAGGAGGAGAAGAAGAGGCCGAAGCAGTTCGATCTGATCAGTAAGCAGCAGGAGGGCGAGTTGGTGGGCGGCTACCGGCGGAGGAGCGCTATCACGGATGCGATCCTCGCGGATTTCCGCAAGGCGTATGAGGCGAAGGTCACGAAGGAGGACATCTTTTACTACGTGTATGGCGTGCTGCATTCGCCGGAGTATCGGGCGCGCTTTGCCAGCGACTTGAAGAAGATGCTGCCGCGCATCCCCTTCACGCGGGAGACGGCGGACTTCTGGAAATTCAGCAAGGCAGGCCGCGACCTCGCCCGCTGGCACCTCGGCTACGAGAGCGTGGAGCCGTGGCCCGTGGCGGAGCACACCGCCGCGCTGGCGCTGGACCCGGCGAAGGATTTTCTCGTGCAGAAGATGACCTTTGGCCGCAAGGACAAGCAGGTGGACAAGACGGCCATCATCTACAACAGCCACCTCACGCTCACCGGCATCCCGCTGGAAGCCTACGACTATGTGGTGAACGGCAAACCCTCCATCGAGTGGATCATGGAGCGCTACCAGGTGACCATGGACAAGGACAGCGGCATCCGCAATGACCCGAACGACTGGGCGCGGGAGCACGGGCAGCCGCGCTACATCGTGGATCTGCTCAAGCGAGTGGTGCGGGTGAGCATGAAGACGATGAAGATCGTGAACTCGCTTCCGCCGCTCAATGAGCGAACGCTTCAACCACAATCTCCATAACTCCTCGCACCATCAATGCTCACGCAGGAACAAGCGGACCGCCTGATCGCGCTCTTGAAGCGCGCCGTTCGCGACAAAGTCTTCGAATGGCTGGATAACCGTCGGCAGGATGAACTGCTGGTTGCCGTGGAGGACGGGCGCATCCAATTCACGCTATCTCTTAAGCGGAATCCTTGGGAAATCCGCCTGCACCTGCGAACGCAGGATCGCAGTATTGGCTTGGTCCGGCTGGATGGCGCTCCGTATCACACCAATCCGGACGGAACTGAGATTCGCAACCAGCCTCATCTCCATGTGTATCGGGAAGGCCATGGTCTCGCGTTTGCGGAACCGGTGGATTGGTATGACGTTGAGAATCCCGAGGGAACGTTGGAACGTTTCCTCAAGGAGATTCACGCTCGTTTTGCGGCTGGCATCCAATTGAGCCTTTTCTAATATGGAGAGCGTTATCAATCCCGTAAATCCCGCCGCACAGTATGCGGAGTGGCTGCGCGAGCGCATCACGGCATTTGATCGCGGTGCCGCGCAGGTGGTCAGCACGCCGTTTCTCGACCCGTTTCACGACGGGATTCAGGTCCACCTTGACCCCGCCGCGAATGGGGAAGTGTTGCTGCACGATGGGGGTCACACGCTGGAGGTGTTAAGCGATCTCGGGGTCCGGATCGAGGAATCCGAACGGCGACAGACGATCATCCAGAGGGCGACCGCCGGATGCGGAGTGCGCTTTCGGAACGGGCAGCTCGAAACGACGGCGACGGCATCCAATCTGCCGCAACGGTTGCACTTCCTCCTGACGGCCGTTCTTCGGCTGAATGACTTGTGGATGAGTGCGGTCCCGCACCGATTCACGGACTTCTTCGAGATGGTCGCCGAATTTCTCGACCAACACCAGGTGGCCTACAACGCGAACATCAGTATCCCGGGTCGTACGATCGATCACCCGATCGATTTTGCGATCCCGCTGCCGAAGCGGCGCGAGCGCCTGATCAAGCTCGTGAGCGCGCCCACCCCCCAGACAGCGAAATTGATTTCATTTACATGGATGGAGCTTCAGGAATCGAGGCCGGAGGCTGAGCGGGTCGTCGTAATGAATGATCTGCGCGTCCCCGATCCGCTCGACGACGAAAGCGATGAGGACTTCCGGAATGTGAGCGAGCAGACGATCTCGATCCTGCGCGGCTACAGCACGCGAATTTATCGCTGGAGCGAACGGAAATCGAACGACTTCCAAAGTCTCTGGCTGCCAGCGTGAAGTGGAGAAGATGACGACGGACTGAGATCGTATTCTTTCCAATCAGTGCTTCGCTGGCTTCTTAGCGATACCCGGGCAGGAATGCCTTCTCGGCGGCGAACAGCTCCAGCGTCATTTTTTTGATTTCCGCCGGGCTGCAAATCGTCGCGGTGAGGGGATCGAGCAAAAGCGAATGGATCGCGGCTTCCTTGCTGCGCTCGATGGCGGCCGTCGCCCCGAGGTCGAACATGCTCATGTTTGATACGCAAGCGCCGGCCATCTGCGCCGGGAGCGCGCCAAAGCGGGCGGGCTGGACGCCGTTGCCATCGACGAAGCACGCGACTTCGACGCAGCCATTCGCTGGGAGATTCGTGATGAGGGCGCTGGCGCCGTCCAGGTGATTCATGACATTGCCATGGATTCGGAAGGGCGTGTTTTTTTCGCGCGCTTCGATGATCCAGCTCGCATATTCCCAGCTTCTCTCCCAGTCGATGGGTTCCCTGCCGCGCAGCATGGCCAGCCGGCCCGCATCCGCAGCCTTTCGCCAGGTCGGCCAGTTGTCCGCATAAAAACTCGATTCGCCGTCGTAGCCGCCCCGGCAGTATTTCGCCAGCAGGTCCGGGCGCTTGCGATAGTAGGGAAGATATTCGGAAACGTGGCCGCTGGATTCCGTGATGAACGCGCCGAAGTGCAGCATCAGATCCTTGCGGACCAAATCCTTCGCGTCGTCGGGATTCGCCGGGCGGCCCGCCAGGTCGGCGCGCGCCAGCCGATTGAGCGCGGGATACAGATCCCTGCCCAGATGCCTCAGCTTCACGAACCATGCGAGGTGATTGATCCCGGCGCATTCCCATTCCATTTCTTCAATCGGAACGCCCGCGCGCCGGGCAAGGAGGGCGCTGGTGCCCTGCACCGAGTGGCAAAGGCCGACGACCCGCATGCTCGAAGTCCGGCCCGCGGCGAGGCACATCATGCTCATCGGATTCGTGTAATTCAGCACGATGGCCTGCGGGCAAAGCCGCCCGGCATCCTCGAGCGCCGCGAGGAAAACGGGAATGGTGCGCAGCGCCTTGAACAGGCCCCCGGGCCCGATCGTGTCGCCGATGCATTGGGTGACGCCGTATTTGGCCGGGATATCGTTGTCGTGGCGGACGCATTCCAGCCCGCTCACCTCGATGCAATTGACCACGTAGTCGCTGCCCTTCAGCACGGTCCGGCGGTCTTCCGATGCGATGACTTTCCACCCCTTCGCGCCGACTTTCGCGATGAGCTTCTCGATGAGCTGCTTCATTGTGCGCAGACGGGAACGGTCGATATCGACCAGCGCGATGATGCCGCCGAGATTGCCGGGAGTTTTCAGCACATCGTTGACGAGGCGCGGGGTGAAGCCGCTCCCCGCTCCGAGCATGGTGATCTTGATCGGACGCAGGAACCGGCCCGGCAGTCCCGGGGCCTGAGCCGCTTTGGTGTGAGCGAGGTGACCGACGGATTTTTTCGTGGAGGGTTTTGCCATGGGGATTGGCAAAGGTCTTGCAAGTCCGCGGTCCGCGGGCAAGCGCGATGTGCGCAACTTTGTTCGAGATCACCCGAGGCTGGCGAGCACGCGCGGGAAGGCCATGCGGAAGATCGGCGTAAAATCCTCCGGCCGCCGCGCAAGCCAGGCGACCACCTGCTCGACGCGAAAAAACAGGCCGCCTTCCACCTCCTGCGCGGCGAAGCGGAACGGCCCTTCATGTTCGGCGCGGTAGATTTGCAGGAATTCCCAGCCGGTCTCCGAGCCGCAGCCGAGCTTGCAGACGGGGGTGAGCGCGCCGACCTCCGCGCCGATTTCCTCCATGAGCTCGCGGCGGGCCGCCTGCTCGTAGGTCTCGCCCGCATCGACGTGGCCGGCGGTTGCGCTGTCCCATTGCGAGGGATTGCGATCCTTCCAGATCGAGCGCTTTTGTAGAAAGATTTCGCCGGCGCGGTTGAAGAGCATTACGTGGATCGCGCGGTGGCGCAGGTCGCGGGCGTGGACCTCATCCCGCGGCAGCGTGGCAATGGCGCCATCCTTTTCATCGACGACGTCGAACAGCTCCGTTCCGTGCTGCGCAAAGGTTGGATCGATGGCCTGCGCCAGTCGCGTCCATTGGCTCAGGTCGAGTTCCTCGGCGCGCACCGTCTCCGGCAGATCGAGCGAGCGGAGGCGCTCGCGCCAGTCGTGGCCCGGCTCGACGCGTTCGAGGTTTTTGCGCAACTGCTTCCGCCGCTCGGAGAACCCGCCCCGCACGAGTCGCTCGAAGAGCGCGTCGTCGCACGCCGGCACATCGGCTCGGGGCTTGAGCATCACGACCGCGGACGCGATTTTCGGCGCGGGATGAAACACGCCCGCCGGCAGCGTGCGCAGGTATTGGACCGCCCAGCGGCGGCCGAGGCACACTGTCATCGCGCCGTATTCCTTCGTCCGCGGGCGGGCGTTCAGGCGTTCCGCCAGTTCGCGCTGGAGCGTGAAGACGAGCCGTGCGGGCGCGAGCAGCGGATCCGCGAAGCGGTCGATGATCGGCGTCGAGACGTAATAGGGGAGGTTGCCGACGATCTTCAAACGTCCGCGTCCAAGCAGCCGCCGCGTGTCGAACTGCACCGCATCGCCATGCACGACCTCGACATCCGGTCCCGCGAATCGCCCGCGCAGGTGCCCGACGAGGCGGCCGTCCTTCTCGATGAGCGTGAGCGCCACGACGCCTGCGGCGCGCGCTTGATCGACGAGCAATTCCGTAAGCGATCCGAGGCCCGGCCCGATCTCGACAACATGGTCGCCGGGCTCGATGGCAAGCCGCGAGACGATCCAGAGGGCCAGGTTTTGATCAAAGAGAAAGTTCTGTCCGAGCGACCGCGAGGGGGTCATGCCAAGGGCGGCACTGGCATCCTTTATCTCGTTGAGTGTCACTTTGTTAGAATTCGCGATTCGCAAACTATTCCCAGCCTCGCTGTGAGCAAGTACCAGAGAAGACGCGAAGTTGTTGCCATGTTATTCACAGGCTTGTGACGAGGCAAGGCGTGCCTCGAAACCCGGCCTTGTGGCGCGATGGCAAATGGGGCACCTTCGTCGCGAAATGAAAAAATCGGGCTGCGCGATCCTTGCGCTCTTCCTGGCGCTCTGCGTGAGCATTTTTGTGATCTGCCTGCTGCTTCTCGGCCTCGGCACGAAGGCGGCCCGGAGCGTGGTGAGGGCCGAGCCGGAGAAAAAATTCGAGGAGCAGGTCCTCGCCGGGGGCAAGGGGCCCGGCAAGATCGCGGTGATCCCGCTCGAAGGCATCATCGCCTACGGCGCGTCGGGCGCGCTCGGCGACTCGCTCGTGCAGGACTTGAAGGCCGCGTTCCGGCAGGCCGCGGACGATCCCTCGATCAAGGCCGTCGTGATGAGCGTGGATTCCCCCGGTGGCGAAGTGACGGCCTCGGATGCGATTTATCACGAGATCCAGAAATTCGCGCGCCGGAAGCCGGTCGTCTATTTCATGAACAGCATTGGCGCGTCGGGCGCGTATTACGCGGCGTGCGGCTCGAGCTGGGTGATGTGCAACGAGACGACCTTCACGGGCAGCATCGGCGTGATCATTTCCACGCTCAACTACCGGGAGCTCTTCGGCAAAATCGGCCTCCAGGCGGTGGTCTTCAAGAGCGGCAAGTTCAAGGACCTGCTCAACGGCGCGCGTGACATGACGCCCGAGGAGCAGGCCTATGTGCAGGGTCTCGTGCTCCAGAGCTACGGGAAGTTCGTTGGCATCGTGGCAAAGGCCCGCAAGCTCGATGAGGCCTCGCTGCGCAGCGGCATCGCCGACGGTCGCATCCTTAGCGGCACCGACGCGTATCAGGCGAAGCTCGTCGATCAACTGGGTTACATCGAGGATGCCTACGACAAGGCTCGCGAGCTGAGCGGAGCGCAGGGCGCATCGGTCGTGCTCTACAAGCGCGCGTTTTCGTTCTCGAACCTCTTCCAGCTCTTCGGCCAATCGTCGCAGGCGAAGGCGGATATCAAGATCGACCTGCTGCAAGGCCTGCCCGATCTCAAGCCGGGCCGGGTCTATTTGCTGCCTCCGTTTTTTGCCCCGTAAGTTCGCGTGTCCGTGGCATTGATTGTCTGGTGCGGTTTGGGTCTGACGGGTTGGTGGGCGATGCTGCGCGGCACGCCGGGCGGTCTCGGCGGGCGCGTGTTCCCGGCGGACTGGCGCGCCGGCGACGCGGTCTTCGCCGGGTTGCTGGGACTTTATTTCCTGCTCTCGATCCTCACCGGCGGCGGCGAGCCGGAGGCGGTTACGCAGGACACCGTGCAGGGCGGGATCGCGCTCTACCTCGTGATGCTCGGTCTCCTGCTCGCGTTCCTGACCGGACGCGGCCTGCCGCCTGTGCGGGTGTTCGGGCTCGCACCGCCGCAGCCGCTTCGCGTGCTGGCGGCGGGGGCGGTATGCTTCGCTGCGACGTATCCGGTGGCGGCCGTGCTCGAGCAGCTCGCGACGTATCTGGGGCATCCCGTGAGCGACAGCGACGGGATGGTGCAATATCTCGGCGGCCCGCTCGGCCCCATGGATAAAGCGTCTGCGGTTGCCCTTGCCGTCATCGCGGCTCCGCTCACCGAGGAGTTTGTGTTTCGCGG
>JAQTOP010000031.1 GCA_028713285.1 Terrimicrobiaceae bacterium
AGTGCTCGCGCACGCTCACAACCCGCTCTGCTTGCCGCCATCCGCGATGCCCTCGCCGCTGTCTCTCCCGCCGACGCAAATGGCTTTTTTTCATCATGCCGGCTATGTGTGCACTATACATTCAAATGCTCTATTGTGGGTGGAGTGGTCGCATGAGATGAATGGGGAGCATACGCTTTTAGCGTGTGCAGCGAGGCTTGCAGCCTCGCAATCAGAACCGCTATGCGCGCTCGAAACGCCGCGGTGGCGCACGGCTTGGGAATCAGCACGAAGACCGTCGAGACGCATCAACAGCGCATCAAAGCGAAGCTCGGCCTCCGAAGCGGCGGCGACTTGAAGCGATGCGCGACGGATTGGCTGCTTACCAGCGACAGGCGCGGCTGCCAGGGCTGAATCCCACTCCGCGCAAGGGCCCGGCAGGGTGGACGCGGAAGAATCCCCATCGCCAAAAAGCAGCTATTCTGCACCGGGCGGGGGTCGAACCCACAACCTCTGCCTTCGGAGGGCAGCGCTCTATCCAATTGAGCTACCGGTGCGCGGAGCCGCGAATATCCGCGAGCGGCCCGGCGATTGCAAGCCTGCGCCGGACGATCCGCATTGAGCGTCGCGGGCAAATTCGTTAACCACTCCGCGCTCGTGAATTCCCGATCCATTTTCCGCGAAGTTCTCCAGCCCGCCGTTCTCGTCGGCGCGCTCGGCTATTTCGTCGATATTTACGATCTCACGCTCTTCGGCATTGTGCGCGTGCCCAGCCTCACGGCCCTGGGCCTGGCCGGCGAGCAGCTCGTCAATCACGGCCTGTGGCTGCTGAATGTCCAGATGCTTGGAATGCTCGCGGGCGGCATCGCCTTCGGCATTCTCGGCGACCGCAAGGGCCGCCTCCACGTGCTCTTCGGCTCGATCCTGCTGTATTCCCTCGCGAATCTCTTCAACGGCGCGGTCACGTCGCTGCCGGCCTACTACGCGCTGCGCTTCATCGCCGGGGTGGGCCTCGCCGGCGAGATTGGCGGCAGCATCACGCTCGTGTCGGAGGTGCTGTCGAAGGAGACCCGCGGCTACGGCACGACGCTGGTCGCAACGGTCGGCGTGACCGGCGCGATCGTCGGCAACTTCGTCGCAAAGACCACCGACTGGCGCATGGCGTTCTATATCGGCGGAGGAATGGGGCTCGCGCTGCTTGTCCTGCGCCTGAGCGTGGCGGAGTCGGGAATGTTTCGCGCGCTGCAGCGGTCGGGGCCCGCGGTCGCGCGCGGCAGATTTCTGGCGCTGTTCACGGACCGCCGGCGATTTGGAAAATATGCCCGCTGCATTCTCATCGGCCTGCCGAGCTGGTTCGTCGTCGGCATCCTCGCGCTGCTTTCACCCGAATTTGGCCACGCCCTGGGCGTGAGGGAGCCGATCCTGGCCGGCAACTCCGTCGCGCTCGTCTATGTCGGCCTCACTTTCGGCGATTTCGCGAGCGGCCTGCTCAGCCAATGGCTGCGCTCGCGCAAGCGCGTGGTGCTCGGATTCGTGCTGCTCACGCTGGCGGGGATGATCGCGTATTTTTGCTGCCGGGGCGTGTCAGCGGGTTTCTTTTACGGCGTGATGTTTCTGCTCGGCGTCGGCATCGGCTACTGGGCGGTGTTCATCACCATCGCGGCGGAGCAGTTTGGAACGAACCTTCGCTCGACCGTTGCGACGACGGTTCCGAATTTCGTGCGCGCCTCGACGACCCTCATCACGCTTGCTTTCCAGGGGCTGGCCATGGCCCTTGGCGACCGGATTCCCGCCGCGATCCTCGTCGGCGTCGCATGCATCGGCATCGCGCTGTGGGCGCTCGCGGGGCTGGAGGAAACGTTCGGCAAGGATCTCGACTACATCGAGCCGCTCTAGCCGCGCATGCTTCGACGCTTGATTTTCCGATCCTGCGAGGGTGGACTGGGGAGAATGAAGCGCATCCCCGCAGGCATCCTTCTCGCCATGTTTTTCGTCGCCGTGCCGCTGGCCTGCCGCGTCCATGCGGAGGAAAGCGCGGAGCAGCTCGCCGATGAGATACTCGGCGAACAAACCGGCACGCAGGACGAGAGCGCCGAGGACCTCGCGAAGCAGCAGGGCGATGCGATCCAGCCGGCGAGCGATCAGGATCAAAGCGCCGAGAATCTCGCCAGGCAGAATGGCGTCGCCATCCAGGCCGGCAAGGATCCCGAGCAGAGCGCGGCGGATCTGGCCCGGCACAATGGCCTGTCGATCACGCCCGGGAGGGACGCCGAGGAAAGCGCCCGCAAGCTCGCGCAGCAGGATGGCCTGCAAAACAAGCCAAAGAAGGTTTCGGACGCATCGCAGTCGGTCTTCACGGGCGGCGAGGGCGTGGACGGGTCAATTTACGCGGTCGTCGCCATGCCGGACGGCGGCGTGGCGATCGGCGGGCGATTCACGATGGTGAACGGCCTGCCGCGATCCAATCTCGCGCGCATCGCAGCCGACGGGACGCTCGACCCGAAGTTCTTCGCCGAATCTTCCGACGGCGTGAACGGCGCGGTCTATGCGCTGGCCGTCGATCCGAATGGCAACCTGCTTGTCGGCGGATATTTCACCAGCGCGCAGGGCCAGTCGTTGCAGAATTTCGTGCGCTACATGACGGATGGGCGGATCGACCCGGCATTCAATGCGGGGCAGAGCCCGAACGGACCGGTCTATGCCATCGCCGTGCAGTCCGGCGGCAGGATCGTGATCGCGGGGGAGTTTTCGCAAATCGGCAGCGTGCCGCGCCGCAACCTCGCCCGGTTCAATTCCGACAGCACGCTCGACGCACCCCTGACTTCCGGGAATGCCGGCTCCGGCTCGGTGCGCAGCCTCGCCGCGCTGCCGAACGGCGCGATCCTCGCCGGCGGCACGTTCGAGATCCCGGGCCAGACCGCGCGGAATATTCTCAGCACGGGCGGGAAGTAGCCGACTTCACGAACTGGCGCTGCCGTAGCGGCGCAGCGCGGCCTGCCACACGAACCGCGTGACCGCAAGCAGGCCGGCGGTGACTGCGAAGAGCTGCAGGATGGCCGGCCCGGGGGATTCCGCGAATCGCGCCAGCACACGGGCGGGGACGTTCGCGACGAGGATGATGGGCAGCACCCAACTGAAGACGAATTTGAAGACCCCCCGATAGATCACGTCGGGGTAGCGGCCGATGTTGAAGAGATTGTAGTAGCCGTGGATGAGCCCGTCGGCCCGCACGATCCAGAAGCTGCATGCCGAGAGGCCGAGCATGACGCCGTAGTGCACCGCGACTCCGCACGCGATGCAGGCAAGGTAGAGCGCGACCTGCGCGACGGAGACGCTCACGCCGAGCTTCCAGATCGCCGTCAACACGAACGCGACGCCAACGAGCGCATTGACGAGATTGTCCAGGCCGAATTGCTTCGCCGACGCGGCGAACTGGGCATCCACCGGCAGCATGAGCAGGAAATCCATCTTCCCCGTGCGCACGAGATCCGGGATGTTTGCGACGTTCATATAGAAGAATGCCTGGAAGATTTGCGCGATGATCTGGTGCGTGCCGATGAGCAGCACCATCTCCCATTTCGTCCAGCCGCCGACGCTTTCCGTGAAGCCGAAGATGACCTGGATGAAGATGATCTGTCCGAGGAACCACAACAACTCGACGAGCATCCAGAGCAGGAAATTCGCCTTGAAGCTCATCTCGCGGATGAGCGAGTTGCGCAGCATGATGCCGTAAATTTCCGCGTAGCGGCGCAGCGCGGTCATCAGGCGAAGTGGACGGGCTTCCCTTCGTTTCGCGGATAGTCGAGGACGAATCGCGCAATGCGGTCTGCCGCATCGGCCCTGCTGACGCGGGCAAGATTCGCCTTCCATCCGCGCCAGACGCGCGCGTCGTCGTCGAATGCCTCTTCCACGATCGCCGCGAGCCGCTCCGGCTTCCCCAGAGCGGGCGCGCCGACGCCGAGCCGCTCGATCAGCGCGATGTTTCCCTCCTCCTGCCCCGGCACGAGGTGGCTCACGAGGAAGGGGCATTGCGCGGCGATGGCTTCCTGCACGATGGCGCCGCCGGCCTTGCCGACGAAGGCGTGGTGCTCGGAGAGCAGCCGTGGCATGGCATCGGTCCACCCGATCAGCCGGCACCTTTCCCCACGTACGAGGCCGGCGGAATTCACGGCGTCGAAGGTGCGGGCATGCCTGCCGGCCAGCACGGTAAGTTCGATTCCCGGAAGCTTCAGCAGCGCGCGAATCTGCCGCAGAGCGAGGCTGACCTGCGTGGAGGGCATGAAGAGCAGCTTCCAGGGAGGTTCGGCAGGCGGCGGGCAGCGTTCCGCCGTGGCGAAATAACGGGCCACGGGGAAGCCCAGCGGGTGGACGATTTCCTCCGGCACGCTGCGCGAAACGAGGAGCTGAGCGGTCTCGGCATCGGAGACCATGAACGCGTCGGAGAGGCAGCGGTGCCATGCGGAATTCACGCCGACGGAATCCGTGATGACGGTGACCATCGGCATCCGCACGTCGAGCCTGCGTTTTTGAATCTGACGGAACAGGTAGCCGTAGAGCGGATAAGTGGAGACGACGATGTCGGGCTGGAAATCGGCGAGCGCACGGCTGAATTTCCTTCGCAGCGGGCCGGCCGCCCACATCGTGCTTTCCATCCAGCCGGGCCGGTCGAGGCCCGAAAAGATGAGCTTCCACATCCAGGGAGCGCGATTGATCGCGAACGAGTAGCCGACCTTCACCGTCGAATTCACGAAAGGGGTGGCCTCGGCGTAGAGATCGCCGACGCGCACCTCGGCCTCCGCCGTGGCCTCGAGGGCCTCGCGGATCGAGTGGGCGGCGGTGTTATGACCCTCGCCGAAACTCGCAGTGAGCACCAGGACGCGCCTCATGGCTGGTCGCGGTCCCTAAGCGTTGTTTCGTCAACGCAGAGCCATCCATCGTCAACGCAAGGCTTTGAGAGTCTGGCGGGCTCGGTCTTTGCTTTCGTCGTCATCCTTTTCGCGGGAGGGCAGGTCCAGGCCTTTTTTCAGCTCGGCACGGGCTTCGTCCTTCCGTCCAAGCGCGGCGCAGGCGCGCCCGAGTTCCACATGATGAATCACACGGCCCGGCTGGAGGGCAATCGCCTTTTCAAAGCACTCGGCGGCGCGCGCGTTCGAGGCATCGGGAAATTTGCCGTAGATGACCTGGGCGAGGAAACGGAGCGCGGGATTGAAATTGGCGAGTTCGTAATTCCAGCGGCCGAGGACGTGCCACGCGTAGTCGTTCGAGGCGTCCAGCCGGATGGCGGCGTCCGCCTCGTCCTTGATGAGCCGCGAATACTCGATCTTCGTGCGAGCCGGTTCGAGGAACGCGACCTTGCCGTAGCAAATGGCGAGCGCGACGCGGGCGTTCGCGTTTTGCGGGTCCGCGGCCTTCGCGCGTTTCGCATAATCGAGCGCCTGCCGGCCGAGCGCCTTGTTCGCCGGGCTCGTGGATTCGGCTTCCATCTGCTGCGAGTATTGCTTCGCGATGCGGCGAAGGATTTCGGCGTCGTTCGGCTTTATCGCGTCGGCCTTGAGGAGGATTTCGAGCGCCGCGGCGTTTTGATTTCTGGCATCGAGGGCGTCGCCCTGCTTGATGAAGTCGGCGATGGACTGCCCATGCGCGCAAAGCGGGATCGCGAGGAGCATGAGCAGCCGGACCGGATTCATTTTCGGAACCGGTAGTGCGAGACGATCCATTCCTGGCCGCCGCGATAGCCCCACAGCTCGGCGCAGGCGAGGAAAAATACCCGCCAGTAGGCGCGCCATTTCGCGGCCTCCTTTTCGCCGTAGGTCGCGGCGAGGATGGGCCGGATCGCGGCGTCGTTCACATCCATGTTCGCGAGCCACGCCTCGGCGGTGCGCTGGTAGTGCGTGCCGCTCACGCGCCAGTGGTCCTCGATTTTCAAATCGTCCTGGAAGTAGAGCAGAAGGTCGTCGGAAGGCATCGTGCCGCCCTCGAAGAAATAGCGCGTGATCCAGTCGGACGGATCGCCGCCCTCGAAATGATAGGCAAACTCGCGATGCGTGAAGATGTGGACGAAGAGCTTGCCGCCCGGCCGCAGCCAGGAGGCGATGCGCGCGAGCAGCGCCCGGTAGTTTTTCATGTGCTCGAACATCTCGACGCTCACCGCGCGGTCGAACGCCTGGTCGAGCGAGAGATCGTTCATGTCGCGAGTAAGCACGGTGACGTTGACGAGGCCGCGGTCACGGCATTGCGCCTCGATGTGCGCGCGCTGCGTCGCGGAGTTCGAGACCGCGGTGATCGACGCCCGCGGATATTTTTCCGCCATCCAGAGCGTGAGGCTGCCCCAGCCGCAGCCGAGTTCCAGGACGTCCATTCCATCGGCAAGCCCGGCCCGCTCGCAGGTGAGCGCGAGCATCGCCTCCTCGGACTCGGCCAGCGTCGCGTCCCCGCGCGTCCACAGGCCGGAGCTGTATTTAATGCGCGGTCCGAGCACGAGGCGGAAAAACTCCGTTGGTACTTCGTAGTGTTGCTCGTTTGCGGCAGCGGTCTTGATGGCAATGGGACTCGCTTTCAATTCCCGCGCGAAGTCCAGCAATGCCCGCCGCTGGCTCTCGACATCGCCGCGATCCTCATCGCGAAGCTTCCGCGCGAGAAGCTGGCGAATGCCGAGGCGGATCGCCGGATCGGGCAGAAGATTGCGGGACAGAAGGTCGTCGAGTTTGATCATACGTTTCAACCACGGAGGACACGGAGTTCACCGAGGTCTCGGGATTGAAATGTCTCCGTGTGCATCGTGGTTCAATTCTTTCCCGGGAACCACGGGACGAACGCGCTCGTGGTGCGCTGGTATTCGCGATACTCGTCGCCGCGCGACTTGAGGGCGTGAGCCTCGGTGGCCGGGATGCCGGTCACCTTGAAGAGGAAAAACAGCATCAGCGCCGGGCAGTAGATCGTGATCCAGCCGTCGGGCGTGCCCAGAGCGAAAACAAAGAACGCGACCCAGACGAGCCATTCGAAAAAGTAATTCGGGTGGCGGGAGTAGCGCCAGAGGCCGATGCGGCACGTCCTGCCACGGTTGCCGGGCTGCGAGCGGAATCGTTGGAGTTGAAAGTCGGCCAGTGCCTCCCCGGCCATCGCGACGAGCCAGAGCGCACCACCCGCCCATTCCCACGCGGACAGGCCGGCGTCGGGGTTGGATGCCGCCATCGCAAACGGGGCGCTGAGCAGGACGAGCAGCACCGCCTGGAGCTCGAAGAAACCGAAAAGCATGAGCCAGGTGTGCCGGGGATATTGCTGGCGCAAGGCGGCGTAGCGGCCGTCCTCCTCGGGATGATGCTTCGCCACGCGGATCCACAAATACCCGCCGAGCCGCACGCTCCAGATTGCAACCATCGCGCAGATGAGCCGCTTGCGCGATGGATCGCCCTCGCCGATCAAAAAATAAATCGCGGCGAGAATGGCGAAGCCGAGGGACCAGGCGACATCGACGACGCCGGCGTTGTCGATGCGTTTCGCCAGCAGCCACACGAGCACCATCATGCCCATGGCGACGCCGGCGCCGGCGGAAATCAAATACCAGAATGCATCGCTCATGAGGTCTCCCTCCTCGGCGGAATTTCAAGGGGCCAGGTCATAAATGTCGGAGCGGATGGAGAGGTTATCGGGCCTTGAGTAGATTGCCTGCACGACGGAAATGTGCCGCGTGCCGAACGCGGCCTCGCAGTAGCGAAGGTAATAACGCCACTTGCGCAAAAACCATTCGTCGAAACCCAGCGCGCGCACCGCCTCGCGCCGTTCCTCGAATCGCTCCGCCCACAGGCGCAGTGTCTTCGCGTAGTGCGGCCCGAGGTCCTCCCAATCGAAGAGGTTCAGTGCGCCGGTGCGGTGGATCGCCTCGGTCACGCGCGCCTGCGAGACGAGCAACGAGCCGGGGAAGATGTGCTTCTGGATGAAGTCCACGCCGTCGCGCAGAATGCGATACTGGCGGTCCGGGCACGTGATCATTTGCAGGCCGAGCAGGCCGCGCGGATGGAGCAGCCGGTGACAGCACGCGAAGTATTCGTCGAGGTAGCGGTCGCCGACGGCCTCGATCATTTCGATGGAAACGACGCGGTCGAACTGGCCGCGGACGTTTCGGTAATCCTCGAGCCTCGCGTCGATGCGATCCGCGAGCCCGGCGGCGGCGACGCGGGCCCGCGCCTCGGCGAGCTGGGCGTCGGAAATCGTGATCGTCGTGACGCGGCAGCCATAGGTCTTCGCCGCGTGGATCGCGAATCCGCCCCAGCCCGTGCCGATCTCGAGCACGTGATTGCGGGGGCCGATCTGGAGCTTGCGGCAGAGGCGGTCGATCTTCTCGATCTGCGCCGCTTCAAGCGAAAGCGTCGGCGGATCGAAAACCGCGGAGGAATACGTCATCGTCGGATCGAGCCAGAGCTTGAAGAAGTCGTTGCTGAGGTCGTAGTGCTCGCGAATGTTTTCGCGCGCTTTCGCGCGGCTGTTGGGCCGGCGTAGATGGAGCGCGCGGTTGCAGGCGTTGAACACATTCAGGAAGGCGGACTTCACGCCGCGCTCCGTGGTCATCGCGCCGGAGTCCTCGGCGTTGACGATGAAGAACGCGATCACGCACGCGAGGTCCGGCGTTTCCCATTCCCCGTCGAGATAGGATTCCGCGAAGCCGATGGCCCCGAAAAGCACGCAGCGCCGGAAAAAACCCTCGCTGCGAATCTCGATCCGCGCGACCAGACGCTTGTCGAGCCCACCGAACCACTGGGTGCACCCGCCAGGCAGCACCAGCTCGAGCGCGCCGCGCTGGAGCGGCTTGAGGGAACCCAGAACGAGTTTGCGAAAGAGGCTCGGCATGGCATGCGGTCCGGCTGCGGCGTGCGCGCAGCCAGCTTGCAAGGTCTTACGTCCGGCGCAAGGCAACGATGTCGTGAATTTGCACGATTTCGCCGGTTACTTCCGCGGTCGGAATATTCGAATCTCGGCCGCCCGCTCCCCGTGTTGAGGGAGAGCGACGTAGTATGCGTCCAGATCGGCGGAGAAGAAGGAAGTCCGCGCGCCCGATCGCGTGGGGATTCGTTCGCGCAATTGATAGTGGTCGGGATCCCGTTGGTCGATCACGTCGATCCAACCCTGGCCGCAGGAGAGGTAGAGTCGCTTCCGGGCGGCATCGTAAAAAAGGTCATCGATATCGGCGGAAATCGCGAGGTCACCGACCGTCGCGCCGGTGGACGTGTCGAAGATGACCAGCCGGGGCGGGCTTCGGCATCCGATGAACAGGCGGTGATCCGCCTCATCCAGCGCCATTGGAAAGTTCGCCTGGAATTTTTGCATCGGCCATGTCGCGGTGACGATTTGCTTTTCCCGATCGACGACGGCGATTTGTTTCGCGTCAGGAACATTCACGAAGATGCGATGGCCGCGCGGTTCCAATTGAAACGCCTCCGGGTGCGCGGCCAGGTGGATGCTGGCCGTCCGGGTCATGGTCGCAGGATCAATCACGGCGATCGCCCCGTCGCCGTAGCCGACGTAAACCTGTTTCGCAGCCGCGTCGAAGCGCGCATTGTCCGCATCGTCCAGGCCGCCGAGACTTTTCACCGGCTTCCATGATGCCGCGTCGAACAGCCGCACGGTTCCGTCGTCTCCGCCTGCGACCGCGACCTGATTCGAATCCACCAGGTAAAGCGCGCCGGTGGGTTTGTGCAGTCCGGAGACGCTTTTCAGCCTTCCGCGAGTCGCGACGTCAATTGCTTCGAGGGTGTCATTGCCAAGCGCGGCGACAAACAAGCGCCGACCTTTCGCATCGATGGCAAAGTGATCGAAGCGTCCGACGACGCCGGGAAGTTCGATCCTGCCGATGAGTTCGAGCCCGCCGGCTTGCGCGCACCACGACAGCGAGCAGAACAGAAGCAGGATGGCGAATTTCATTCCCCGATGATCTTCACCAGTGCCCGCTTGCGGCGCAAGCCGTCGAACTCCGCATAGAAGATCTGTTCCCACGGGCCGAAGTCGAGCCGCCCCGCGGTGATCGCGACGACGACCTCGCGGCCCATGAGGGTGCGCTTGAGGTGCGCATCGGCGTTGTCCTCGCCGGTGCGATTGTGGAGGTATTGCGCATGCGGCTTCTCCGGCGCCAGACCTTCGAGCCATTTCTCAAAATCGGCATGCAGGCCGCGCTCATCGTCGTTGATGAAAACGCCGGCAGAGATGTGCATCGCATTCACGAGGCACAATCCTTCGCGGACGCCGCTGTCGCTGAGGCATCGCTCAACCTCGCCGGTGATGTTGAAAAACGCCCGGCGCTGCGGGGCGTCGAACCAAAGTTCTTTGCGGAAGGATTTCATGGATGGAACAAGAGAATCACGAATTCAGGAAATGTGCCTCTCTTTGACTTCCTCGTCCCTGTGCGGCCTGTGCGCATTAAAAACGCCGCTTTGAAGGTGCGGGTTCGCTTCCTTGCGGCGAAAGGGCACCCGCTTCAGCCAGAGCCGGAAGGCCTGCCAGTGGATCGCTCCGATGATCCTGAGCGTGATGAGCGGATACTTGAATGTGAACATGGCGAGATTTCGGCTGGTCAGCCCGACCCGTGAGCCGGTCAGCGTGCTGATGAGTTCACGGTCATCGCCGCGATAGTCGTCGATGAAGATGCGCAGCCGTCCGTCCGGCGCTTCGAATCGAAAGTCGAAGGCCAGATCGAGATCCGAGAACGGCGAGACGTAAAAGTGTTTCGTGGCCCGGCGATGAAATCCGCTCTTCGCGAGCGGCACGTAAAACGGCTTGCGCTCGTGAAACGTGTTTTCCACTTCAACGACGGATGCATAGGGCTCGCCCGCCGCGTCGTAGAAAAAAAAGACCGAGATCGGATTGAAGGTGTATCCGAAGACGCGAGGCAGGGTGAGCACGCGCACCGCCGCCGGTTCGCGGGTCTGACCCTCCCGCCGCAGGAACTCGACGACGTTCGCGCGCGCGTCCGGATGGCCGAGGGAGAAATGATCGGCGTCGCGGAAGCTGTAGAGGTTCGGTTCGTTGACTCCGAAGATCGGGATGCGGCGCGCCACCTCGTCCAGCTCGTCGAGATCGAGCCAGAAGAGAAAGATGCGATACACGAACTCATGCGCCTTCGGCTTCAATCGCCGATGCATCACCGTGCATTCGTAAAGCGCGGAGTTCATCGCGCAGCGAGGTGTTTCCGCACGGCGGCACAGGCTTCGAGCGCCGACCAGTAGGCGTCCTCGTGGAAGCCGTAACGGAAGTAGCTGCCGCAAAAATAGACGCGCTGCCGCGTGCTGATGTGGTTCAGCGTGCCGAGTTCCGTCTGCGCGCGCAGGGCCTCGACGGTAAAAATGGGATGGTCGTATTCCGTCTCGTAGAGCACGGAATCCGGGCGGATTTCGTCGCGCGAATTGAGCGATACGAAGTAATTGCGGCGCGAGGCGAGGCGTTGCAGCGCGTTCATCCAGTAGTGCGTCGTCGCGCGCGTCCCCTGGGCGGCGGAGGCGTCGATCCGGTAATTCCACGACGCCCAGGCGATGCGCCGGCGCGGCATGATCGATGAATCGGTGTGGAGCGTGACGTGATTGCGCTGGTATTGGAAAGGAGCGAGCAGGCGCAGGTGCTCCGGATCGGGCCGGGCGAGCATGCGCAGCGCCTGGTCGCCGTGCGCCGCGACGATCACCCGGTCAAAGACATCCACTTTACCGTCGGCTGTCCGCACCGTCACGCCATGGGACGCGTCCTCGACGACGACGACGGGCGCGGCGAACCGCACGTCGGCAAATCTCTCGAGAATGCGCCGCACGTAGCTTCGCGCGCCGCCGCTCACGGTGAACCACGGGTGATGCGTATCGACGCCAAGAAAGCCGTGGTTGTGAAAAAAGCGGATGAGCATCTCGGCTGGAAAATCCATCACCTCGCCGGGCTGTGCGGACCAGAGCGCCGCGCTCATTGGCACGAGGTAGTATTCCAGCACGTCGGGACCGATATCGTGGAGGCCGGCGAACTGGCGCACGCTCAATCCACGGGCTGCGGGGTCGTCGAGCGAGTCGTTTGCGATGCGAAAGAATCGCGCGACCCCGCCGAGCAGCCGATAAAAGCGCGGGCGCAGCAGATTGCGCTTTTGCGCAAAAATTCTTCGCAGGCTCATGCCGTTGTATTCCAGGCCGTGGGGAAGGTGCTGCACGCTGAACGACATTTCGCCCGGCTGCGTGGCGACGCCGAGCTCCTCGAACAATCGGCAGAGATTCGGATAGGTGACGCGATTGAAGACGATGAACCCCGTGTCGATGGGCACCTCGGCGCCGTCCTCCTCCACGGCGACCGTATTTGTGTGGCCGCCGGGCCGCACAGCCTGCTCGAAGAGCGTGAGTTGCGCAACATCGCGGAGATTCCATGCGCAGCCGAGCCCGGAGATGCCGGTCCCGATGATCGCGATCCGCTCCACGATTCAGCGCCGGGCCGGGTTCGTCCGCGCGTAGGCGGCCCGGGGAACGGGACGCAAATCCCAGATCACACCGAGCGCCGCAAGCACGCGGAGCACGTAATAGCTGATGTCGATTTCCCACCAGTAAAAGCCCTGTCGCGCCGCGGCCTGGTGCCGATGGTGATTGTTGTGCCAGCCTTCGCCGAGCGTGATGAGCGCGATGAGGAAACTATTGCGGCTCTCGTCGCCCGTGTCGTAACGCTGGGTTCCGAACACATGCGCGAAGGAGTTTACCGCGCAGGTGCCGTGAAACAGCAGGACCGTGCTGATGAAAAATCCCCACACGACGAGCTGCCCGCCGCCGGTGTGGAGGCCGGGTGCAACGGCGCCGAGCAGCGCCCCCGTCGCGAAGAGGGCGACGAAGAGCAGAAGCGGTCCGATAAGGTCGAAGCGATTGAGGAACACCAGTTCGGGGTAGCGCGCCAGGTCGCTCACACGGCGGTAGTCGGTCGGAAAATTCCGACTGCTCGTGAGCCAGCCCATGTGCGACCAGAGGAAGCCTTTCCAGCCGGGCGAATGGACGTCGGATGCGTCGTCGGAGTGCTGGTGGTGATGCCGGTGAACGGCCGACCACCACAGCGGGCCGCGTTGAGCCGCCGTGAGCCCGAGAATCGCGAAGCCGAACTGCACGGGGCGGGAAGTCTTGAATGCGCGATGGCAGAAGTAGCGATGGTAGAGCCCGGTGACCGCAAACATGCGAATGAAATAGAGCGCCGCCGCCGTGACGACCGCCGTCCAGCTCCAGCCCGTCCAGATCACGGCGAGGCAGCCTGCGTGAAGGATTGCAAAGGGCAGTGCGCGGCTCCATTCGAAGCGCTCGGGCAGCTCGCGGACCCTGTCGGCGCCGTCGGGAAAGTAGTCGGAATCGAAGAATCGAATGAAGCGGCGCATCATGCCCGGGCGCAGCGACAGACGGCTCGAATCCGGGGTCGACTCAGTCGGGGCGAACGCCGAGTTCGTCGAGGATGCGGTGGAGGTCGTCATTTCCATAATAATCGATGGTGATGCTCCCTTGCTTGTCACCATGATGGATTACGACGCGCGTCGCCAAACGGTGTTGTAGAATATTCTGGAGATGGAGGACGGCGGGAGCGACGTCCGGCACCCGTTTCCCGCGCCGGCCTCCGGATCCCGGATCGCCGGTCGTTTTTGACAACTGCGTGGCAGCGAGTTTCTCCGTGGTGCGAACGGATGCGGCCTGACGGATGATCACGTCGGCGAGCAGGCGCTGCTCCTCCTTCGACTTGAGCGAGAGCAGCACTTTTGCGTGGCCGACGGAGATGCGGCCTTGCCGAACCATGCTCTGCACATCGGGGTCGAGGTCGAGAAGGCGCATCGAGTTCGCGACGGCGGCGCGACTCTTGCCGACGCGGCGGGAGATTTCCTCCTGGGTGAGGCCGAACTCGTGAGACAGGCGCGCATAGGCCGAAGCCTCTTCGATGGGGTTGAGGTCCTCGCGCTGGAGATTCTCGATGAGCGCGAGTTCGAGCACCTCCTGGTCGCTCGCCTTGCGAATGATGGCCGGCGTCTCGACCAGGCCGACGATTTGCGCGGCGCGCCAGCGGCGCTCGCCGGCAATCAGTTCGTATTGCTCGCCCACCTTGCGGACGATGAGTGGCTGAATGATGCCGCGCTCGCGGATGGATTCCACCAGCTCGCTGAGGTGGTCGGCGCGGAACTCCTGACGCGGTTGGAGCGGGCTGGGAATGATATCCGTGAGGGGAATGGACTGCACGCGTTCGCCGTCCGCCTCGGCGGGAACGGGCGCGGCGACCCTCGTGTTGATGAGGGCTCCAAGTCCTTTGCCGAGCGCCGGTTTTGCCATGGGCCGCCAAGCGTAGGGATCGCTTGTCCGCAAATCAACTTGAACGTCGCGGCGCGGAATCCCGATGGTGCGTCGATGACCGCGGCCTGTCCCTTCGACGAAATCGCGCTCTGGCCCGTAGCGCCGTGCGCCAGCGGCGCGGAGCACATGGCGCTGGACGAAGTGATGCTTCGGCTCGCGGATCGTCCACTGCTGCGGGTCTATCGCTGGACGCGCCGCGAGGTGACCTTCGGCTATCCGCAGCGCTGGGAGGAGGCGAAAATTTTCGCCGGGGCGCGGCCGGCGACGCGGCGCTGCACGGGCGGAGGATTCGTGGAGCATGGCGAGGATGTGACCGTCGCGCTCGCAGTGCCGACGGCGCATCCCTTCGGACGGATCGCTCCGCAGGAGGCCTATCGGCGAATCCATGAGGCGATCCGCGCGGTGCTCGGCGGCGGGATTCGGCTCGCCGGCGCGGCGGATTGCTCGAGCGGGGCAGCGTGTTTTTCCAGTCCGGCGCAATGCGATCTATTGAAGGAAGGGCGCAAAATTCTCGGCGGCGCGCAGCGGCGTTCGCGCGATGGATTTCTTTATCAAGGCAGTGTGCAGGGGATCGGCGCGCCGCCCGACTTCGGCGAAAGGCTTGCCGCCGAGATGGCGCGATTCGCTGCGAAGTGGAATCCGCCATCGGAGTGGACCGCGCTGCGCGACGAACTGCTGCGCGACCGCTACGGGTCGCAGGATTGGAATCGCCGCCGGTAGGACGGCTCCAGATCGCAGCGCCTTATCGCCGCTCCGGATAGCGCGCAAGCAATTCGGCGAGGATTTTCTTCGCGGTGCTTGACCGCTGCGCACGCAGGAGGGATGCGCTTTCGCGCGGGCTGCCCCACTCGACGATCTCGATTGTCACGTAGTGTGCGGACGGATTTGGCATCCGGGCCAGGGAAGGCTTGTAGAGGCGGATTGTATTGGTGCCGACGATGTCGTCGGTGAAGTCATCGACCTCGAAGAACTCGCCGGTGGCCAGCACGCGAAACCGGGTGCCGGCCGGCCAGCGCGCCCAGTCGGCCGCCGCGCTGGAAACCGCTCCCGACTCGTAGCGCGTGCCGCGGGCCGTGGCCGCGGGTGCGCCGGGGTCGGTGGCCGCGCCCGCGTAACTGGCGACGTTGACCTTCTGGTAGGTGTCGCGCGGGAGCGGCTCTTCGTAGGCCGGGCGGTTCGCGCAGCCGGCAAGCGCGAAAAGGGCGAAGGCGGTGAGGAGGTTGCGCACGGGATGGGTTCGTAGAAAAATCCTCACGGGAACGCGAGCGATTTTCAATCCCCGGCGACGGCTGTGGGAACGAGAATCGCGTCCGACATGCCGTGGAGCAGCTTTTTATCCTGCGGGCAGATCGTCGCCAGCGCGCCCGCGCATTTCACGCGATCCCCGCCGGGGAAGAAATACGGGCAGAGGCGCACCCGGCCTTTCATCGTCGCGAGCGCACCCGACTCCTCGTCAAGCCACGGATGCTCAAAGACGCGGCCCTTGTGGAATTGCTGGAGCAGGTGCGGCTGGTGGCCGTAGGCGGCGAGCGCCCCTTCGAGCGCCTCGCGCCACGCGCTGTGCGGAACGTCCTGCGCGACGATCACGCCGCGCGATCCCCACGCCCTGTCACTGAAGCCGCTCACCTTGAGAATGAGTTCGCGCTGCTTCTGGCTGAATGCGGCGACCTCGTCCCAGCTCTGCACTTCGAGCCGTGGCAGCACGGCGTGCGGCGGCAGCGGCGCGGGGTCGAGCAGCCACGTGTAGGGAATCACGCGCCGCAGGGCGGCGAGGGATTTCTCGCCGAGTTCGCGCAGCCAGTAGGCCTCGAGCGGGCGCAGCCAGAACAGCGCGAACCAGAGCTTCTCCTCGAGCTGGGGCTTGAATGGCGGCGTGACCCGCAGCGCGCCGGCGCGCGCCTTCTCGATCAACTGCCCGGCACAGCGAACATTCGCAAGGTCGAAGAGCTCGAAAAAGCGGTAAACGGTCGGCTGCCAGTCGTCGCGGGGCGCGTCATCGACGACGCGCCAGCGGCGGGTATCGCCCTGGCGTTCGTTGAGCCGCGCGGCGAGCCATTCCATCTCGGGGCGGTAGGTCGCGGCCTCGGCGGAGATCACGATGTCGCCGCCGGGCACGATGCCGGCGAATCCTTCCAGCATGCCGTGGGCCCCACCGAGAATGTCCTCTCCGAGCGCGGCGTATTCACGTCCGAGCCAGGCGGTGAGCCCGATCCCGCCGGGCACGCTGTCGAGTTCGGCAATCGTAAATCCGTCGTCGGTGAGCACGAGATCGGGCCGGATGACAGTCGGAATTTCGTCGCGAAACATCCGATCACGCGCCGCCTCGATCAGCTCGGGCGGCTTGCCCCGATCAAGTAACCCGGCGATCCACGCCGGCTGGCGGCCCGCTGCGCTGAGGCGGTAGAGCTGGTTGCAGGCGCGGAGGAATTGATGCAGCCGGAAGCCGAGCTGATCGAGCTCCGCGGCCAGGTCGCGGGAGACGGGGAAGGCGCGCGGCGAGACCCGCCAAGCCTTGTCCTCGAACAAGCCGCCCGCCGGCAGCGCGGCTCTCACGCGCCGCGCGCGATCGAGCGACTCGCCGTCCGCGACGATGCCGGCCGACCCGCTCATCGGGTGAGAATTTTCAGCGCCTGACGCACGAGCACCTCGCTCTCGGCGTCGCCTTCGGTTTCGAGGGCGCGCCTCACCGCCTTGTGGGCATCGACCTGTTTGTAGCCGAGCGTGATGAGCGCGAGCACGGAGTCGTGAATGATCGTCTCGGCGGGGGTGGGTGCGTGTTTCGCGCTCGATGCCTCCCACTCCGCGGCGACTCCCAGCTTGTCCTTCAGTTCCAGGACGACGCGCTCGGCGGTTTTTTTGCCGACGCCGCTTACCTTGGAGATCGCGGCGGTGTCGCCGGCGACGACGGCGGCCTTGAAATGCTCGACGCTCATGCCGCTGAGGATCGCGAGGGCGAGCTTCGGCCCGACACCGGTGACATGATGCACGAGCAGGCGGTAGAGATCCCGCTCGCTGCGCGTCCAGAAGCCGATGAGCAGGTGCTCGTCCTCCCGGACGACGAGGTGCGTGAGAATGCGAATCTCCGTGCCGGGGGGCGGCATCCGGTCGAAGCTGGAAAGCGGAATCAGGACTTGGTAGCCGACGCCGCGCACGTTAACGACAATCTGCGTGGGCAGCGCCTCCTCCAATTTGCCTTCCAGAAACGTGATCATCCTTCGACCGCAGACGAGTAGCAGACCGCGTGGGAAATACAAACCCGGCCCGCGTGCATGGTGTGTCATGGCGTGTGTGGCGGCGGGGCTTTTCGTTTTTCCGGCCGCCGCGCAGGAGTCCACATGGCACATGCTCATCGAGCCCGCGTTCATGCGGCCGGATTACGCGTTCGCCATCGAGGGAACGAAGGCGACGGTCCTCACGCCTGCGCGCATCAGGGGCGGCGAGGCGAGCTATTTGACGAAGGACGAGTTCGCGGGCATGAAGATCGACCTCGATTCCATTCGACGCACAGCCCGGGCGGCGGCCACCGCGGTGCTGGCGGAGTTGAAACCCGAGTTCGTCCGCGACGCGAAGGGCGTGGTCCTTTTCGCAAGGATCACCTCCGATTCACCTGCGACGGCCAGCGCGGTGCTCGCGCCGGATTTTGCAGCGAAGTTCGCCGACACGCTCGGCCCGGACCTGCTGGTCGCCATCCCGAACCGCTACCGCATCTACGTCTATCCCGCGCTGGCCAGCCGGTTCCAGGACACCGCCGAACTCGTGTTGCGCGACTACGAATTGTCGCCCTATCCCGTGAGCAAGGAAGTCTTCCGCATCACGCCGCAAGGGTTGAGGGCGGTGGGGACATTCGAGGGACCCTAGGACCCGCGGCAGCGCGCTGGCGCAGGTCCGGTTCATTTCGATTTGGCGAGATCGGGCATGCCCTGGAAATCCACGACGACTGCGGGTTTGTCGCCGACCGCCGAGGCATCGTGGCCGGAGGGCCGCAGCGAAACATCGCTGGGCCGGGCGGTCTCCTTGGCGGAAATCTTGGGGTGCCACCGAAGCGAGCGGCGCCCTCCAGCAGGCGGAGTCCCCCTGGACAAGGCGGCCCCGCTCGCCGGCGACTTCTTTGAGCAAGCCAAAACGGTCGCCGGTCCCGACGTCGTGAACTCGCTGGTCCAGCAAATTCCCGCGCTTAAGTCGCTGCTCGGAGGCGCCGCGTAAACCCCCGACAATTGCATCAAATGGGCATCCTTTCCTGGCTTCTTCTCGGCCTCATCGCCGGCGCGTTCGCCAAGTTTATTGTTCCCGGCAAAGATCCGGGGGGATTTTCGTGACCATGCTGATCGGTGTTGCCGGCGGCCTCTGCGGCGGCTTCCTCGGCAGCTTCATCGGGCTTGGGAAACTGGAATCCTTCGACCTGGGCAGCATCCTCATAGCCACATTGGGCGCGGTTCTGCTGCTTGTCGTTTACCGCATCGTCCGAGGGTCCACCCGCAAATAGGACGAGAACGAACGGGCATTGCGGTCGCCGGTTTTCGCATCGCATATTCTCGCGGGCGTCCGCCTCGACGGGTCAATGGCCTGTTTAATTCGCCAGTTCGCTGGGTCTGGGCTCGAATTTCATTCGGTTTACTCCGGCACCAGGCGCTTTCCAGGCGAAACAATCGACCGGGCAAAGGGGTTCAGCCGTTCCATCAATTCCGCCGACGGCTCATAACCAAACCGGGAGCGGTTCCAGGCGGAGCCGTAGCGAAAGACGGCGATGCGCCGCTCGCCCGGATTCACCCGCCGGGCGGACCCGTGGCAGGTCGCATCCACGAAAACGATCCCGTCGCCCGCCTTCATGTGGACCTCGACCGCGCCCGGAATGCCGTCCAGGGACGCGCCGCCGCCCTCGTCCGACCAGGCGTTCTTTTCGCGATGGCGCTTGAATTCCGGATGGAAGAGGTTGGATTTATGCGAGCCGGGAATGACCATGGTCGCGCCATCGCCCGGGCCGATGTCGTTGAATGCAAAGAGCAGATTGAGCTGCCCGCTTGCGAAACGGCCGTTGTGGTAGTCGTATTTGATCCGCTTGCAAAGTTCGTGCCCTCCGGAATGAATCGGGATGGACTCGCCGGGGCCGCGGATATTGAAAAAGTTTTCGTCGATGAACATGGGCCCCTGCAGGCGGTCATAGGCGTCGCCGCCGACAAAGCGAAACGCGTAATTGATGTAGCCCGGATGATCGATCAGTTTCTCGAAGGGCGCGCCCGCTTCATAAATCTGCTGATAGCTAATGCCCCGGTGTTCCGGATGATCCTCGCGGTGAATGCGCCCGTGCCAGCCATTGCGCGGAACCGAACGGGGAATCCTGTCCACGCAGGCGTTGCAGGCATCGACTTCTTCTTTGCTTAGAACCCCGCGCAGGACAACAAAACCCTGCAGGTCGAAAAGATACTCGTCGAGTTCGCTCGGGACGGCGGCATCCGGGCAATCCACGGGCGGCGGAGAAATATGATGGTCGTGATAATGGCTTTGCATGCGGGCGATGTTAGCGGAACCTCGGAGATTGTTCTTGCCGACTCGCGTGAAATTATTCTTGATTGGTAACTTTTCATGGGTCGCCGCATCCTCATCGGGGCCGAGCAGGCGGAGAGCGTCCGCGCCCTGGGCTTCCGCGTATGGAAGCCGGGCGGGCCGTTCCACATGCCTGCAGCGCACACCCATTCCGATGTGGAGGTGAATTTTTTACTTTCCGGCGGGGTGACGTATCTTCACGGCGGGGTGGTTGCGACCGTCAAGCCCCTTCACTTCACCGCATTCTGGGGAGGAGTTCCCCACTGCACCATTTCGTCCGGGGACGGATCGCAAGGCTTTATCATGACCCTGCCGTCGGCCTGGCTGCTCGAATGGCAACTTCCTCACAACGTGCCGGCGCGCCTTTTTTCGGGCGAAGTTTTTTCCGGCAGCCCCAACCCTACGGATCCCCACTTGCTCGAACGATGGCTGATGGATTTCGATAGCGGCGCCGCCGACCGGCGTCGGATTTTGCTCCTGGAGATTCAGGCGCGTTTTCACCGGCTTGCGCTGGAGCAGCCCGAAGCCGCGGTCCGAACGACCGCAAAGAATTTCGCCCCGCGGTCGGGTCTCGTGCAGGTGGGCCGGATCACCGACTGCATTGCGCGGCGATACCGGGAACCGCTTTCGGTCGATGGGATCGCGGCGGAGGTCGGCCTGCACGGCAAATACATGATGCGCCTGTTCAAGCAGCTCAGCGGCATGAGCGTGTGGGAATATGTGTGCCGCATGCGCCTGTCGCACGCTCAGCGCCTGCTGCTGACGACCGACATGAAGGTGATCGACATCGCGCTCGATGCGGGTTTTGCGTCGCTTGGGCCGTTCTATCGCGCCTTTGCCGCCTACTGTCCCGGCATCGAGCGGCCGCTCGATTACCGCCGCGGCCTGGAACGACTGGTGCGCCGGAGAGACCCGCGTCCGGCCTGATCGCGGACGGGGCGGATTTTTCTTTGCGCCTTTCCGTCGGGCATTCCGTCGGCTAGCCTGCGGCGAGCATGCTCGACGACATCCGGAAAGTTCTCTTCCACGAATCGACGATCCTCAGCCGACTGGACGAACTCGCGCACGAGCTCACGACGGACTATCGCGGCAAGGATCTCACCGTCATCGCCATCCTCAATGGCAGCTTCGTTTTCATGGCGGACCTGCTGCGGCGCGTGCCGCTGCCGCTCCAGGTGGATTGCCTGAGCGTGTCGAGCTATCACGGCACGCAGACAACCGGCCTGGTGAACTTCCGTCAAAACGGGGTGGCCGACCTCCGCAACCGCCACGTCCTCCTGCTGGACGACATCCTCGACAGCGGCCACACGCTCCACGCGATACGCGAGCGTCTGTGCGGCGGCGAAGACGCCCCGGGCGGATGCGGCGCGCTGAGCTTTCGCACCTGCGTGCTGCTGCGCAAGAACGTCGAGCGGGCCCGCGAGGTCGATGCCGACTACGTCGCCTTCGATATTCCGAACGAATTCGTCGTCGGCTACGGCCTCGATTACAACGAAAACTACCGCAATCTCCCGTTCGTCGGCGTGCTCACCGAGGCCGCCATTCTGCGCGGCATGCGGGCGGTCGAGCCGACGCACAGTCCATGACGACCCGGGTCGAGTTTTATGCCGTGTTTCGCGATTTGACCGGCGCGAGCGAGATCGCCGTCCCGCTGCCCGAGGGTGGCACGGTGGAGATGCTGCTCGCCGATCTTTACAAAAGATTTCCGACTCTCGCGAAGTGGGACGAACGACTTGTGATCGCTGCGGATCTCGATTACGTCGAACGCGTGCATGTGATTCGTCCCGGCGAGGTCATTTCCATCATCCCTCCGGACGAATGAGCGAATCGAAGTGGGGGAGCGCGGGCGTCCAGCCTGCATCGCCCGGCATCCTGCCGGATGGATGTCTTCGGCAGGATGCCGAAGACCACAGGCTGGAAGCCCGCGCTCCCCGAGGTCACTCGCCGGCCTGGAGACCGACGACCGCGCCCGCGTAGCCGGTCATTTCGAGATAACCGGCCGCCGTTGCGGGCTTTCCATCCCGTGTGCCCGATGCCGAGACGGCGCCTTCCCAATAGGCGATGGGTTTAAGTCTCAATTCCTGGTCGTTCATCCGTGCCGCGACTTCCACGTCGAGTGCGAGACGCGGCACGCGCAGCCGCCAGCCCGTCGGGTAGGCAGCGCCGGTCGAGGCGCTCTTCCACGTCGCGATGGGGTCGAGCGTAAAGTCCGCATTCGCGATGCGGGTGACTGCGCCACCCGCACCGATCCAGCTCCCGCCCGACCAATGGTCACGATCGCCATTTTTCGTTCGCAGTTGGAAGAGCATCAATTCCGTGCCGTCCGCGAATTGCAGACTGAACCAATCCCAGCCGACCTGGTGCGGCGCGAGCTGGTTGCTGGCCCACTCGTGGTCGAACCAACTGAGCCCGCTGACGGACAGGGTCTCGCCGCCGGTCGTGACCGTGCCGCTGGTTTCCAGCCGCGTGAGCGAGTAATAGTGCGAGGCGCGGCCTGCGCCGTCTGCCTTCTGGCTGACGCCATTTTCGCCGTGGATCGCCGGCGGTTTTGCGGAGCGCAGCGTGAGATCGAACGATTTCCCCGCGTCGCGGCCGACGAGATGGAACGCCCCGCCGGGACGCAGTTCCAGCGAACACGCATCGATCCAGGCGATCCGGCGGCCATCGTCGAATCCCGCTTCGCCGAACGCGCCGCGGCTGAGAAGTTGATTGAACAGGAATTTGCCGCGAGACAGGTCGGACAGCGCGAAGTGCGCAAATTTGAGGTCGGCCGTGATGAAGCGCGATCCGCCGGAGAGCCGTTCGGCGGGAGGAATCACACCCTGCCGAAAGAACGTGAGTTGATAGCCGAACGCGCGGCCGTCCTTCGCCTGGAGATTGCCGGTGAAATACCACCACTCGGTCTTGAAGCCGGGATGGTTCCGGTGGTCGCGCGGGAATTCGTAGTGCCAGCCGGGAAGCGCGAGCTGCCAGGGCGGTTCCGCGGCCGCGGCGGCGAGGCAGATGAAGACGATGGCGGCGAGCCTAGCCATCGGCGGGCTCGTCGAGCAGCCGGCGCGGTGCGAGGTCGATCTCGGGCGGCGTGTCGATCTCGCTGCCGCCCGAGGCGGCGCCAAGCTTTTTGAGTTCCCGGGCCTTCGAGAGCACCATGCGCTCAAGGCTGCCCACGGCGGTGTTGTAGGCCGTGGTCGCCGATCCGAGGCCGCGTCCGATTTTCGCAAAATGCTCGGCGTAGGTCGCGATGCGATCGTGGAGGTCGCGGCCCACGTCGCTGATGCGGCGCGCGTTTTCGTTCATGCGTTCCTGCTTCCAGCCGTAATGCACGGCCTGGAGCAGCGCGATGAGCGTCATGGGCGAGGCCGGGATCACGCGGCGCTCGACGGCCCATTCGAGGAGGGCCGGATCCTTCTCGATGGCGGCGGTGAAGGCGGTCTCGAGCGGCATGAACATCACGACGATCTCCGGCGAGTTCTCGAACTGCGCCCAGTAATTCTTCCCGGCGAGCGCCTCGATGTGACTGCGCACCTGGCGGGCGTGGCTCTTGAGATGCAGGGCGCGTGTGGCATCGTCGGTGGCCTCGATGGCGTTGAGATAGGCTTCGAGGGCGACCTTGGAATCCACGACTACCGATTTGCCGCCGGGCAGGTGGACGACGAGATCGGGGCGCAGCCGGCCGGCCTCGGTATCGACGCTGGTTTGCTGGGTGAAGTCGCAATGCTCCTGCATGCCGACGAGTTCGACGACGCGGCGCAGCGAAATCTCGCCCCAGCGCCCGCGCGTGGCCGGTGCGTGCAGGGCGCGGACGAGATTCGATGTCTCGGCCTGCAGGCGGACCTGCGTCTCGACGAGGCTGCCGACCTGCTGGCGCAGCGAGGCGTAGGCATCGACGCGGTCCTTCTCGATGGAGCGCACGGCGGCATCGAACTTCTCGAGCTGCTCGCGCATCGGCTTCACGAGCCCATCGACGGCCTCGCGTTTGTGCTCGAAGTCGCCCTTTGCGAGGTCGAGGAAGCGCTGATTGTTCTCGTGGAGGGCTGCAAGCGAGAGGGCCTTGAATTCCTCGCTCATGCGCGCGTTCGCGGCCTCCTGAAGCGCGGCCTTCCCGGTCTCGGCGGCAAGCTGCACCTCGAGTCGCTGGCGTTCGCCCGCGGAGCGGAACAACCGCGCCGTGAGGAGCGCGCACGCAATGAGGAGGGCGACGATGACGCCTCCAAAGATGACAAGCGCGAGATTCCCGGCCATGCGGAGCGCAGTCTATACGCATTTCCAAAAACGTCGGCGATAAATCATCGAACTCCGCGACCGCCGCGACGAGGCTTGCGCCGCCGGGTGCGGCTCACTAAGACTCCCCGGATTGCTGTAGCGCCCACGAATGAAATTGCTTGTCGTTGATGACCAGGACCCAGTCGGTGAAATCATCAGCCGGATCGCCCAGCAGAGCGGGTGGGAGGCGATCCACACGGTCGCCTCGGAGCGCATCGATCAGATCATTCGCGCGGAGAATGTGGACGTCCTGCTGCTGGACTACGCGGTGAACGGCAATCCCCACGCGCCGCGGAATGGCCTGACGATCACCGCCGAACTGCGCGAGCAGGGAATCGACATCCCGGTGATTCTCTTCACGGGATGGCCGGCCCTCATCGACGCGACGCGCGCGGAGAAGCTCGGCGTGATGCATGTGCTCGAGAAACCGCTGGGCATCCAGGAGCTTCGCAAATGTCTCGCGGCGGCAAGGCGGCGCCGCCAGGACGAATCCGTCGCCGGACCAGTAAAATAGAGCCCGGGCGGAGAGGCGGGACGGATTATGATCGGGCCAGAGAAGTCATCACCGCGTTCCTGAGCGCGGTAGGGTGGAAGGGCTTCGGAAGGAAATTCGATTCATTCAGGAACGAATGGTCGCTCCACACGCTGCTGAATCCACTCGTGTAGAGCACGGACAGGTCCGGTTGATCCGTGAGGATCGCGAGCGCCACGTCGCGGCCCGACAGTCCGCCGGGCAACACGAGGTCGGTGAATAGCAGTTGAATCTCGCCGCGATGCGCGCTCCAGATTTCCTGTGCCTCCTCGCCGGTTGCGGCCATGAGCACGCGGAGACCGTTTGCTTGCAGGAGCTGGCGGGCCAGATCGCGAATGCCGGGATCGTCCTCCACGAGCAGGATGGTGCCCCGCAGCGGAGCGATTCCGTGGGTGCCGGCTGCCAGTCTGGATTCGTCGAGGGGAGGATCGATCTCCGGAATCCACATGCGAAACTCCGTTCCGCGACCGGGCTCGCTGTCGAAATCGACCGCTCCGCCGTGCGACCTGGCGACCTGCGCAACGATGGCCAGGCCCATGCCCGTGCCGCTCGATTTGCTCGTGAAAAACGGCTCGAAGACCATCGGCTGATCCTCGGGTGGAATCCCACAGCCGCTATCCGATACGCACACCGTGACGAATGGCCCGGGGGGGCAGCCGTCGATTTCGCCCGCGGCCAGATCCCTCTCGCAACTTGATAGCGTGATCTTGCCGCCCGACGGCATCGCATCCACGGCATTGAGCACGAGATTCAAAATGGCCTGTTCAAGTGCGCCGCGGTCGCCTCGCACCCAATGATCACGAGGTCCGGCGACGATCCCGATTTCGACCTTTTTTGCGGCAAGCGGTTCGAGCAGCCGGACGAGGCCGTCAAAGAGACTGCGAATCTTCATGGGCTGAAAATCCTCCGGCTGGCGGCGGACAAAACCGAGTACCTTGCGCGTGAGGTCGGCTGCTCGCTGCGAGGCCTCGCCGATCTTGCCGGCGGCGCCAATCACCTCTTCCGGATCGAAGTCGGCCGTCTCGATCAGGGCGGCATTCAGCTGGATGACCGTGAGCAGATTGTTCAGGTCGTGAATGATCGCGCTGGCAAGCCGGCCGATGACTTCCATCTTCTGCGCCTGCAGCGGAATGATACGACGATCCTCGGCCTTCACAGCACCGATTGTGCGCGCTTTTCCATCCGCCCGCCACCACTTGTTTGCCTCATCACCAATAAATTGATTGCGTCTCTCGCAATTGGCGGTGAAGTATTCATCCCCCACATTTCCCTGTGAATATGCCGCCCGGTCCGGACCCAACCAGCTACGAGGGGTTGCTGGCCCTCCTGCAGAACGAGTTTCCGAAAGTCTGCCCGAGCTGCGGACGGGAGTATCCCACGCTGGAGAACTTTGTGGACGAAACCCAGCCGGTGAACCAGGGCACGGGCTTGATGGGTTACGATCTGGGAGATGGCGATCACCAGCAGGTGGCCATGCTGCGCAACTGCGCCTGCGGATCGACGATGGCGACTTTTTGCAGCGACCGGCGCGACGGTTCGGAGGGCGGGATGCGGCGGAGGGCGGCGTTCGAGAATCTCCTCGATGATCTCGAATCGCAGGGAATCGATGCGCTTGTTGCCCGGGACGAACTCCTCGCCTTCCTGCGCGGGGAGCGAAGCCCGATCCTCGAGGGCATGGGCGTATTCCGGCGGCCTCGCGGCGCCTAGGCGTTTCTCAAATGTTGTCGCCGAGGAAGGTGTGGATTCCGCACTCCGCCTTGTCGAATCCCGTCCAGCGGCCCGCGCGTTCGTCGTCGGTCTCGCCGATCGGGCGGGTGCAGGTGTGGCACCCGATGCTGCGATAGCCGCGACCGAGGAGGGCATTCACCGGAAGGTCGCGCTCCCGCAGGCGGGCATGGACGGCCTCGCGGGTCCAGTTTGCCATCGGGTTGAGCTTGAGGATGTATTGATCGTGCAGCACGTCGAACTTGTAGAGTTCGGCGATCTGCGTCTGCTGCCGGGTGTCGGACTGCTGGCGGCGCAGCCCGGTGATCCAGACGTCGAGGGTCTTGAGTTTGTTTTGCAGCGGAAGCACCTTGCGCAACGTGCAGCAGAGGTCCGGATGGCGTTTCCACAGCTCGGGGCCGTGCTCGGCGGCCTGCTCCTCGACGGTCTGCTCGGGATGGAGCGACTCGATCTCGATGCCGAGCCGCGCTTCGAGCTTCGCCTTGAGTTCGAGCGTCTCGGCGAAGAGCAGGCCGGTGTCGAGGGTGAAGACCGGAAAGCGAAATCCGTTCGCGTAGGCCGTGTCCATCACGACGATGCCTGCGCCTTGAAAGCTCGTGCCGATGGCCGCGCGCTCGCCGTAGTTTTCCCATGCCCAGCGGAGAATCTCCACGAGCGAGGCGGACTCGAACTCGTCCGCCTTGCGGTGGATCAGGTCAGGATCGAATTTTTGGAGCGACATGATGCTATTTTCACCCGAAGCCGCGAGGCCCGCGAAGGAAAGGAGTTCCTCGCGCCTTCGCGGCTTCGCGTGACGCCCACCCCTACAGCGACTTCACTGCGGCGACAACGCTCTCGGGTGTCATACCGAGTTCCTTCATCACCGTCGGCCCCGGAGCGCTGAGGCCGAAGCGGTCGATGGCGACGGCTTTGCCGTCCAGGCCGATGAAGCGAAACCAGGGATCCGAAACGCCGGCCTCGATGCTCACGCGCTTGCGGCATGTTGACGGCAGCACTTCCTCGCGGTAGGCGGCGTCCTGCCGCTCGAAGCGCTCGAAGCAGGGCATCGAGACGACGCGCACGCCGTCGCCGAGCTGGCCGGCGGCCTTGATCGCGTGCTGAAGTTCGCTGCCGGTCGCAAGAAGAATCGTGTCGAGTGCGCCGGTCTCCTCGCGGGCGATGTAGCCGCCCTTGAAGACGCCTTCGCGGCGTGTTTGCACTGAGATCTCCGCGAGTGTGGGCACGTTCTGGCGGCAGAGCACGAGCATCGTGGGGCCGTCGGTCTTCTCGAACGCCGCGGCGAATGCACCCGCGGTTTCCTCCGGATCGCCGGGGCGGATGACATCGAGGCCCGGGATCGCGCGCAATGCGGCGACGGTTTCCACCGGCTCGTGCGTCGGGCCATCCTCGCCGACGCCCACGGAGTCGTGGGTGAAAATATAGACGCAGGGCAATTTCGCTAGCGCGGCGAGACGGATCGACGGACGGCCGTAGTCGCTGAAGACGAGAAACGTCGCGCCGCTCGGGCGGAAGATGCCGTCGTAGGCGAGGCCGTTCATGATGCCGCACATCGCGTGCTCGCGGATGCCGAAGTGGATGTTGCGGCCCTCGCGGTTCTGCCGGTCGAAATTTCCGGCGCCCTCGATGTAGTTGAGCGTGGAGCCATGGAGGTCGGCGCTGCCGCTCACGAGCAGGGGCATGGCCTGCGCGATCGGCTGTAGGACGACGCTGCCGGCCTTGCGTGTGGCGATGGATTCGTCGGGCTGGAACTCGGGAATGACGCCCAGGAGGTCGGGCACTTTTCCGGCGCGGGCGGCCTCGAGTTCCGCGGCGAGATCGGCGTTGCCCGCCTGCCATGCGGCGAAGTTTTTTTCCCACTCGGCGTAGGCGGCCTTCAGCGTCGCCTTGTGGGCGGCGAAATACTCGATCGTCGCGGGATCGACGAAGAACTTTTCCTCCGGCAGGCCGAGGCCCTTGCGCGCGGCGTCCGAAAACTTCACGCCGGCTTCGCCGTGGGCTTTGTTCGTGCCCTGGACCTCGGGAATGGATTTGCCGATCATCGTCTTTGCAATGATGAACTGGGGCTTCCCGCTGGTGGCGGCCTTCGCCCGCGCAAAGACCGCGGCGACTTCCGTGAGGTTGTTGCCGTCGATTTCGTGAATTTCCCAGCCGTAGGCCTTGAAGCGCCCGCCGGTGTCCTCGCTTTGCGAAACAGGGGCCATCGCATCGAGAGTGACGTTGTTGGAATCGTAAAAAAGGATCAGGTTATCGAGCCCGAGGTGGCCGGCCAGGGCGGCCGCCTCCTGCGAGATGCCTTCCTGCAGACAGCCGTCGCCTGCGAGGCAGACGACGTGATGATCGAAAATTTTGTGCTCGGGCGTATTGAATCGCGCCTCGGACATCTTGCCGGACATCGCGTAGCCGACGGCATTGGACACGCCCTGCCCGAGCGGACCGGTCGTGGCCTCGACGCCCGGGGTCTCGTGAAATTCCGGGTGGCCCGGGGTGATGCTGTGAAGCTGGCGGAAGGCCTTGAGATCGTCGCGGCTGACGGCGTAGCCGGAAAGGTGCAGCCACGAATAGAGAAACATCGAGCCATGCCCGGCGGACAGGATGAAGCGGTCGCGGTTCAGCCACTTGGGGTCGTCCGGATTGTGCGAAAGCGCGTGACCGTAGAGGACCGCGCCGATTTCGGTCGCGCCGAGGGGAAGGCCGAGATGGCCGGATTTGCAGGCGGTGACGGCGTCAATTGCCAGGCCGCGGGCGTCGCGGCAGGCGAGCGAAAGGGAGTCGATGTCGAGGCTCATTGGTCTTGGTAAATTGTCGGACGAGCAAATGAGACACCCCGCCCGATGGCAAGCCCCGTTTGCCAAACCCCGGCGAAACATTCGGCGCACGAGGGGCGCGCTTCGTGCCGGCGGGGCTGGAATGTGGTAGGATGTCCGCCAAATGTCCCGCCGCATCCCGCTTCTGCTCGCGCTTTGCCTCGCCGTCCCATCGGCGGGCGACGCGGCCGCGCCGGATGGCTATGTCCTCGAGGCCACTGTCGCAAGCGTGCCTGCCACGGGCGGTGCCAGCTTCGGGTCGAAGTTCTTTTTTCAATCCGGCGATCAGGTTGTCTATCGGATCGTCCCCGCCGGGGGGACCGAGGGCGACCCGGCGGCGCAGTGGGAGTATTGGTCTTCGGCAACCGGCGCGCAGGCCGTGCTGCCGGCGAGTGGTTACGACTCCATCGATGTGCGCGGAATGAACGCGCACGGCGAGGTCGTCGGGATCACGTCGCAGGTCTCCCCTGCGCGGAATGCGGCGCTGGACTGGACGCTCGCCGCAGGTCCTGCGGCGCCCGCCGGCTTCGACGCGGGCTTCAGCGCGCTGGAGGCGATCAACATCCACGGCCGCGCCATCGGCAGCAATTACTCCGCGGCGATCTTCGGCCCGGAGCGGGTCCGATGGGACTCGGCGACGCCCGCGACCCCGCCGGCCGCGATTCCGCTCCCGGCCGGATACAATTACGGCGAGATTCATGGAATCAGCGCGAATGGCGAAGTGCTGCTTTTCGTCAAGGACGCCGCCGACACCATGCACGCCGCGGTCTGGGATGGCGCGACGTGCGTGACAGTCGGCCCCGCTCCGGCGGCGGGCGAGACGCTTTACCCCTCCAATCTCGCGATCAACTCGGCCGGCGACGTGGCGATGCTCGTCTTCACGGCGGGCGGTGGCTACACCCTGCATTTCATCCCGGCATCCGATCGAACGACGTGGCACTCGTTCACCTTCCCCGGGCCGGTGACCTCCGTTTACAATCTGCAAATCAGCGGCGCGGGCCTCGCGAGCTGCGACACAGGGATCAGCGGCGTGAATGTCGTGAGCATCGTCTCGGCGGCGAAGACGCAGCAGCGGACGTTTCCCGGCTACCGATCCTGGTTGAATGCGAGTGGCGAATTCGTTTTCGGCAACGCGGGGAAGGAGAATTATTGGGACGCCTCCGCGTGGACCGGAGCGCCCGTCGAGGTGCCGCTTTCCGTTCCGACCTCGTCGGGAGGGCTGGATGTCGTGGGCTTCAACGATGCGGGACGCCTGCTCGTATTGAACACCGTCCAGGCCACCCGCTCGCTCTCGATCCTCGCCCCGGCCTTCGCGGAGCCGGCCAGCGTGACGCTCACCCCGGTTCGCAAAACTCTCCGGTTGGCCGTTGGCGCGACCATCCATCGGCGGCTGGTGAAGACGCGGATCACCGGGCAATCGCCCGACGGAACCGTGCGCTACGTCGTGCGCGGCAGGCTGCCAGGCGGGTTGCGGTTCCGTGCGGGCGAGGCGTTGCTCGCCGGACGGCCTGCGCGCGTGCAGCGCGTGACATTGCATGTCGCCGCGACCTATGCGGCGGCGGGCGTGAAAAAGAAAAGCGCCTACGTGGCGATCAACGTTCGCGTCCGCGCGCCAGCCAGTCGCCCGACGCGATGACCGGCCGCCCGGCGCAGCGGTCCGCGGCGATTTCGTAAACCCAGCACGTTTCCATGGCGCCGTCGTCCCGATGGGCCTGGACGCGCACGCGGCGGTATCCGCACGTTGCGGGTTCGCGCGGATCGATGCCCTCCCATTCGTCCAGCCCGGCGAGAGCGCCGGGAGTCACATCGAAAAGCTCGCCGCGCACCCAGTCGGCCGCGGGATCGAGGAGGAGCCCGGGATAATCGACGAAGTCGTGCAGCACGCCGCGCACCCGAGCGGGCGCGACGAATTCCGCGCCGTCGTAGTGTGCGAGCGCATCCCGCGAGCCCCCGCGGCGGAGGGTGCCATAGAGAAAGATTCGCTGGCTTGCGGAGGCCCCCACGCCGGTGCTATCCCGCGTTGGAATAGTCCGAAAGCTCGCGCACGCGGGCGTCGAGTTCGCGCACGCGCGTTTCGAGCCGGTGGATCGTATCCGCCGCCATGTCGAGCTGGCGGCGCTTTTCGAGCAGGCCGATTTCGAGTTCGCGGATGCGCTTTTGCAGACCGAGCCGGATGATGCCTTTCGAGGGCGAGCGGCCGGCGGAAGACTCGTCGCCGTGGAGTTCCGGCGGCGGGAAGAACGCCGTCTCGTTGAAGGGTTGCTCGACGCCGGTGCAGCAATCGAGAATGACCGTGTCGCCGTTGATTTCGCCGTTTTCGAGAAATTCCAGCAGCGAGCCGATGGTCGTCGGGCCGTAATAATGGTCGTCGTCGAGTTTGACGATCCAGTCCATCTTCAACTCGGGAACCATGGGCGACTTCGTCCACACCTGCGCATCGTTCGACAGGGCATCCTGCGGCGCGATCTGCGCGGTGCCGGCCCATTCCACGAGGCGGCCAAACGGCACCGGGCCGAAGACCTCACCGTTGTCGTGCTTCTTGAGAAACCAGTTGTCCGTGTTGTCGATGGCCATGGGAGGAGATGGGATTCAACGCAGTTTCGCCGGGACGCGCAAAAAAGACAAGCGCGCGGCGCTCGAAACCATTTCCAGCAGATGCGTCCGGGTAAATCGTCCCGCGGGCGGGGAGGCGGTCAGGCATCCAGCACCTGCGGCGGCAGCCCCAGGGGGAAGGCGTCGGGCTGGAGGCATTGATTTTCGATTTCCACCCAACCGCGTGCCTCGTGGGATTTTTCGAAGGCGCTCATGACTTCGAGCGCGTGGAGGGCGAGCCGGCCGTCGCAGCGATGCGGGCGTCCCGATTGAATGGCATGCGCCATGTCGGCCACGCCGATGCTGCGGGAGTTTTCCTCGTAGCCATAAATCAGCGGGATGTCCGCCCATTCCTCGAATCCCCGCCGGAAAACCGAGACCGGACCGCCGAAGGTATTTGGGTCCGGCGCGACGAGGCTGCCCTCGGCGCCGTAGATTTCGATCGGTTTGTGCTGGTGGCCCACGACGTCAAAACTCATGGAAATCGTGATGACCGCGCCGTTTTGAAACAGCAGGGTGCCGCTGAAATGGGTGGGCACCTCGACCGGGAGCATCTCGCCGAAATGCTCCTTGCACGTGGCGAGGCGCTCCGAGCGGGCCATGGCCGTGACGGCGCAGACGGACTTGATGGGGCCGAGCAGATGCACGAGGGCCGTGATGTAATAGGGACCCATGTCCATCATGGGCCCCGCGCCCCGCTGGTAGAAAAAGGCGGGGTTGGGGTGCCAGCTCTCGGGCCCCGCGGCGAGCATGAACGCGGTGCCGGCGAGTGGACGGCCCAGCCAGCCGTCGTCGATCAGCTTCCGGCAGGTTTGATAGCCGGCGCCGAGAAAGGTGTCCGGGGCGCAACCGACCCGCAGATTTTTCTCCACCGCGAGATCGAGCAGGGCGCGGCCTTCCTCGACGGTCACGCCGAGGGGCTTCTCGCTGTAAACGTGCTTGCCGGCGCGAAGGATGTCCATGCTGACTGCGGCATGCACCCTTGGCACCGTGAGGTTGATGACGATGTCGATTCCCGGATCGGCGAGCAATTCGGGGATGCTCACGGCGGCGATTTGAAATTCCCTGGCGCGGGAGAGTGCAAGCTCGTTGTTGAGATCGGCGCAGGATTTCAAGCTGAGGGCGCGAAAGAGGGCGCAGCCTTTTGCGTAGGCGGAAAAAATATTTCCGCAGCCGATGATTCCCACGCTCAGCGGACGAATCGAGGAAAGAGGTGAACTCATGATTTTTTTGGGAGCGGTGTGGCGATCAGCGGTTGCCGGCGGCGAGGCCGCGGCTGGTGAGATAGCGGTAGCTGGCCTCGACGCACTCGAACATGTCGGTGTCGCTGTTGTCCTGCTCCACGACGAGCCATTGCGTCACTTCGGGATCCATCGCGGCGACGATGCCTTCGATGTCGTTTTTGCCGCCGCCCACCGGCAGCAACGAGGCGCTCGGGCCCGCGGCCACTTCCAGCGTGCTGGTGGCTGCGTTGTAGGTGAATTGCGGGCGCACCATGGGGCCGTCCTTGATGTGCAGAAGCGGAGAGCGGCTCGCGAAGCGCCGCACCATCTCGGGGGCGTCGTTTTCGCCGAAATTCGCCGCCCAGTAGGTGTCGAGCTCGAACATGACCTTCGGGCAGAGCTCGGCAAAGATTTCGTATTTGATGCGTCCGTCGATTTTCTCGAACTCCCAGGCGTGGTTGTGGATCGTGAGCGTGAGGCCGGCCGCCTTGAGCTTTTCATTCATCGCGTCGGTGATCTCCGCGGTTTTCTTGATGGCTTCCAGATCCTGAAACTCCGCGGCGCCGTATCCGCCTGCGACCAGGGTCACACCCAGCACGCCGCATACGTCGATCACTTCATCGAGATTGCCGGGGCGCGCCCACGGGCTGTGGGTGGAGGAAATGACCATGCCGAGATCTTCGACGAACTTTCGGAAATCCCCGGGCGAAAAATCGAAGAAGCCGGCGGGCTCGACCCCTTTGTAGCCGATGGAGGCGAGACGCCGCAGAACGGCCGGGAAGTTTTTCGCGGCTTCGTCGCGCAGGGTGTAGAGCTGGATGGAGATGGGCTTGACGGGAGAGGGCATGGAGTTTGGAAATGTTGCGGCGCCGACGGTAGGTTGGACCGGCGGAGCGCTAGTCTCTGCTCGTAAGCTCGGTTGCACAATTGACGATTCCGATGATTTTTTTACAGAGCCGATTGATGATTCCCCGCATGGGGTCCTCCTCCGCCTCACGAAGAATGGCCGCATGCCGCAATGACCCGCAGTCCTTCGAGGTCACGAATAATGGGGTCAACGAATAATGGGGTCAACGAATAATGGGGTCAACGAATAATGGGGTCAACGAATAATGGGGTCAACGAATAATGGGGTCAACGAATAATGGGGTCAGGCGACAAATCTTGACTGACGGATTCGTGTTTTTGCGCTCTCTCTTTACGAATTCGCTCCCCTCCTGTCAAGATTTGTCGCCTGACCCCATTGCCTTGCCCTTGACCCCATTGCCCTCCCATTGCCCCTCGCCATCACATGATAAAACGCTCCTGCATACTCAATGCGAATGCTCCGTGCCATGCTCTCTCTTTACGAATTCGCTCTCCCCCTGTCAAGATTTGTCGCCTGACCCCATTTCCCATTTCCCGCGCAGAGCCGATTGATGATTCCACGCATGGGGTCCTCCTCCGCCTCACGAAGAATGGCCGCATGCCGCAATGACCCGCGACAATAATGTGTCACGCAATAATGGGGTCAGGGGTCAATAATGGAATAATGAATAATGGGGTCTAATGAATAATGGGGTCAGGCGACAACTCTTGACTGACGGATTCGTGTTTTTGCGCTCTCTCTTTACGAATTCGCTCTCCTCCTGTCAAGATTTGTCGCCTGACCCCATTGCAAGCATTGTCGCCTGACCCCATTGCAAGCAGGCATGGACTGCCGCGGAACTAAAAATGAAAAGCGCAGCGAATGTCTCCCAGCAGCTCCGCCGGATCCGCTGCACAAGGGGGCCGCGACGGAAAAAATACGAGAAGGCGAAAAGAATTCTGTCAGATATCTTTGACTGACCTCATTCCCCATTCCCGCATTCCGGCGGCCCGTTGAAGATTTGATCGCGCTTAGCACTGGCGCGGCCCATGCCTTTGCATGGGGCGTGACAGTGCGGCCCGGCGGGGATTGTGCGGCGTGATTGAAATGAATAATGGGGTCAGGCGACAACTCTTGACTGACGGATTCGTGTTTTTGCGCTCTCTCTTTACGAATTCGCTCTCCTCCTGTCAAGATTTGTCGCCTGACCCCATTGCAAGCATTTGTCGCCTGACCCCATTGCAAGCATTGTCGCCTGACCCCATTGCAAGCAGGCATGGACTGCCGCGGAACTAAAAATGAAAAGCGCAGCGAATGTCTCCCAGCAGCTCCGCCGGATCCGCTGCACAAGGGGGCCGCGACGGAAAAAATACGAGAAGGCGAAAAGAATTCTGTCAGATATCTTTGACTGACCTCATTCCCCATTCCCGCATTCCGGCGGCCCGTTGAAGATTTGATCGCGCTTAGCACTGGCGCGGCCCATGCCTTTGCATGGGGCGTGACAGTGCGGCCCGGCGGGGATTGTGCGGCGTGATTGA
>JAQTOP010000032.1 GCA_028713285.1 Terrimicrobiaceae bacterium
TGCTGGATCGGGCGCTCGCCGACGCGGAGCGCGGGCTGGGCGGGCGGGGCATCGTGCTCGATGGGGACGCCGCGGCGCATCTCGCGACGATCAGCGATGGCGATGCGCGCAAATGCCTCAACGCGCTCGAACTCGCGGCGCTCACCACGCCGGCGGATGCGGGCGGCGCGATTCGCATCACGCTTGCAGTGGCCGAGGAGAGCATCCAGCGCAAGGCGGTGGTATATGACGGCGACGGCGACGCGCACTACGACACGATCAGCGCGTTCATCAAGAGCATGCGGGGGAGCGATCCCGACGCGGCGATCTACTGGCTGGCGAAGATGATCTACGCCGGCGAGGATCCGCGATTCATCGCGCGGCGCGTGGTGATTTGCGCAAGCGAGGATGTGGGTCTTGCGGACTCGAACGCCCTTGTGGTGGCGACGGCCGCGGCCCAGGCGGTTGAGCTCGTCGGCCTGCCCGAGGCGCAGCTCAATCTCGCACACGCCGTCCTCTACATCGCCACGGCGCCGAAGAGCAATCGCGCAACGCTGGCCATCGGCGCGGCGAATCGCGACGTGGGCGAGGGGCGCACGCTGGCCGTGCCCGCGCATCTGCGCGACGCCCATTACAAGGGCGCGAAGCAGCTCGGCCATGGGGCGGATTACAAATACAGCCACGACTTCGAGGGCGGCTACGTGCCGCAGTCCTACCTGCCCGAGGGCCGCAGGTATTACGAGCCGACCGAAAACGGGATGGAGAAACGGATCAAGGAGCGGCTGGACCATTGGCGCGCGCTGTTCGACGCGGAGCAGGGGCGCTGAGGATTTCCGCTCGCGATTTCGGGACGCGGCGTGTTAGCTTCCCAAAGTATGAGCGACCCGCTGCCGCCGTCCCTGCCGCCCGCGCCGCCGCCGGCCCCTTCCGGTTCGTTAAATGAAAGTCAGTGGGCTATCGCGATCCATCTGAGCGCGTTGATCGGCTTCTTCGTTCCCGGGCTCTTGAACGTCATCGGTCCGCTGGTGATCTGGCTCTTCAAACGGCCAGAGAGCGCGCACCTCGATGCGGTGGGCAAGCGTGTGCTGAACTTCCAGATCTCGTATGCGATTTACTTTCACATGCTCTGGCTCGCCGCCGTCGTGCTCACCTACATTCTCATCGGTATCCTTCTTTACCCGGTCATCGGCCTCCTCGCCCTGGCGTGGCTGGCCCTGACGATTCTCGGCGCGATCAAGGAGAGCAACGACGAGGCATACCGCTTTCCCCTGGTGATCGAGTTCTTGAAGTAACTCGCGCTCGCGCCACAAAAGGGGTTGCGCGCCACCGTCATCGCGCAGATAGTTGCGGGGCTACTGGGGGGGCGTATTGGTTTCGACTGATCGTTCGGTGCCAGGCCCGCATGCCGAGGATGATTCGTTGGCCTCGTTAATAATCGGATCAAACAAAATAAACGCAGATTACGAAGATCTAGCTCTCGCGGCCTAAGCGCCGTGACGTGTCCGGCCCGATGCCTGCTGAGGCTGGATGCGCATGCAGCAGGCTGGCTGGGAGGCGGGGCGACCGCGCCGCCCGGTGAATTCGACCACGTGGACGCTAGGTGAGGAGTGGCGTGACGGCCCGCAGCCCTTCTCCGAAATCAAGGACCGCCTAAGCATGTAGAAGGTCGCGCATAGCGCGTTCAGGACAGGGGTTCGAGTCCCCTCGCCTCCATTTTTTGCCCGTTTCCCGAAGGGGTGAAATTCCTGCAAGATTAGCTTGCAATCACGCGTTGCATTGCGGATTGCTACGTCAAGTTCAGTTCCCCAGCGGACCATCCCTCGGATGAGAAGCCCGGGAATGGAACTCAAAACCAAGCAACCTCATTCATCGTTTCTCATGGGCAACCGGCTTTACGTCGCCAATCTGTCGTATCAAACCTCCGATTCCGAATTGGAGGAAATCTTTCAACAATGCGGCACCGTCTCATCGGTGCAGATCGTGATGGATCGTGACACCAACCGCTCGCGCGGTTTTGGGTTCATCACCATGGGCTCCGATGCCGAGGCTCAGGCCGCCATCGAGCAGCTCAATGGCAAGGATCTCGGAGGCCGCGAACTGCGAGTCAGCGAGGCGCGTCCGCGCGAGGATCGTCCTCCGCAGAAGCGTTCCTTCGGCGGTGGCGGCGGCGATCGTGGAGATCGCGGCGGCAAAGGCTTCGACCGCGGAGATCGCCAGAAGCGCTACTAGCGCAATTTGCAAATTACTTGATCGCGGCGCCCCCCAATCGGAGGGCGTCGCGATTGTTTTTGGCGGTGAGGCGGTAATTGTCCGCCAGGTTACCAAAGAGCGGCCGCGCAGATCACCAGGATGACTCCATACAGGATGCCTGCAATTGCGGCCTGCCGGTAGCGGGTCGTCGTGCCCAGCAGCCAGGCGATGAGATCACGCAGAATGTAGGGCATGCCCACGAGAAAGAGGCCGGCGAATATCCAGGCGTAGGCGAGGACGACGAGCACGAGGCGCGAAACCTCGGGTCGGAGAAAGGCGGCGTCGAGCAGGCAGTCCGCCGCCAGCAGGGCGAGGATGCCGAGCGCGCGCACGGCGAGGAATTCATCCACGAATTTCCAGGTAAGCGCCGCGCCGATGGGCACCGCCAGCAGCATCGGGCCGCGCAGCCGGGCGAACTCGCCGAGATCCATCGTCACGACGAGCCAGAAAGCCCAGATCGTACCGGTCAGGAGGAGTGCGGTGCCCAGCGTTTGAGACCGCGGGAACGCGCGCAGGAAAGGCATCACCACGCCCGGCGCGGCAATTGCAAATGCGTGGAAAAGAATGAGCAGCGCGCCGACGGCGAGGCCCATGAATTGGAGCGGGAAGGGATAGATCATGAAGGATGGCACGGCATTCCGCCGGTGTCGGATGCGCATCGTGCCACGATCCCGCGGCAATTCAATGCTTTGACGCTCTCCAATTGCTACCTGGCGGTGGGAGCGCGCGGTCTTTTCGTCGCGGTTCGCGCCACCCATTTGCGATTCTCCAGGGCCTCGCCCGCCGCGGCCACCTCCGCTTGTTTCTTGCTGCGTCCGGACCCTCGCGCGAGTTCGATGCCTTCCCAGACGACGCGGCATTCGAAATTCTTTTGATGCTCCGGGCCGGATTGGGCCATGAGTTCGTAGAGCGGCGCGCTGGGTGCGATGGCCTGGAGGATTTCCTGCAGCTGTCCCTTGGGATTGATCTCCTCGGGTTCGCTCGCCATCTTCGCGAAATCCTCCTCGGTTTCGCGCAGGATGAAGTCGCGCGCGCAACCGTATCCGCCGTCGAGATACAGGGCTCCGACGAGCGACTCGAACGCGTCCGCGAGGGTCGATGCCCGCGTGCGCCCGCCGCTGGCGTCTTCGCCGCGCCCCATCATCAAATGTCCGCCCAGGCCGATGGCGGCGGCATGGTTCTTCAACCCGGCGCGGGAAACGACCCGCGTGCGCAGCTTGGTGAGGCATCCTTCGCTGGAATCGGGAAACATCGCGTAGAGATGCTCGGTCACGACGAGCTGCAGCACCGCATCGCCCAGGAATTCCAGCCGCTGGTTGTCGAACGGGTAGTTTTTGCGCTCGAGCGAGATGCTCGAGTGGGTGAGGGCTTCGGCGAGCAGCAGCGAGTTGCGAAATTTATAGCGAATTCGCTCCTCGAGCGGATTCATCAGGGAGCGTGGAGTCGGGTGCTTGGGTAACATGGCGGCTCGGCGGTTGCTCATCCGCGCGAGCGATCATGCAGATGGATGCCGAAGGTTCGACGCAGGTTGCCCCGCCGTATTCCGGGATGTCAATTGCCTTCGGGGTTCGAATCGCGCGCGATCAGTGGTCGGGGAGGCGATAGAGCGTGAGGTGAGGCTGGAGGTATTGGAGCGTGCCTGCCGGGCAGTCGAAGAGCAGTTCGCCCTCCGAAAAGAGCCGCTCGTAAAACGCGCGCCGCCTGGTGTAGTCAGCGGCGCCGTCCGCCGTGGCGGTGTGGTCCGTCAGGAAAAAGCGCCCGTAGTCACCCTCGGCGACGGCGACGTAGCGCACTCCCTGCGCCCGCAGCGCGTCGATCGTGCCCTCATCGGCGGCGAACAACTTGCCGCGCAGTTTGTAGGGCACGCCAAGAGCCTGGAGGTTCACCCGCTTGTCCTGCACGATCACCGTGCCCTGGGGGACATGAGTGCCGAGATAGTCGGCCAGTGCGGCGCGGCCCTCGTGACTGAATCCCTCGCAGTAGGCGGTGAATCGCGGCGCCTGCACATACAATGCGGCGACGATGAACGCGAGGCTGAAAAGGCCGGCCCACGTCGAACTCAGGATGGGCCGGCCATTCCAGCGCCAGCGCGGAAACGCGGCGGCGCCGAATGCCGCGAGCGTAAGCAATATCGCCGTCGCCGGGAGGAAGTAGCGGTGATGGGTCTTCGGCGAAAAAGAGAGCAGGATGGCGAACGCCAGCGGAAACGCCGCGAGCATCCACTCGCTCAAGGCGACCTCGCGGCGGCGCGCAAAAAAGACCACCGCATACATCCCGAGCAGCACCCAGATGGCCGGATTGGTCGCCTCGCGGAAGACGGCGCCATACACGCCATGCGGCACGGAGCGGGTGATGCCCTTGTGGCCCTCAAGGACGAACTCCATCTCACGCGTGAATCCAGCCGCAAAGGGCCTGGGATGCAGAAGAATCGGGAGATTCGCGGCAGCGAGAACGGCGATCAATCCCAGCAGGGCGAACGCGGAGGATTTCAGAAATCCGGGGGACCGCCGGTGGTGCCAGAGCATCCACACGGCAAACGGCGCAGCCACCACGCCGATGTATTTGCCAGAGATCGCAAGGCCCAGCGCGGCGCCGAGCAGGAACGCCCGGCGCAAACATGGCACGCGATCGAAAAGAGTGAGCGCGAGAAAAAATCCGCTCAGTCCGAACAGCAGGGCGGGATCTTCCTTGAAGTAGTGCGCGAGCTCGAACAGCTCGTGGTTGGTCACCAGCAGCGCGCCGGCGGCGAATGCGGCCATCGGCCCGGCGACGATCGAGGCGAGAAGGACGAGAAAATACACCGCGCCGCTTGTGAAGAGGGCGGAGACCCAACGGCCCGCGACGGTGACGGCTTCCGTTTCCTCGTTCGTTCCCGCGACGGTCATCAGGAGCCGCGTCGCCGCGATCATCAGCATGGGATGATGAAAATTATATTCGCCGGTGATGATCTGGCGCGCCTTCGACGGCTCGTCGGGATGGTAGGCGGAAGGAAACGTATTCGACTGCGTGCAAATCCCGAGCATGAGGAGCGCGAAGGCGGCGGCGAGGATGCGCGAACGCCAGGTCGTGTTGCCGGTCGATGGATAGGAAATGGAAAGCGCCATGTCGTGCGGGGGAGTAATTACCTACTCCCGTCAGCAAATACGCTCAAAAAAAGTGGCTTGCCCGGCCGGCGGTCCGACGGCGAGGATTTGCCCTCGCACCGGCGGGCGACTCCTCCGCAACGAGCCACCCATGAAATTTACGAGTTCCATTCATCTCGCAGCGCGTTTTGCGGGACTGGCCGGATGTCTGGCCCTCACGATGACGAGCGCATTCGCCGATGGGGAAAGCGCCGAGGCCCTCGGCCAAATGTTGAAGAAGAAGCCGGCAAAGATTCGGAAGATCAACGCCATCCAGTATTTTCCGCAGGATGGACGGCGCGTGACGTTCGGAATGGACGGGTTGCTGTGGAAGGGGCCGGGAGACTGCAAGAGCCAGAGGGAGGCAATGTCTGCCATCATGGAGCTCGATGGAAAGGGCGTGACGGTGCGCCGGGCTTACATCCTCGAAGCGCCCGATGGGGTGCACGTGAAAAATAGCGATTGCGTGATCGAGAACCTCGTGTTTCCCGACGTATGCGAGGATGCGATCACGGCCGACAACGCCGACCGGCTCGTGATCCGGAATTGCGTGTTTCGCGGCGCGGATGACAAGGCGATCCAGTTGAATCGCGGACGCGACATCCTGATCGAGAATTGTTACTTCGAAAGCTGCGCGAAGCCGGTGCGCGTGAAGGCGGGCGTGACCGTCACGGTGCGCAACTGCGTGGCGAAGGACTCGTCGGTTTTCGTGCTGGCCGATGGCGACGGAGCGGTCGCGACCGTGGAGAATAACCGCGTCGAGAAGAGCAGGCATTTCGTGGGCGCCAAGAAAGGGGCGACGATCCGTCTGGGAGAGAACCAGACTTCGCAAATCAAGCTTGGCAACGAGATCGTGAGCGGCGGCAGGATCGTCGGGCCGTAGCCGCGGCCGGTCACGGAGCGGGGCGCACGTCGAAAAGGATGAGCCCCTGGCGGACATACGCGGTCTTGCCGGCGCGCGCCTCCCAGAGCCGTTTTCCCTGCTTGAACAACTGCCGGTAAAAAGCGACGCGCTGGGCGGTGGCCGGGGAGTCCCAGCCCGTCGTATGCTCGCCGGCGGAAAAATAGATGCCCCAGTCGCTCTCCGCGACGGCGATGTGCGTGACGCCTCGGGAGCGCAATGCGTCCAGCGTGCCAAGGTCGGCGACCGGTCCCAGCTTCGATGGAGACAGAATTTTCTGGGCGAAACGAAGATTTTGAACGTTCTCGTCGGGCCGGCTTTCGTTGGGAAGCTTCACCTGCTTGTCCTGCGCGATGACGGCGGAGGCGGGCAGGCGCTCGATGATGAAGCGAGCGAGCTCCCGCCGCGTGTCGGTCCGGAAATCCGCCTGCAATTCCGCCAGCGCGGGAAGGTTGGCAGAGATCATCCAGACGCCGCCCGCGATGACGACGACCCATTCCGCGCACCGGCGAGGAGCCGGCGCGGGGATGCGGGACGCCACGAGGGCGGCCGTGCGTCCGAGGCCGACGGCCGCAAGCGCGGCGAGCATCGCGGCGAGTGGATCAAAATAACGCAACGCCACCTTTCCCGAGAAGCTGGTCGCGATCCAGTATACGCCCGGCATCAACACAATCGCGATCTCGACGGACCGCGGACGGCGGCGCTGAAAGGCCGGTGAAAGCAGGCCCAGCACGGCAAACACGAGAATGACAACCGGCGTTTCGCGCAGCATCGCCCGCCAGAGATAGCTGTTGGGGATGCGCTCGGAGACGCCCGTGGGCTGCTCCTGGACCTTTTGAATCTCCGAGCCGAGGCCGGTGACGAAGTCCGCCAGGCCGAAAAGGATTTGATAATTGATCGCCGCCATCGCCAGGGCAAAAACGCCGAAGGCCGTGCCAACGGAGCGGCGCGCGCTCCATGTCACTTCGCCCGGTGCGCGCGAGATTTTCCGATGCAGGAAAAGCAATCCAACGGGCAGGAGGAGGATTCCGACGTATTTCGCGGAGGCCGCGAGCGCCAGCGCCAGGCCGAGAGCGCAAATGCTCGTCCGATTCGGACGGCGATCCAGCGTGACTATCGCGGCCGTGCAGGCGGCGAAGCCGAAAATGAAGACGGCATCCTCCTTGAAATGATGCGCCGCTTCCGTCACGAGCGGCGTGGAAGCAATCAGCAGGCCGGCGGCGAGACCGGCGGCCGGGCCCGCGAGCCAGACGACGGCGATCGCGAGCAGCGCGGCGGCTGCTGCGGCGAAGATTGCCGATACCCATCGACCGACCACGACGACCTCCTGCGGGCTGCGACGCGCGCCAGTGAGATTTGCGGCGACGGAGACCGTGTTCAGCAGGAGTTGCGGGTGATTGAAGTTTCGAGTGGCCTTGCGCACCTGCCGCACTTTGCCGGGTTCATCGGGGTGATAGTAAAAGGGATACGTGTTGTCCCGTGTGAAAAGGCTCAGCGCGACCGCGAACGTCACAAGAACGACGAGCCACGTGATTGCCGGGTGGGACGACGCCTGCATGCTATCGGAGTTGTCCGGGAACGACCAACGTCGCCACCGGTCGCGCCTGCGAGTCATGGGTCCTTACTTCGATGTGAAGGTCGCCAGCGGGTTTGCCCGCCAGAGGCACGATCACCGCATTGCCAGCGATGAGGCTGGTAAGTGAGCGGTCGGTTCCCAGGGCGGCTGTGACCTTCGCGTCGCCGATCGCCCGGTCGAAAAATACCACCACGGAATGCGCCGAAGCGGAGATCGCGAAAGTCCCGGCGAACTTTCCCCGGGCGCCGGGACTTGGAGCGAGTGCCGGTCGCTGCGCTCCGGGTGGCATCGCGTAATTCATGGCAATCACGCGAATCGATCCCGGAACGCCCAATTCGACGCCCCGCGAGCTTGCCCGCCGCGCCTCAAAATCGCGCGCGTCGTTGCGCGCGCCATTCGCCCAAATCCGGTGCGCATCCACGATGAGCGTTCGCGATTCTTCAAAATCGGTCCCTGCGGATTTTACGACGGCACGGCCGGGAGCGAGGTAATAGCTTAGATACTTGCCGCTGTTCCCGTAGTCGATCGAGACGGTCGTTGGGAATGCCGCATCGATGGCGGCGGCTGCGAGCGACCAGTTTTCGATGGGCGTATAGCTGAAGTGCGCGACGGCCGTCGCGGACCTGGCGCCGAACCACAGCGCGGCCGCGATGGCCGCGAGTCGGACGATGGGCCGCGCGGGAAACAGGCGGAGCAGCTCGCCCGCCGCCATCACCGCGCAAAATGCCAGCGGCAGCATCGCGCACGTCGCCATCCGCAGCGGGGGCGTTTGCAGAAACAGCATCGCGCCGAAAAATGCCAGCGTCGCGGTCATCAGGGCGCGCAGCGCCGGGGCGACCGGACGGCCCGGCGGCACGGCGAAGCTCGACAGACAGGCGCCGGCGAAGAGAAGCAGGCTCTGCCACGACGGACCGGTGAATCCATAAACTCTCAACGCGCGGAAAATGCCCTCCACACTTTGGAAATCGCCCTGGGGCTTGTCCGCAAATTCGTGCGTCTCGTGAAACAGTTGCGTGAGAACCGGCGCGTAGAGCAGGAGGACGGACGCCGCTGCGCCGACGCCCACCAAAAAGACCGGCCAGCGGCGATCCAGCAGCCAGATGGAGAGAAGGAGCGTTCCGCCGAAGAAAAGATACCCCGGGACGGTGTAAGTGCCGAGCGCGGTAAGTCCGCCGAGTGCGATGCACCAGCCGAGCCGGCGCGTTTGAAAAAACGCGACGGTGCAGGCGCAGGAGAGCGCCGCCGCGAGGCACAGCAGGCCGTAGCCTCGCGCGAGCAGGCTCATTTCGATGAGCGCCGCGGAGCCGGCCCATGCGGCCATCCAGAGCGCGCTCTCGAGGTAACGCCGGGTGCGAACGGCAAAGATCCCCATCGTTCCGATGACTCCGATGGTGGCGAGATAGCTGAGGATTCGCGCGCGCAACGGCTCGATGCTCTCGCGACCGGGGAGGATCGAGTTCAGCAGATTAAAGAGAATGTGATTCTTTGGCGCGTTGTAATGCGTGGCGACGTGCAGCGGCCCCTTCGCGCTGTAGGAAAAGATCGTCCCAAACTCGTCCGTGGTGAGCGATGTGGTTGCGAGCGCGTGAAACAACAGCGCGACGTGCGCGAGAGCGGTCGCCGCAACCACGGCGGCAAGAATCGGCTCGAGGCCCGCGAAACGTCCCGGAGTCGGGGCGGCGGAGGATGGCGGTCGCGAAGGCAAGCGGGCATGTGAGCAAATCGGCGCGGCCAAGTAAACTCTGGCCCGGTCGCGGACGTTCGCGGTAGAACCTGCGTTCTGCGCCGCGCTTCCGCCATGAAGTTGATCATCCAGATTCCATGCTACAACGAGGAGCAGACCATCGGCGTCGCGCTCGCCGAGCTGCCGCGCGATCTGCCGGGCATCGACCGGATCGAATGGCTCGTCGTGAACGACGGGAGCTCGGACCGCACGTCGCAGGTGTGCGCCGAGCTGGGCGTGGACCACGTGATCGACCGTCCGCACCTCGGCCTGGCCCGCACGTTCATGGCCGGCATCGAGGCCAGCCTTGCGCGCGGGGCGGACATCATCGTCAACACCGACGCGGACAATCAATACAACGCCGCCGACATACCGAAGCTCATCGAGCCGATCTTGAAGGGCGAGGCGGACATGGTGATCGGAGCGCGGCCGATTCGCGAGATCAGCCACTTCTCGCCGGTGAAGAAACTGCTGCAATGCGTCGGCAGTCTCGTCGTGCGCCTTGCCAGCGCGACGACGGTCGCCGACGCGCCGAGCGGCTTCCGCGCGATCAGTCGCGAGGCGGCCATGCAAATGAACGTTTTCAACGAATACACCTACACCCTCGAGACGATCATCCAGGGCGGGCAAAGGAACCTCCGCATGGTTTCCGTGCCCGTGCGGACGAATGGATTTTTGCGCCCGTCGCGCCTTTTCAGGAGCATCCCCGCCTACGTCTATCGCTCGATTTTCACGATCTTCCGCATCTTCGTCGTCTATAAGCCGCTGCGATTTTTTGCCCTGCTCGGGGCGATTCCGTTCGGGCTGGGCGCGGTATTGATGGCGCGCTGGGTGTGGATCTGGCTGGTCGTGGATTCCGAACGGGCCCATGTCCCCAGTCTCATCGCCGCCAGCCTGCTCGTGGTCGTCGGTGTGCAGGCCTGGGTGCTCGGATTCATCGCCGATCTCATCGCGGTGAACCGCCGCCTGCTCGAAGATATTCAACTCCGCCTTCGCCGCAGCGAATTCAACCGTCCGTGACCGTCCCCTCCGCCCGCGACCGCTTTGCCCGCGAGGCTCTGCGCTGGATTCCAAAAATCCTCACGCTGCAGGATCGCAACCGCCACAGCCCGACCTACGGCTGCTTCGACCGGAACTACTGGCAATACAAGATCATCGATTTCCCGAGCGGGATGGCGCAGGAGTTCACCTATCCGCTCGCGCTCGCATGGGCCTGCGGCGTCGAGGGCAACGCTTTCCACGGGCAGGCCGCCCTGCGGGACTGGGCCGAGGCGGGCATGGTCTTCGCGGCGCGGAGCGCGCACGCCGACGCGTCGTGCGACGATTATTTTCCCTACGAGAAGGCGGGCGGCGCGGCGGCATTCTCGCTGCTCGCGTGCGCGGAGAGTTACAAATTGCTCGGGCTGCAGAACTGCGAGGTGCTGCAGTTCTTCGAGCGTCGCGCGAACTGGCTGGCGCATCACAACGAGAGCGGCCAGCTCACGAACCACCAGGCGCTCATCGTGCGGTGTTTCGATTGCGTCGGCGATCTGCTCGGCTCGGACCAATGGGCAAAGGCCCGGCAGCAGCGGCTCGATCGCGTGCTCGCGTGGCAGAATGCCGAGGGCTGGTTCCAGGAATACGAGGGCTGCGACCCCGGCTACCACACGCTCACCATTTCGCTGCTCGCGGAGATTTACGAAAGGACGCCGACGCCCGGGTTGCGCGACTCCCTCGCGCGCGCGGTCGCCCTCGCGGCGGAGTTCGTGCATCCCGACGGATCCTTCGGCGGCGAATACGCGAGCCGCAACACCTACAACTTTTTCCCGCACGGCTTCGAGCTCTTCGGCCGCCACGATCCGTCGGCGCTCGCAATCAACGACCGCTGCCTCGCCGGCATCGCCGCCGGCCTCGGCCCGTGCCATGCGGACGATCACATCGTCGGCCATCACACGTGGAACTACCTGCTCGCATGGCGCGATTTCGTGCCGGAGCGGCCCGCGAAGCCGCCTCGCGCCGAGGGGCGCGCGCATTTTCCGAATGCGGGCCTGCTGATCGACCGGCGCGGCGGCGCGGAGCTCTACGTCGCGCTGAACAAGGGCGGCGTCTTCAAATTCTTTCGCGATGGAAAACTCGTCGCGTCCGACACCCAGGTCTCTCTCGTGCTCAAGGATCGGAAGTCGCGCAACGCCGTCGCGCATCTGGTCGGCGATTACCCGCACGAGATCGAGGGCGGTCGCATCGCCGTGCGGGGCGAGATGGGCTGGGCCAAGCAGAAAAAAATGACGCCGTTCAATCTCATCGTGCTGCGCCTCATCATGCTCGGCGGCGGCCGGTTTTTTCCGGACCTCATCCGCAAGCTGCTGCAAAAACTGCTCATCACCGGACGAAAGCCCGCGCCCTTCCGCTTCGAACGCGAGTTTGTGTGGGACGACGGCCGCCTCACCGTGCATGATCGCGTCGAACCGACGGGAAACGGGGATTGGAAGGCCGTCCGCCAGGCCGGCATCGGCTGCGATCAGACATCGATCTACGTCGTGATGAGCCGCACCTTCCAGGCCGGGCAAATGCTGCCGTGGATCGACCTCACCGAGCGCGTCGCGAAGCTCCGGCCCGGCGGGGCGCTCGAAATCACCCGTTCGCTGTGAGCCGCGCCGCCGCTTTTTTCAATCGTCATCCGGCGGTCCGCGACGCGCTGCTCTGGGGGTTGCCGGCGGTGGCGTTTGGCCTGGTGCTTCGCGCCATGCTGCTGGCCTGTCAGCCGCTCGCCTTTTGGGGCGCGGACTCGGAATCCTACTACAGCTTCGCGCACCGCCTGCTTCACGACGGCGTGGCATCCATCCCGGCGAAGCGGCGCTTTTTGTATCCGATCCTTTTGCTCCCGGTCGCCGCGCTGCCGGGCGCGCCCCTGCGCTCGCTCGCATGGATTCAGCATGCCATGGGACTTCTGACGATCTTCCCTCTCGCGTATGCCGTGCGGAAAATTTTCGACGGCTGGCGGTGGTGGGTCGTTCCGATCACGGCGATCTATGCCGGCCTGCCGATCCTTCTGTGGTATGAGCAGGAGCTGCTGGCGGAGGCGTTCTTTTTCGCGACGCTCACGTGGGCGTTCGCCGCATGGGTGGCATGGGAATCGCGTGCGCATCGCGGCGACCGCGCTCCGGATTTGTGGTGGATTTTTTTCGCGTGCCTCGCGCTGTGCGCCCTCACGAAGCCGGCCTCCCGGTTTTTCTGGCCCGGACTGCTCGTTGGTCTTTGCTATGTCCGCGCCTGGCGGCTGTTGCGCTGGCCGCAATGGACCGCGTTCGCCGCGCTGATCGCGGCGACCTTCGCGATGGGCGAGGGAAGTCAGGCGTCGCGTCTGCTTTACACCTCCGCGTTTCCGCTCACGGTGCTCGACTCGCCGCGGCACGCGGACCTCAAGGCCGAGATCGCGCCATTCGTGCGGACCGCTCGCGGGCACATCGATTATTATTACGAGGAGGACGAGGGGCCCAAAGCCTTCCTGCGCGGCGGCTTTCGCTCGGGCCCCTTTCCCGCGTGGCAGGCCATCGAGCGCAAGAGCGATGCCGCGCTCTCCGCCGCGATGCGCGATCTCGCCATCGAGGCCGCGCTTTCGAAGCCGCACCTGCTCCTCTACATCGCGCTCCAGCGCGCCGTCGCCGCGCTGAACTGGACCGTCTTCAAGCTGGACCGTTTCGATGCCGGCTACTTCGCGGAAAAGTATCGGCCGGATTTCGTCAATCTGGTGAGAGAGGGCCGGGTGAAGAAGCTGGCGATGGCGCGAACGGCCTTCGGACTGCCGCCGTCCGCCGGGAGTCCGCAGTTCGCCGACATTCTTGAGCGAACCCGGGCGCCCGGGCGCGATGGATTCGAGCAGGTAATGCGGGGATATGTGGAATGGGTGTCGGCTTTGGGCGTGTTTGTCGCCGAGCCGGTTGTCGGGGATTTTCGCCGCACGCTCTGGCAAATGACGCCCACGCCGCTTGGCTGGGTCCTGCTCGCCGGCTGTCTGCTGTCGATTGCGCTGCCCGCGTTGCGCCCGACGCTCGGCGTCTGGCTGGTGATCGTGATCGGTTATGCGATAGGGGTCCACCTCCTTGGCGGTTCGAACCCCCGCTTTCTTGCCCCCGCCTGGCCGCCCCTTCTGCTCGCGCTCTTCGCGCCGCTGGAAATCCTCTTTCGCCTTGCGCGCCGGCGGCCGGTTTTTCGATGAAGCGCCTGCTCTCACTCGTCATCAGCCTCGGCATCCTCGCGGTGCTCTACTGGCGCATCCATCCGGAGAAGGTCATTCCGGTTTTCGCGAATTGCTCGGTGCCCTGGCTCATCGCGAGCCTGCTGATGGTCGCGCCGCTCACGCTGCTCACCTCGGCCCGGCTGTGCCAGCTCATGCCGCGCGCGCATCCGCTGGGCTTCCTCGAGGCGAACCGCCTCATCCTCCTCGCGAGCGTGCTCAATCTCGTGCTGCCCTCGAAAATGGGCGACATGGCGAAGTCGGTCTTCATGGCGGATCGCGGCCACCTGCGCGGCCCGCTTGCGCTGGCGCTTGTCGTCTTCGAGAAGGCCTGCGACCTGCTCTCGCTGCTCGTCTGGTGCGTCTTCGGGCTGCTGCTTTATCCCAGCAAGGACGCGCTCTTTTGGGCGATGACGCTTGCGGTGGCGGCGGGATTTCTCGGTCTCGCGCTGCTGCTCGGCTCGAAGACGTTCGCCGGCTTCTGCTTCGGGCTGGGGGAGCGATTTGCGCCGGGAAAGGTGCGCGGAAAACTCGCCGCATTGCACGCCTCGTGGATCGAAATGCACGGCTATTTCTGGCGGGACAAGGCGCAGCTCGCGCGTATCGCGGCGAACTCGCTGTTCATCTGGTTTCTGCACCTCGTGCAGATCTGGATGTTCACGCTCGCTCTGCGGACCACCGTGCCGTTCCTCGCAAATCTCGCACTCTCGCCGCTGGCGATCCTCGCCGGACTGCTGCCGCTCACCTTCGCGGGTGTCGGCACGCGCGACGCGGCGCTCGTCTTCTTCTACCAGCCCTACATGCCGGCCGCCGCGGGTGCCGCGCTCGGGGTGCTTTGCACGCTACGCTACGTGCTGCCCGCGCTGCTCGGATTGCCATTTCTCGGCCCTGCCATCGCGGAGATGGGTGGGCTGAAAAGACTCATGCAGCGGAGGGCCCCGCAGGGCGAATCCGGAGCGTCGTCTCGATGACCCCGCATTGCGCTGATAGGCGGACCACCTCTACAGCGCAGGATTCGGTTCGGGCTTGGCGGAAGGAAGCGCGGCATACTGGCGCCTGGCTTTTAGACCCATTCTTATAGATAACCGGACATTCATAGCGGTTCTGATTGCGAGGCTGGAAGCCTCGCTGCACACGCTGGAAGCGTATGCTCCCCCATGGATCCCCTGTGACCACTCCACGCAATAGATCGTCCGATTATTTGTGAGCGTTGATATTAGACCTCTCGGATTCGGGGCCGAGTTGCGAAACGTCACGGGCAACGTCCCGACTTCACCTGTGACTGGGTATTCGTCAATGAAACGGACGCACCTCTACCGCGGCCCGACAGGCGATGGCGGCCTTGCGGCCCCACGCCAAAGCCTCGTCCAGATCAGCGGCTTCCAGTATCCAAAAACCGCACACGTGTTCCGCGGTCTTCAGCCAGGGTCCGTCGGTGATGCTCACCTCGCTATCAGGCTGCAACCGCAGCGATTTCGCACTGGCTGCCGGGTGCAGGCCGCCCGCGAAAACCCTGATGCCGGCCGCCTCCATCTCGTCGTTGAGCGCGTCGATATCGCGATCCCTTGGCCTGACCCGAAAAGGTGGACAGATCAAAAGTGTAGTTTTGCGATAAGAAAGCAGAACGAAGATGAAAAAGAGCAGATTTAGGGAAGAGCAGATTATAGGAATATTAAGAGACGGGCAGAGCGGAATGACGGTGAAAGCGGTGTGCGCAAAGCACAACGTGGCGGAGCGGACGTATTACGGATGGAAACGCAAATACGAAGGAATGGAAGGGACGGAGGTGCGCAAAGCGAGGGCGCTGGAGGAGGAGAATGGGCGCCTTGAAGAGGCTGGTGGCCGACCAGGCGGTGCAGATTCAGATCCTGAAAGAGGTGAACGCAAAAAAATGGTAAGCCCGTCGGCGAAAAGGCGGGCGGTAAAAATGGAAGTGGAAGCCGGGGTTGGAGGAACGGCTGGAGCCTGCCGGGCGCTGGGCTTGGCGCGCTCGAGTTACTACCGGATTTCGACCCGGAGCCCGGAGCGGGAGGCACGGAGAGGGGAGATCGTGGCGTTGAGTGAAAAGCATCCGCGCTACGGGTATCGAAGGATCACGGCGATGCTGGATCGGGCGCAGCCGGGCCGGCGGATCAATGTGAAAGCCGTGCAGCGGGTGCGAAGCAAGGAAGGCTTGCAGGTGCGGCGCAAACAGCGGCGGATGAAGCGCCTGGGGCTCTCGACCAGCGAACGGCAGCGGGCGCAGGCCAACAACGCGGTGTGGAGCTGGGACTTTGTGTATGACCAGACCGAGAACGGGGAAAGCTTCCGCGTGCTCACGTTGATTGACGAATACAACCGGCGGTGCTTGGCCACGCATGTCGGGCGCTCGATCAAGGCCCGGGACGTCATCACCGTGGTCGAGGCGGCGTTCTTGCGTTACGGCAAGCCGCTTCATCTGCGCAGCGACCGCACAGCTCCCTCGGTTATCAAACCCCCGAGGAGTATGCCGCGCGCGCCGTCAACTTGCTCCGGTCGGCCTCCGGCCTCCCTCCGCAAGTTGACGGCGAATCCTCAACAAACCCGAAAACCATAGCCGAACTACATTGATAATGTGTCCAGCTTTCGCGGGCAGGCCACCGGTCGGTTTTAATCGCTTTGCAATCAATACCAATGCTCCGGGAAACACCGTGAACGTCAACCTCGACAACATTACCCTGTCCACCAACTTCCCCGGCCTGCCCTGAAGGAAACGTCCGGATGCCAGGTCTTATCCCTCGCCCGAGCCGATCCTGCCACTCGCCGACGCGATATTTTCCAGCGGGCGCAAATACAGATCGAACCCGGCGGACAAGCTGCTATGGAATCTGTTGCATCCAGCGGGGACGGGCAAAATGACGGCGGAAGAAGTCTATCGAGCTTATGAGGAGCGATCGTGGCGGGCGCTCGCCCAACGCGCCCGCTTGAAGGGCGGAGCGTTTGTCGTCGGTCGGCGCGAAGGCGCGTATGTCTGGGATCTGGACGGTGAGCGACGCCTTCTCGATTGCGCGCTGTCCGGAGGATTGCACAGCCTGGGCCACAGGGCGCCCGAGATTCTGGCCGCGCTGCGCGGGGCGCTCGACAGCGGTCTGGATGGCGGGTTGTGGTTGTTCCCCACTCCGGAACTCCTGTCCTTCCAGGATGCGCTGGCCGCGGCAGCGCCCGCTCCCGCGCTCGACCGCAGCGTCGTGACGCTGAGTTCCACGGCCTCGATCGATCTTGCTGTCCATTTTGCGTCGAGAGTCACCGGTCGCAGCAAAATCCTGGCATATCGCCAGGGCTACCACGGCCACGCAGGATTTGCGGCGATGGTGACGGGATCCCGGGAGGAAGGCATCTTCGAATATTACGGCCTGCCGAATGTCGTCGCGCGCTTTTTCGAACGCTACGGCGATCTCGAAGAAATGTCCGCGCTCGTCACCCCGGACGTCGCGGCGGTCGTCCTCGAGCCGTTTAATTACGAGACTTGGGAGCCCGCGCCCGCGGATTTTCTTCCCGCGCTACAGGCGCTCTGCAGCGAGAGGGGCGCCCTGCTCATTGTGGACGAAACGCGAACGGGCCTCGGGCGTTCCGGAAAGTTCTGGATGTGCGAGCACTGGGGCCTGGTTCCCGACATCCTGATCACAGGAAAGGGGCTCGCCGGCGGCCTCTACCCGGCGAGCGCGCTACTCACGACGACCGCGATCTACGACCGCTGCATCAACGAGCACCAATACGGCTTCGCCAGCAGCATGGGCGGCAACGAGATCAGTTGTGTCGTTGGCCAGAAGGTCGTGGAGATTTGCAGGCGCCCGGAATTTTATGAAGGAATCCGCAGTCTCGAGACTCGGTTTCGTCTGCGGTTCGGCGACCTTTGCGAACGGTATCCAGGCGTCTTTGCGCCGGGAGTCCTTCTCGGCGGCATCGTCACCATCGGGCTGGTCGATGCCTCTCTCGGCCCGGCTGCGGCGCAATTCCTGTTTGAGCACGGGGTGCTTTGTCACAGCGTATCGGTTGTCGCTCCCGCGCGTGTGAAGTTTTTTCCGATTCTCACGGGCGCTCCAGACATCGCGGATGAGGTGGCTGACGCTTTGGAGCGGTTTGCCCGTCGCTAGTATTTGCCGAATATTTGCGGCTGAACCCAGGCGCCGAGGTCGAGCCGGACGCCCTGCCTTAGATTGCGGTAGGGGAAACTGCTGTTGCGGCACGGATTGGCGCCTGGAGACTCGACCATCAGAATTTCGGCGGCAATCGGCTCGAAATCCGCGCGGAAGTGGACGGTGCTTTTGACGGCCAGGATCGACTGCTCCAGCGGCTCGATGCCCAGCGCCCGAAAGAGAGCCAGGTCCAGGCATTGGAAACGGTTGCTCGAGACGACGACCCGGACATCGCAGTCGCCGTCCAGCACTTTCAGATGGGCCATGCGTCCGAGCGACATCGTTCCGCCGTTGAATATCGCGCCGGTTCCCTCGATCTCGCCGTCGGAGAGAGCCTCGATGCGAAAGGTTCCGCGGAATGGAACGGCGTCGTATCCGAATCGACTGCCGAGCTGGGTCGTGAGTTCGGCCCCGACGCCGGCGGCGTGGGCGGCAGCCGCGATTTCGGGATCCCAGATCAAGCCGAGCGCGGCCTTGCAAGCATGCGCATCCACCAACGCCCGCAGGAGGCCCGTCGTATCCGAAGTGCCGCCGCAGCCGGGATTATCCTGGACGTCGGCGAGGACCACAGGCCGGCCCGGGCAGCCCTTTCGTGCGGCGTGGGCGACAGCCTCACCGACCGGGAACAGGCGGTTGTCAAAGGCGCCTTCCGCGGCAAGCAGATCGTCGCGCAGTCGATCCGCAGTTTCATCGACCGCCGTTTGATCGAGGCCATAGATGACCACCGCCGGGCCGCACTCGAAAATATCCGCGGCGGGAAATCCGGCTCCGATATCCGCGCTCAGGACGGTCGCCGCCGTGCGCGAGCGGAGAGAGCCGTAGAGGGACCGGAAGGGCTCCGCGTCGGTGCATTGCGCGCTGAGGGGAATGAGAAAGGGCAGTTTCCGGAACGCTTTGCGGAGGGGTCGGCCCGAGATTATCCGGCGCAACAGCAGCTCCCGGCAGCGCGCGCCGGTTTCGATCATGTCGATGTGAGGGTAGGTGCGATAGATCGTGATCGCGTCGGAAAGGTCCACCATCTTCGCCGTGATGTTGGCGTGCATGTCCAGGCTCACGACGATTGGAAGATCGGGGCCGGTGATCTCCCGGATGCGCTCCAGCAGCTCTCCTTCGCCGTCCTCGTGGGATTGCGTGACCATCGCGCCGTGCAGGTCCAGGAAGACGCCGGCGAGTCCCGGGGCGCTGGCGATTCCCTCGCAGATCGCGCCGGAAATCCAGTCGAACGCAGCGTCGGTTACCGGTCCCGCCGGTTCGGCGCTCGCCCAAATGGTGGGCGCCGGCTCGATCTCATCACTGCGCAGAAAACCGCCGATTGGAATATTGAGCGGGCGGAAGACTTCGATGATCGCAGCACCTTTCGTCAGGGCCGGCCATCCATCGGCCTTTTCGAATTCGTCGAAATCCGTGCCGAACGGGGCGAACGAATTGGTCTCATGCTGGAAACCTGCGATGGCAATCCGAGGACGATCCATGGACTGCCTTCAGTTCACCGGCGGGTCCCCGAGGTGCGCAGCGGTCGAAAAGTCGCGGTTTTCATGCCGGAACGATGTGGAGTGCCGGACGGAAAGTCAATCGCGGGCGCGCAGCCGCCGGGCGCGAAATCCTAGGACGGGTCTTCCCTTGATTTCGCGAGGAACTCTCCAGGCGGCCCCGCCAAATCGTCGATGGCGGAGCGGACGGATTCGGTGGAAATTTCCGCCATGGAAGATCGCTGGGGTGCTGAGACCACGCGGGAGTTTGTGCCGCGGGGACGCCAGTGGAAGGGGTCCGTGGGGCCAAACAGGACGACGAGCGGAGTGCCGAGGGCGTCGGCGAAATGCGCGGGAGCCGAATCGACCGCGCAAAGGAGGCGCGCCCGGGCGAGGACGGCGGCGGTGCCGAGCAGGCTGAGCTTGCCCGCGAGATCGAGGCAGTCGCAGCCGGAACATTCGAGGGCGCGCTGGATGGCGTCGAGGTGGGCGCGCTCGGCGGAATCCCGAGCGCCGGTGAGCACGACGGGCAGGCAGTGGTCGGTGCGGAGGTGGGCGATCACTTCGGCCCAGCGCTCGGGGAGCCAGTATTTCTCGGGGCGGGCGGTCCCGGCATGAACGACCGCGAATGGGGTGGCGATGCCGCCGGCGGCGAGGGTTTGATCGGCTTCAGCCTGGGCCGCCGCAGGCAGACGCAGGGCGAGGGGGACGTCTTCGACGTGAATGTCGAGAGCCCGCAACAGGTCGGTGTGGTGATCGGCCGTGTGGCGGTCGCGCACGGAGGAGGCGACGAATTCATTGTAAATCAAACGGCGCAGCGGCTTGCGCGCAAAGCGGGCCCAGGTGATGCGCCGCGGCGCCCGCGAGAGCGCGGTGACCACGGCGGAGCGGTCGTTGCCGGTGAAGTCGAGAGCGATGTCGAACCGGGTCGTGGCAAGCGCCCGCCAGAAATGATCGCCGCGGACGAGGATGCGGTCGGCATCGAGCGCGGGTGCGAGCGCGGCGGTCGATGCGTTGAGGGCGAGGGTGAGACGGGCTTGCGGCGCGTGCTCGCGCAGGGCGGAGAGGACGGGCGTGGTTAGCAGTGTGTCGCCGATGCGCTTGAGCTGGATGAGGAGGATGCGCATGGGGTCAGCCTTTCATCCGCAGCGCGCGGTCGTAGGCGTCGAGGAGCCGTTCGCGAAAATGGTCCCACGTGAATTGTGCGGCGACGCGTTCGCGGCCCGCCGCGCCGAGACGGGCGGCGAGATCGCGGTCGAGGTGGAGCCGCTTGATCGCGGTCGCGAGCGCATCGGGATCGTTCGGCGGGATGAGGAGTCCGTTTTCGCCGTCGCGGACGACATCGCCGGCCTCGCGGGTGGTGATCTGCGGCAGGCCGCAGGCGGCGGCCTCGTAGGTCGCCTTCGCGCTGCCTTCGCATTCGCTGGGCAAAATATGGACGGACGCCTGACGCAGCTCGGCGGCGACATCGCGCACGAAGCCGCGCACAATCACGCCGCGCGGGGCGTCGGCGAGCAACGGGGCGATTTCCCGGGTGGGCTGGCCGACGAGCACGAGTTCGGCATCGGCGAGATTCAATTGCTTCCAGACCGCGAGCAGATGGTGGACGCCTTTGCGGCGGCTGAGCGAGCCGACAAAAATGGCGCGGAATTTTTCCGGCGGTGCGGGGGCGGGGGTGAACTTTTCGACATCCACCCCGCGCGAGGTGAGGAAGAGTTTTTCCTCGGGAATGCCGGCAACGAGGAAGGTTTCCCGCGCCTTTTCGGAGAGCACGAGCAGCAGCGTGGCGCGGGCGTATTCCTCCATGATCTGCTGGCGGGTGACGAGCAGGCGGTTCAACACGCTGCGGGGGAAGGGCGCGGCGTCGCGCTGGATTTCGCTCCAGGTTTTGTCCTTTTTGATTTTTCCCTTGTTTCGATGCCAGGTGGGAATCTCGAGCACCGACGGAATGCCGAGGCGGTTTGCAGCGCGCAGGGATTCGATGCAGTCGCCGGACCATGTGTGCAGGAGGTCGCAACGGGGCCGCCCACTGGCGAGCCGCCGGGCCGTGCGCCGGTCGAGGGCATGCTTTTTCGCGCCGATGTAATACTCGCGCGGCAGGAAGGAGAGCAGGCGCGCGGGGTGGCGGTCGAGGAGTTCGATGCGCGCGGAGGGAATCGCGGATTGATGGTTCGCGAAGGCAATGGCACGGGCGAGAAAACCGCCGCGCTCCGCGGCAAGGAGTGACTCCGCGGCGACCTGGTCGAGGCCGGCGCCGCCAATGCCGGCGGCAATCGAGTAAAGCAGGGCGCGGGGCTGGCGGCGGTCGGTGGTCACGAACGGGCGAATTCTACGGCGCTTTTTTCAAAAGCGCCCTACCATTTTGACGATGAAAATCGGTCTGGTGCGCCGGGGATATTCTTCGACCGGGGGCGCGGAAGCCTATTTGCGTCGGCTCGCGAAGGGATTGATGGCGATGGATCACGTGCCGGTGTTGATCGCCTCGCACGAATGGCCGGAGGGCGACTGGCCGGGAGAATACGTGGTGCGCGCGGATGGCGGCTCGCCGATGCGGTTCGCCCACGATGTCGAGCGGGCGGCGGCGAGGTGCGACGTGGTGTTCAGCCTCGAGCGGATATTTCATTGCGACGTGTATCGCGCGGGCGATGGCGTCCATGGCGCATGGCTCGAGCGGCGGGCGAAATTCGAGGCGCCGTGGCGGCGATGGGCGCGTGCGCTGAATCGCAAGCACCGCGAGCTGTTGCGGCTGGAGGCGTGCGTCCTTTCGCCGGAGCGCACGCGGCTGGTGATCGCAAACTCGCGGATGGTGCGCGACGAGATCGTGGAAAGATACGGATTTCCCGCCGGGCGCATCGAGATCGTGCCGAACGGCTATGACGCGCCGCCGGTGCCGGAGGGGCTGCGCGAGCGGCGGCGGGATGAGCTGGGGATCTCGCCCGGCGCATTCGTGGCATTGTTCGCGGGAAGCGGCTGGGAGCGGAAGGGGCTGCGGCACGCGATCGAGGCGGTGCGTGGCCTGCCCGAGGTGACGCTGCTCGTTGCAGGGCGCGGCGATGCCCGCGGGCTCGACGCGGCAAATGTGCGGTTCGTCGGGGCGCGCGCGGATTTGCAGCCGGACTTCGCGGCGGCGGATGTCTTCGTGCTGCCGACGATTTACGATCCGTTTTCCAACGCCTGTCTCGAGGCGCTTGCGGCGGGGCTGCCGGTGATCACGACCCGGGCGAACGGATTTGCGGAAATCCTCACCGAGGGCGCGCATGGAACGACCGTTGCGCCGGGTGACGTGGGCGCGCTTCGAGCTGCCTTGCGGGACTGGATGGATGGAGCCCGCCGGTCCGAAGCGCGGGCGGCGTGCCGGGAGCTGGCAGCGCGTTATTCCGTGGCCGAAAACACGACGCGGACGCTGGCGGCGATCACGCGGGCAGCAGCGCGCGAAGAACCGCCTCCGTGTCGCTGAGATCCCCAAAGAGGAAGTCGGGCTGGTGCGCTTCGAGCGCGGCAATCGGATAATTTCCCGTGGCGATGGCGACGGTTTTTGCGTCGATGGCGCGTCCGCATTCGATGTCGCGCGGGGTGTCGCCGATGACGAAGATGCGCTCGGGCGGAAATTCCTCGCCGTGGCGGTCGAGCGCGCGTGCGCGCGCAAAGCGGCCGAGTTCGTTGCGGTCGTGATGGTCATCGGCGAAGGCGCCGAACTCGAAATAGTCCCACACGCCGTAGTGGGCGAGTTTGATTTCCGCGCCCCGGCGGAGATTGCCCGTGAGCAAGGCAAGGACGCATTCATCGGATCGATCCGCGAGGCGCTCGAGCAAATCGACGATGCCGGGAAGCAGCGTGCCGCGATGCCGGGGCATGCGTCCCGCGAGATGATGGAGGTAGCAATCGAGAAGCGCCGAGACGTTTTCGGATGTGGCCGCGAGGGCGTGTTTCTCGAGGAGCTTGCGGGCGATGAGGGCGTCGGTCGCTCCGGCGAGCGTGATGCCGGCGAGATCGTCCGCGATGCCAAAGCGGTCGCGCATGGCGTCCTTCAAGGCATTTTCTCCGGCGCCTCCCGACGTGAGCAGCGTGCCGTCGATGTCGAACAGGAGGAGGTGGCGTGCCTTACTCGGCGCCGGCATCCTTGTGGTCGTCATCCGCCTCGTCTTCCACGTCCTCGACGTAAGCTTCGTCGGGCGCGGTGAAGCGGCGTTTGCGCTTGTTGGCGGGGAGCGGGCTGAGCGTCATGCCGAGGGACCGGCCCGCCATCTTCGGCTCCATGTCCACGTGGGCCATGGTGGCGAGGTCCTGTTTGACGCGCTCGAGCACGGCCCGCCCGATCTCCTGGTGCGCCATTTCGCGGCCGCGGAACTGGAGGCCGACCTTGAGCTTGTTGCCCTTGTCGAGAAATTCCTCCGAGTGGCGAATCTTGGTCATGTAGTCGTGTTCGCTGATGTTCGCGCGGAACTTGACCTCCTTGACCTTGCTGACGACGTGCTTGCGTTCCTTTTCCTGCTTGGCGAGTTCGTAGCGGAATTTTCCGTAATCGACGATGCGGCAAACGGGCGGCACCGCATTCGTGGCGACCTCCACGAGATCGAGTCCGTAGCTCTTCGCCTTCTGGATCGCATCCTCGACGCGCAGGATGCCGAGTTGCTCTCCGGTGGCGGCAACGACGACCCGGACTTCGCGCACGCGGATGCGCTCATTGATGCGGTGTTCGGGTTCGCGGTTGTCGCGGCGTTGAAAGGGTCTGGGTTTAATGGGAGTGCGTAATTGGGTTGGAGGTGCGATTCAAAGAATCCTGCGGCGGAGAGTGCCAATGGCGCGCGCAGGTCGAATGGAAATCCGTGCCGGATGGGGGCGCGTGCTGGATGGGGGCGCGTGCCGCGCGCGCAAGCTGTCGGTGCTCATCGAAATGAGTCAGCTCTTGCGGATGGAAATGGACATGGTCACTCGTCGAAAAAATCGCGATTGCGCGCGAAGCGGCATGAAAGTGCGGGAGGCTTCGGGCGCGCGCAAGCCGAAAATGCATGGGAATCGCGGGCTGGCCGGGGCCATTTCACCGTGGAAATCCTGGCATCCTAGCGCAGCAGGACCAGGCCCAGCACGCCGCCGGCGAGAATCAGCAGGGCGGGGTTGATTTTTTTTCCGAAGTAAAGGGCGATGAAAACGACCGCGGCGAAGGCGAGGCAAATCTGGCTGTCGCGACCGACGATGGCGGTGCGGGCGATGGCGATCGTGCCGGCGAGCATAAGGCCGACCACGATGGGCGCCATGCCGCGCTGGATGGCGAGACGCCACGGCGAGTCGGCGAAATGATCCCAAATGCGCGACGTGACGATGGCGATGATGCAGGCGGGGACAAAGAATCCGGCGAAGGCGACGAACGCGCCGAGGAAGCCCGCGACGCGGTAGCCGATGACTATGACCATGAGCATGTTTGGCCCGGGTGCGAGCTGGCCGATGGCGTAGATGTCGCGGAACTGGCTGTCACTGAGCCAGCCCTCGTGCTCGACGGTGAGCGACTTCATCTCGGGCAGCACGGCAGTGCCGCCGCCGATCGCGAGGATCGAGAGCAGCGAGAAGACGCCGAGGAGGTGAAGGAGCTTCATGATCGAATTCCGAGCGGAGGGATTTTAGTCGGCGGGTTTCTTGTCGATGCCGGAGCGGTCGGGGGAGAGGGGTCTGGCGGGATGGGGCCGGTAGAGGAGGATCGCGAGCGGGCCGACGGTGAGGAGGACGTAGAGCAGCGGGACGTGGACGAAGCTGACGAGCACGAGCGTGAGGGCGACGAGCGTGACGTCGAGGCGGTGCTCGAGCTGCTTGTGGCCGATCTGGAGCGTGACGGCGAGGAGCAGGCCGACCGAGGCCGCGCCGACGCCCTTGAGCACGGCGTTGATGTTCGCGTTGCCCGAATTGGACGCGTAGAAAATGCCGAGAGCGAGGACGATGGCCGCGCCGGGAAGCGTCATGCCCGCGAAGGCGAGCACCGCGCCGGGAATGCCGCGCAGGCGGTCGCCGACGATCACGCTCATGTTCGTGGCGTTGAGTCCCGGGAGGGCCTGCGAGATTTCCAGCGCGGCGAGGAATTCCTCGTCATCGAGCCACTGTTTTTTCGTGACGAGGCTGGCGCGCAGATAGGCGACCACGCCGCCGCCGAAACTGGTCGCGCCGATGGCGAGGAACGTGAGAAAAATTTCGGCCAGCGAAATTTTCTCCGACACGCCGCCGTCGGAAGGCGGAGGCGCGGGATTTGACGCGGGATCAGCCATCAAGCCGCAGGCTCATTCGTGATCGGGCGCGGTGCGGCCGCCCAGCTTGTAAACCATGGCGGTCTTCGTGGTGCCGAGTTCCACCCATTCCGGAGCGCGGGTCTGGACGGCGCGGTAGAATTCCTCCGAGAGGACTTTCGCCTTTTGGTGAATCTCGTCGAGCCGGTGGAAGCGGGCCTGGAAGGCGAACTCGCCGACCAGTGAGGTCTCGGAGGCGCGGTTGCGCCAGATGGCGACGGTCGCCTTCGCTTCGAGGCCGTGCCCGAAGTCGAACGAGCCGGGATCGACCTGCACCTCCTCGACGGCGACGTTGTTGACGAGTTCGATCTTCGTCTTGGGCGAGATGTCGATCTGCGCGAGGGCCGGGAAAACGCGGGCGATGTCCTCGAGGCCCTGGTCGAGCACGACGTTCGGCGAGACGAGCACGCAGTTGTGCGAGAAGAGGCTGCGGATGCCTCCAAGCTGGTCCTTGAGCGGAAGCAGCTCCTCCTTGAACTTTATCCGGCTCTCGCCTTCGAGGCGCGGATGGATGTCCACGGCGGCCGCGGCATCCATGTCGGGATGGCGGAATTTGATCGCGAGCTCGTGATCGGCCTGGGGCCAGCCGTCCTTGTAGAACGTGCGTTTGCGCAGGATGAAGGCGTTGCGGTAGAGGTCGAACGCGTCCGTGTCGTAGAACAGCACCTCGCGGATCATGCGGTGGAAGGCGTGGTCGTTCGTCTGCACCTTCACGCCGCAGTGGTGCGCGATTTCGCTGAGGATTTTCCAGTATTCCTCGAACTGCTCGGGCCGGGTAAATTTCCCGGGCTTGAGCAGGATTTTGTATTCCCGGTAGTGGATCTTGTCGAGGGGGTGGCCGTCGGTGGGCGTGCTCATGGGATGGGAGGGAATTGTGGTCAGATGAAGAACGCCCGGCAAACAACAATTGACGCGATTACGCCGGCGAGATCGGCAATGAGGCCCGCCGGCACGGCATGGCGGGTGCGGCGCACGGCGACGGAGCCGAAATAGACGGCGATCACGTAAAAGGTCGTCTCGGTGCTGCCCATGATGGTGGCCCCCATGTGCGCGATGAGGCTGTCCGGCCCGACCTGGCTGACCAGGTCGCGAAAAAGCCCGATCGTGCCGCCGCCGCTGAGCGGGCGCATGAGCACGAGGGGAAGGAGCTCGACCGGAAAGCCAGTCGCGTGAAGCGCCGGACCGAGGGCATTGGCGATCATCTGGATGCCGCCGACTTCGCGGAACATGCCGACCGCGACGAGGATGGCGATGAGGAACGGGATGATGCGAATGGCGACCTGGAAGCCCTCCTTGGCGCCTTCGACGAATTCCTCGTAAACCGGAACGCGGCGCAGCGCGGCGTAGAGCGGGAAGAACGAAAGGAGGAAGGGAATGGCAAGGGTCGAAATGGCCTCGATGGCGGCGATCACCGGGGACTTCCCGGGAATGCGCGCCGCGTGACGCGTTCCATCCGCGCCGGTCGTGGAGCTGAACAGCGAGTGCTCGACGATGTGCCATGCCGCGTAACCCATGAAAATGAAGAACGCGACGAGGATGAGCCGGGCCCAGAGGGGAAGCGGATGGTGGGGCGGATCGATCTCGGTCGGCGCGTCGGCAGCGGCGGGAGCAGGTTGAGGATCGATGGCCGGTGGAAGCTGGTAGGCGGGAAGGCGCTCGAGGAACTTCACGGCGGTGATGCCGGCAATGGTCGAACAAACGGTGGCGACGAACGCGGTGCCGATGATGGCGGTGGGCGCGGTGGCTTTGGCGGCGACCAGGATGCCGACGACGGTCGCGGGGATGAGCTGGATCGAACTCGTGTTGATCGCTAGGAACGTGCACATCGCGTTCGTCGCGAGGCCGGGGCGCGGATTGAGTTTTTCCAAATCCTGCATGGCGCGCAGGCCGAGCGGGGTGGCGGCGTTGTTGAGGCCGAGCATGTTCGCGGCCATGTTCATCATCATCGATCCCATCGCGGGGTGGCTCGGCGGAACGTCGGGAAAAAGCCGAACCATGATCGGACGGAGCGCGCGGGCGAGGACGGCGACAAGGCCGGATTTCTCGGCAAGGCGCATGATGCCAAGCCACAGGGCCATGAACCCAATCAGCGGAAAGGCGGTCTCGATGACGGCCTTCTGGCACGCGGCGAAGGCGGCGTCGGTGAGCCTGGGCATCTGGCCGGTGGCGCCGGCGAGCAGGACCGCGGCGAGCACGAGGCCGAGCCAGATGTAGTTGAGCATTGCCGCGTTGTATGGGGCGCGGATTTGAGGTTCAAGGATGGCGATGACTTTCGTTTCGGAATTGCGGCCCCCTGATCCGGCTTTTTTCGCGTTCACGCCGGAGGTGAGGGCGTCGCTGCGGGGCGACGACCGGTTTCTCGTTTCGTATCCCCGCTCGGGCAACACCTGGATGCGCTACGTGCTTACGGCGGGCTGCCTATTGCAGCGCGGCGAGGAGCTGCCCATGTCGGAGGCCGGTATCGCGCGAGTGTTCGAGTTGACGGCGCTTGTCGTTCCCGATCTGCACGCCACCGCGCTCGATCCGGAGCCGCATCCGATGAGCGGCGTCCGGCACCGTGTGATCAAATCGCACAACGTCCGGGAGGTGTGCGCGCACGAGGTCGTCTATTTGTTCCGCCGGCCCGAGGATTCCCTCCTGTCCTACGCGCATTATGCGGGGCGCGCCGGCGAGGGGGCGGATCGCTTCGTCATCCGGCAGGTGCGGACGTGGGCGGCGGAGGCGGAATTTGCCCTCGATTGTCATCGCGAAAATCCCGGCCGTTTTTCGCTGATGAGCTATGAGCGGATGCTGGAGCGCACATCCGAGAGCGCCGGCCTGATTGCGGAGCGGCTTGGCATGCGGATCGCGGCGGCGCACCTGGAGCGCGCAATCGAGTTGAATGATTTTCGCCGGCTGGCGTCCTTCGAGCAGCAGGCGGGAGTCAAAGCGAAGCTCGCGCCTGCCGGAGAATTCTTCAGGCGGGGAGGGGAAGGATCGGGGCGCTCCGAGCTGCGACGTGAAACGATCGAGATCGTCCGGACAAAGGCTCAACCGACTTATGAGAGGTTGTGCGAGGCGGCTGCGGACGCGGTCTGAGATCGCTCACGCCGGCCAGAGCAGGAGAACGGCCCCGCCGCAGGCCAGTGCGGTCCCGAATGCAGTGGCGATGCGACCCGTGAGGGCGCGGGGCCCGAGAGCGGCGACGATGCCGAATTTGAAGACGAAATTGGACATCACGGCGACCAGGATGGTGCGCCAGGCGGTTGGAAGTTCCACGCCGCCCGTGCTGGCGAGCTGCGCGGTCGAGAGCGTGATGGCATCCATGTCGGTGAGCCCGGAGATCACCGCGACGACGTAGAGACCGCTGGAACCGAAGTGGTCCTCCGCCACGGCGACGGCGAGCAGGATGACCGCGTAGAGCGCTCCGAAGACGAAGGCTGGCTTGAACTCGGCGGGGTTTTCCGGCTGGGGCATCTTCGCCGCCTGTTTCCCGCTGGAAAGATACAGCGCGGCGGAAATGATGCAGCAAGCGGCAAGCATGGCAGCGAGGGGAGGAGCGATCCCAGTGAACGAACCCGACGCGACGGCGCCGATCTCGACGAGCACCCGTGCGACGGAGACGGCGGACGCGATCATGATGACGAGCGCGCCGAGTGGTGCGAGAGTTTGCTCGGAGGCCGTGCGGCGCGCGTAGCTTGCGGTCGTCGCGGTGCTCGAGATGAGTCCGCCAATGACTCCGCCGAGCAGCGAGCCCGTCCGCGCGCCGAAGAGCTTGTAGGCGACGTATCCGCAAAGGTTGATTCCGACGATCAGAACGACCATCAGCCAGATTCTAAGGGGACTCAGGATGCCGTGCGGACCGTAGCCCTGTTGCGGGAGGACCGGCAGGATGATGAGCGTCAGGACGACAAACTGCATGATGGCGAGCATGTCGCGCTCGCCAACTGCCGCCGCAAAACGGTGCATCGGATCCTTGAAGTGGAGGAGGACGGCCATGCCGCCGCCGAGGACCACGGCGACGGCCATGTTGCCCACCACGAGGAGGGCGCCGAGCGCGTAAAGAAGCAGGGTTGCCACCTCGGTGGTGATCCCGGGATCGATCTCCCCGGTTTTCATTTTTGCGAGATTGGCGACCACGACAACGGCTGCGAGGGCGAGCAGCCCGGCACCGATGATCCAGCCGCCTTGCCGCTGGGCGATCTGCGCGCAGACGGTGCCGAAGAGCGCGATGAAGGGAAACGTCCGAATGCCGGCAATCGAGCGGTCGGTGCGTTCCCGCTGAAGGCCGAGTAGAAGCCCCAACCCGAGCGAGACCGCGAGTTGCTGGAGGGTGAGGGAGTCCATCGGCCGAATATATGACAGGCATGCAGGATTTCGAGCTTCCGGCGTTCTTCCGCGCGTCAGGCCGTGGGAATTGACACGCTGGGGAAATGAGAAGAGCATTCTGATTGTTGACGCAACGCAACCCGCTTCGGAGGGCTGGGAAACCTTCGAGGCATCCCTATGAACATCCTCACCCGATTTTTCCATCGGCTGAAAGCCCTGAGCTACGCCCGGCGTGCGGCGCGCCTGCAACGGGATCTCGCCGAATATGTTCTCATCGAGGAATCCCATATCACCTTTTGCCTCCATCGCGCCGCATGGCATCTTGCGCGGTCTGGAGTCCAGCCGCAGCACCGGCTTGAAGCGCAACCCGTTGCCGCCCGCGTGACGGCTCCAGGTCGAAACGGGCATAAACCTTCCACCACGGCGCCTGCCGAGCGGGATGGCGCCGCGCGCGTCGATGACGCGACGATCAGACTTTAGGATCGAGGGCGCCCGGTTCGCTCTTGTAACCCGGCGGGCGGATTTTCGGCGGCGGTGCTTTGCGTGTGGCGCAGTCCCGGCGGGAAATGACAAGTGTGGATGCGCATTTTCCACGAGATGGAGAGCGCGCCCGCCGTCCGAGGCGATCTTTTCGTGAACAGCTCAAGTGCGAAGGATGGGAATGACGCAGATGCTGAGAGATTACTATCGGGAACCCGAGGTGCGCCGGTGCATCCAGGAGTTTCTCGGAGGCGACTGCATCGAGCACGCGAGCTGCCAATACATCACGGCCGACGATACCGTCGTCGCGCATCGCAGGCCGCGTGAGCCGGCGGAATTGCTCGAGAGCCTGGAACAGGGATTGGATATCGGGCGTTCGTTGTGGGATCGCGAGTCGCTGATCGCGCATCTGGACGTCGAATACGTCAACTTCGATTTTCCGTCGGAAGCGTATTTGGAACCGGAGCGGATTTTCGATCTTCAAGAACCGGTCGAGCGGGCCATCGAGAGGCTGCTCGCGGAATGCGGCATCGCGCCGCTCCACGTGCTAAGCGGTCGGGGGCACCATTTCGCCTGGTCCATCCGGCAGGATTCCGACGTCTTTGAACGTCTGGCTGGTTTGGGGCACGTTTCCCCATCGCAGGGGGAAGTCGATTCCCAACCGCATCCGCCCCACGGGGAGTCCGTTTCCCCCGCGATCGGCGCGGCATTTTCCGGGCTTGGCCTTGTGATGGAGTTTCTCGCGCACCGGGTGAAGGAGCTGGCGGCGCCGCGATGCGCGATACCCGTCGAGCTGACGGCCGTGGAAGTGGGACCTTCCGCGCACGGGCGCGAGATGATCTCCGTCGATATTTCCGAATACGGCGATCCGCTCCACACGCGGACGGTGCGGGTGCCTTTCGGAATTTATTTCAAGCCCTGGCAGCTTCGCCACGAGAGCGGCCGGGAGCTGTCGCCGCTGGTTTTTGTGCCTCTGGTGATGACGGACGTGCACCGGGGCATCGTCATGATGCGCGATCCGTGCATGGCGGCCGACCTCGCCGGCCGCGTCTCGACGCGAATCCCCGACCAGAGCGAGGGCATGCGGGCGCTCGCGTCAAAATATGTCGAATCGTCGCTCAAGGGATTTCACGATTGGTTTTATTCGCAGGAGCACGACCCGCCGGAGAGCTGGTCGTGGACGTATGACCGCACGCCTCTGGACGTCCTTCCGGCGTGCGCGCGAAACATTCTGCTCCAGCCGAACGACCTCCTGCTGCGGCCGGGCGGCATGCGCCTCATCACCCGCGTGATGCTTGCCCTCGGCTGGCATCCGCGCCATATCGCCGGCCTCATCCGCTCGAAGTTCGAGCGCGACCACGGGTGGGGCGATCAATGGCTGGAATACAGCCCGGCGGTGCGCGCGGATTTTTACACCCGGGTGTTCGCCGGATTGTTCGTCGTGGGCCGGGACGACCTCGTGGATTTCAACTGCCAGTCCTGCAGGGAAGAGAAGGCGTGCCCCGTGCCGAACTGCTCCGAGAATCTGGAACTGTTTCGCAAATCGGCGCTGGCGCGGAGAAAATATGACCACCTGGCCCATCGGCCTTTCAACCGGCTGTTTCTACCAGACGAGCATCTTTGATTGTCTGGAGACCATCCGCGAGAGCGGCTTCAGCATGATCGAAGTCTGCTTCGCGCCCGCGCATCTCGACTATCACGATCTTGCCGCGGTGCATCGCGCGGCGGCGCGGATCGACGAGCTGGGGATGGAGGCCTATTCGTTCCACGCGCCCTTCGCGAGCCACCTGGACATCTCCTCGCTCGATGCCGGCGAACGCGAGGCTGCTCGCGCGGAGATATTCCTGGCGGTCGAGGCTGCCGCCATTCTCCAGGTGCATTACTTCGTCATTCATCCCGGCCCCGAAAGCGAGATCATCCCGCCGCAGAGCGAACGGCTCCGGCGGATGGAAAACGTCGTCGAGGTCCTCAACCGCGTGGCGCAGCGCTGCCAGGAATTGGGCATCGAATGCGTGCTCGAGAACAAGCTGCCACATCTGCTTTTCGGCAAGACCAGCGACATCCTGTGGATTCTGGATGCGCTCGACAGCGTGAATGTGGGAGTGTGCCTGGATACCGGCCACGCCTCGTTCTCCGGCGACATTCACAGTTTTTTGCAACGGCTCACGGGACATCTGAAAATGATCCACGCCCACGACAACGGCGGCCATTTCGACGACCATCTGCCGCCCGGCGACGGCCGCATCCATTGGGAGCGCCTGTTGAGCGAGTTGGGGGCGGGCGGCTTTCGCGGCGCGTTCATTCTGGAACTCGCCAGCGCGGCGGACTCCGCCGTCACGATGGCGAACGCCCGCCGGGGCCGGGCTCATTTGCGCCGAATCTCGCGCCGCCTCGCCCTGGCGAAGGCGTGAGCGGGGCGTTGCCTCCGTTTCGAGTCCGGCGGTAGAACCAGCGCTTCGCGACCTCCGCGGTCGCGACGTAAAGCAGCACGATCAACGCGATGATCGGATAAAAGGCCGCCGGCATGGGCTGGAAGCCCAGCGCGCCGGCAAACGGCAGATGCGGGGTGAGCAGCGCGACGCAAACGATTGCCGCGGTGGCGATCGCCAGGAGTCCGCTCGGACGGCTGGCAAAAAGCGGCCGGCGGCTGCGAATCACGAGCACGATGAGCGCCGCGGAGACGATGGATTCGATGAACCAGCCGGTTCGGAATTGCTCCATCGTCGCGCCGAGGTGGAAGAGAACGACGAACGTGAGAAAGTCAAAAACCGAGCTGACGAGGCCGAAAACGATCATGAAGCGTCGAATGAATGCGACGTCCCAGCGGCGCGGCAGCTCGACCAGTTCCGGATCGACGTTGTCGCCGGCGATGGTCATTTCCGGGAAGTCGGTGAGCAGATTGATGAGCAGAATCTGCGCGGGGAGCAGCGGCAGGAAGGGCAGGAACAGCGAGGCGCCGGCCATGCTGAACATGTTTCCGAAGTTCGCGCTCGTGGCGATGAACACGTATTTGAGCGTGTTGGCGAAGGTGCGGCGCCCCTCGCGCACGCCATCGACGAGCACCTCGAGATCGTGCTCGAGCAGAACGAAATCGGCGGCCTCGCGCGCGACATCCACCGCGCTTTCGACCGAGAGGCTCACATCGGCGCAATGCAGGGCGGAGGCGTCGTTGATCCCGTCGCCCATGTAGCCGACCACGTGGCCTGCCTTTTTGAGCGCCTGGATGATCTGCTCCTTCTGGCTCGGCTCGACCTCGGCAAAGATGTCCACCCGGCTCGCGCGGTGCATGAGCGCCTGACCGCTCATTCGCGCGAGATCGGGACCCGTGAGGATGCGGGCGTCCTTCAGGCCGATTTCCCGGGCGACGTGCGCCGCGATGAGAGCGTTGTCGCCGGTGATGATCTTGAGCTGCACGCCGAGCGCGTTGAGTTCGCCGATGGTTTTGGCCACGCCCGCCTTGGGCGGATCGGACAACACGACGAACCCGAGGAACACCATCCCGCGCTCGTCTTCGCGCGTGATCCGCGTCTGCGACCCCATGTCGCGCCAGGCGACGCCGAGCACCCGCCGGCCCTGGTCGCTCATCTCGCGCCAATGCCGCTCGATCTCCGGGCGCGCGGCTTCGATTCCCGTGAGCGAGCCACCGTCCATTTCGGCCTCGGTGCATGCTTCGAGAATCTGCCGCAGGGCGCCCTTGGTGACGAGCACGCGGCGTCCGTCCTTTTCGAGCAGGATGCTGAGCCGCTTCCTCACGAAGTCGTAGGGCACCTCGTCGAGCCTGGACCATCCAGGCGCGCCGGGAACCGTGCATTTCCGGATCGCCTCGTCGATCGGATTCACGAGGCCGGTCTCATTCGCGGCATTGAGCCAGGCGTAGAGCAAAGTCTTCGGGCTGTCGCGGCCCAGGGTGTCGAGCGCCGCATGCACCTGCACCACGCCTTCGGTGATCGTGCCCGTCTTGTCCGAGCAGAGCACGTTCATGCTGCCGAAGTTCTCGATCACGGCCAGCCGCTTCACGATGACCTTTTTCTCCGCCATGCGCCGGGCGCCGTGGGAGAGATTGATGCTGATGATTGCCGGAAGAAGCTGCGGCGTGAGGCCGACGGCAAGCGCCAGCGCGAACAGGAACGAATCGAGCACCGGCCTCTGGAAGAAGACATTGAACGCAAAGATCGCGATGACGAGAAGCAGCGTGACCTCCGCCAGCAGGTAGCCGAAATGCCGGATGCCGCGCTCGAACTCCGTCTCCGGCGGACGCAGGCGCAGGCTGTCAAATACCTTGCCGAATTCCGTCTCGCCCCCGGTATGAACGGCGATGGCCTTTCCGGTCCCGCTGATCACGTTCATGCCCATGTAAGCGGCGTTGGTCCGCCGGGCGAGCGGGGTGTCCGCCGGCACCACGCCCGGCGCGGTCTCGACGGGATAGGTTTCGCCGGTAAGCGCCGCTTCGCTGATGAACAGGTCCCGCGCCTCCAGCAGGCGGCAATCGGCGGGGATGATGCTGCCGGCCGAAACCAGCACCACGTCGCCGGGGACGATTTCCTCGACGGCCGCGAGGATCTCCGCCCCGTCGCGCAGCACGCGCGCCCTGGCCTTGACCGTCGCGCGCAGCTTCGAGACGGCATTCACCGCGCCATGCTCCTGCCAGAATCCGAGCAGCCCGCTGACGAGCACGATCGCCAGAATGATGCCGGCGTTCGTCGGATCCTGGAGAAACAGGGAGAGGATCGCGGCTCCGATGAGTATGAGAATGATCGGGCTCTTGAACTGCCGGAGCAGGAGGATCCATGGGGTCGCGCGGGTTTC
>JAQTOP010000033.1 GCA_028713285.1 Terrimicrobiaceae bacterium
ATTTGGGAGGATTCGCCCGGCGCAGGGTAGCCAACGCATGCGATTTCCGAAACTCCAAATCGCTTCGCGCGCTCTTCCCTGCGCCGACGCTTGACTTCGAACGGTGACGCCCAGGTGATGCGGGTGGGCGATTGTTCGTTCGGGCCGAAGGAACTCACGCCGGAGCGACGGGACCATACTTGTTGTAACTCACGGGGCGGCAGCCTATACTGCGTCGGATGATCTCCAAATTCGCTCGAATTCCCGCCCTGCTTGCGGCCTCCGCCCTTCTCTTCGCGCCGAGCGCCTTCGCGAAAAAGAAACCGGTCGATCTTTCCGTCTTTGCGGGAAATTACTACGGCACGGGCACGGTGAATCTATCCGGAACCAACTATCCGCTAACCGTTGCCTTGAATTTCAAACCTTCCAAAAAGGGAAATTCCGCAGTCATTACGGTGGCAGGCTCGTTGAACGCGTCAGGCACGATATATCCCATCAGCAACACATTTACCCTCGCGAAGGGCGGGGCGATGTCGGTGGCCAGTTTTATCTTTTTCATCTCGGGAGGCGGAAGCAGCTCCGTCGGAACGTATTCGGCGCACAAAAACCGGATCGTCTATTCAAGCGTGATCACCGCGTTTCCAACTGCCACGGTCACCGGGACGGTCGTCACCAACCCGAAGGCCAAAAAGCAAACGCTCAGCCTCGGGATGAACGTCGCAAATAGCGGCAGCCTGGTTTACGCCTTCGCCTTCGACCTCACCAAAAAGGGCAAAAAAAAGTAGGCCGCGCCCCAGGCGGCAAAATTGGCCCATCCATTCCCCCCGGGGTCGCGACTCACAGCGACGCGGCCGAGACTGGACGGAAGCGGGTCGCCGCGGCGATGCCGAGCGCGAGGAACAGCACGAGGACAATGCCCTGCGCGACGCCGACGAAGACATTGAAGGAAAGGGCGAGCATGGCGTTGATGACGTAAGCCAGCCGCCATGGCCCGGCGAGGCGGCGGGAGTAGAGGGCGACGGTTGCCACGGCCAGCACGATGAGCGACAAAATGCCGATCGCATGCGACGGCAGGAAGTGAGGGGCGGGCAGCAGGAAACCGGTGAGGCTTGTCGCGACGGTGGTGACCAGAAAAAGCGCGGTCCAGGCCGGGAGCCGTTTCGCGGCGAGCATTCCAAAAACCGCGACGAATCCCGAGAAGATTCCCACCAGGCTCAGCACCACATGCACGAGAGTGAATGCGCCCATGCGCGGAAGCATTCCGAACGACTCGCGGACCGTCAATTTTTTTCCGAAATGCCCGGCCCGCCGCCTTCGCCACCCGCAGGCGAGGAGATCAATTTCTTGCGCCGTCGAGCGCGCGATCCAGCCGGTCGAGCTGGCGCTTCATCTCCTGCGGATTCCGCTTCTGTGCGAGAGTCTGCGCGACGAGCGCGCGCACCGTGTCCTTCATCTGGCTCAACGCCATTCCCTTGAGGAGGAACGCCGCCCGCGACGCCGGCTTCACCAGATTCGTATAGCGCAGCACGGCGCCTTCGCCCAAGGGCTCGACCGTGAGACTGCCCTCGCTCTCCTCGATGCTGGTGGCGCGGAGCACCTTCCAACGCACCGTCAGCCCGCCATTTGGCCCGGCGCTCAGCTCATTGCGGGCCGTGTAGGCTTCGTCGGGCAGAATGGGAACGTCCACCACATAATCCACCTCGTAGCTGCGCGGATCGATCTCCTTGCTGATTTGGGACTTCAGGCAATTCGGAACGTAGTGGCAGGCGTTGTCGTAATCGAAAAAAACGGCCATCACCTCGCGCGGCGTCGCCGCCACCACCTGATAGACACGCAATCGCGGCCACGGGTAGCCATCGAGGGGTTCGGTCGCCATCACCTGCTCGCCGGCCTTCACTTTCGCCCGATCGTCCGCCGAAAGGTCACTCAACAGGTCGGCGCGGGCTGCGAGCGGGAGCGCGGCGAGCCCGCAGCACAGCAATCCGCGCAGGATCTTCACGACGCGATTCCATGCCCGGCCCGCGCGGAAACTTCAATCTCATTCTGCCTCGCGGATCGCGCGGCAGACGTTCGCACGCCGCCGTTTTTTCGCGACAGTCCGGTGGGAATTCCCTCACCATGGCGGCCTCTCGATGAATTTATCCGACGAACAACTATCCGCGGTCGCAAGCTGGCTCGAAAGCGGCGCCGGCTTGTCCGAAGTGCAAAAGCGCCTGCGCGAGGAATTCAGCCTCTCGCTCACCTACCTCGACACGCGCTTGCTCGTGGATGACCTCAAGCTCACGCCGAAGGATCCGGAGCCCGAGCCCGCAATGGCGCCCGCGCCCGGCATTGCCGCCGACGCAGCAATGCAGGAGCCGCCCTTTCCCGACGACCTCGCCCCGCTCCCCCTGGCGGGCGGCGGCGCGGTGAAGGTCACCATCGACCAGATCACAAAGCCCAGCGCGCTCATCAGCGGCAAGGTGACGTTCTCCGATGGCGAAAAGGCGGACTGGTATCTCGACCAGGCGGGCCGGCTCGGTCTCAACCCGCAGAAGATCGGCTACCGCCCGGCGGAAAAGGATGTGCTCACCTTCCAGGTGGAACTCCAGCGCCTCGCCCGCACGCAGGGCTATTGATTCTCCGCAATGACGATCTTCCTCAACGGCGGGCCGTGTGAATTGCACGCGTCCCGCACCGTCGCCGAACTCGTCGCCGAATTGAAACTGCCCGCGCCCACGCTCCTCATCGAGCACAACGGCACCGCCCTGCACCGATCCGACTGGCCCGCCGCGGCCCTCGTCGAAGGCGACCGCATCGAACTCCTCCGCGTCGTCGCGGGCGGGTAGCCTTGCGCTTTGAAGTTTAGCCCCTAGCGTCAAGATTTCATGTTCAGCCGCCTTTCCGACAAGCTCCAGGACGTCTTCAAGGACCTCCGCGGCCACGGCCGCATCAGCGAGGCCAACGTGAACGACGCCATGCGCGAGGTGCGGCTCGCGCTGCTCGATGCCGATGTCCACTTCCAGGTCGCGAAGGACTTCATCGCCCGCGTGAAGGAAAAATCGCTCGGCGAGGACGTGCTCCGCAGCATCACGCCCGGGCAGCAGATCGTTAAAATTTTCCACGATGAACTCGTCACGCTGCTCGGCGGCGACGCCTCTCCGCTGAACCTCGACAAGCCCGCGCGCATCCTCGTCGTCGGCCTCAACGGCGCGGGCAAGACGACCTCCTCCGCGAAGCTCGCCCGCTGGCTGAAGACCCAGGGCCGCACTCCGAACCTCGTCGCGTGCGACCTTATGCGGCCCGCCGCCATCGATCAGCTCGCCACGCTGGCCCGCCAGATCAACGTGAACGTCTTCACGCCCGACCCCGGCGAGAAGGACGTGCTCGCCGTCGCGAAGCGCTCGCTCACCTGGGCCGGCGAGACCGGCGGCAACGTGCAGATTTTCGACACCGCAGGCCGGCAGGAAATCGACGAACCGCTCCTGCAGGAGCTCAAGCGGCTCAAGGAATTTCTCAATCCGCAGGAGGTCCTCCTCGTTTGCGACGCGGCGACGGGCCAGCAGGCGGTCTCGGTCGCCGAGCATTTCCACAGCGCGCTCGGCCTCACCGGCATCATCCTCACAAAGCTCGACGGCGACGCGCGCGGCGGCGCGGCGCTCTCGCTGCGCGCAGTCACGCAGCGGCCGATCAAGTTCGCAGGCGTGGGCGAGAAGCTTGATCAATTCGAGCCCTTCCATCCCGACCGGCTCGCGGGCCGCATCCTGGGCATGGGCGACGTCGTCAGCCTCGTCGAGAAGGCCGCCGAGGCGATCACCGAAGAGGATGCCCTGCGCATGCAGGAAAAGCTGCGCACCGCGAGCTTCGACCTCGATGACTTCCTCCAGCAGTTCAAAATGCTCCGGCGCATGGGCCCGCTCGAAAATCTGCTTGGCATGATGCCCGGCATGGCTAACCTTAAAAACTCCTCGCTTGATGAGGGGCAGCTCAAACGGGTGGAGGCGATCATTCTCTCCATGACCCCCGGCGAGCGCGCGCGGCCCGAGATGCTGAACGCGCGCCGACGCCAGCGGGTCGCCCGCGGCAGCGGCACCTCCGTGACCGAGGTGAACAATCTCCTGATCCGGTTCAGCCAGATGAGGAAGATGATGAAAAAGGCGGGCAGCATGAAAAAAATAATGGCCCAGGCCCGCCGGGCCGGAATACCCGGGATGTAAGTAAGCCGCCTCGCGCGGTTCATTTTTCGATCTCTCAATAGAAAACTCTCAACAAGAACGAACCCATGGCAGTAGCGATCCGACTCAAGCGCGAGGGCGCAAAGAACCACCCGTATTACAAGATCGTGGTGGCCGATCAGCGCAGACCGCGCGACGGCAAATTCATCGAAATCATCGGCACTTACGATCCGAAGAAGGAAGGCGAGAACTTCGCCATCGAACTCGACCGCGCCAATTACTGGGTCGGAGTGGGCGCCCGCCCCTCGCAGACCGTCGGCAGCATCATCAACAAGGCCCGCAAAAAGGCGGAAGCCGTAGCGTAAGGCGCGGCGATCCGCCCGCACCCGGCAAGGTGGAAGAATTTCTTCGCTACGTCGTCGGGAAGCTCGTCGAATTTCCCGATGAGCTGGTCATTACCCATGCGGAAGCCGGGGACAAAACCGTCTTCTACCTCGTCATGCGCCCGTCCGACCGGCCGAAAGTTATCGGCAAGGGCGGCCATACCATCCAGGCCCTGCGCAACCTCCTCCAAGCCTCCGCCCAGAAGAAGGGCATCCGGGTCGGCCTGGAAATCATCGAATAGGCCGGGCCGGGCCCAGTCCGCGGCGGCTATTTGAACTGCCCGAGCAGTTGGTCGAGATGGCCGGTGATCGCGGCGAGGCCATTGCGATACTTGTTCGCCGGCACGGGTTCGAGAGCCGCGCGTGCGTCGCCGACCATGCGCTTCGCGGTCTCGACGGCGGACCGCATCGCGCCGCTCGATTGCAGCAAGCTCGCCAGCTCCTCGTGGCCGGAGAGGTTCTCATGCAGCAGCAGCTCGCGCGCCCGCTCGCGCTGGCGGTCGTCCCGCGATTGCAGGAGCAGGAGAACGGGCAGCGTGAGTTTGCCCTTCTGCAGGTCGGTGCCAAGCGTCTTGCCGACGATTTCTTCGTCGCCCGCGATATCGAGGCAGTCGTCGTAGATTTGATAGGCGGTGCCGAGGCGCGAACCGAAGGTCTTCAGCGAGCCGATGATCTGCGGACTCGCTTCGCTGATGAAGGCGCCCAGCTCGCACGCCGCCGCGAAGAGAGCGGCCGTTTTCATCTCGATGATCTTGTAATAGTCGCCCAGCGAGAGATTGAGGTCGAAGCGCCGCTGTGTCTGGATGATCTCGCCCGTGCAGACCTCGGCCGATGCCTCGGACACGATGCGGCAGATTTCGTTGTTCGAGAAATTCGTGGAAAGCCGCAGCGCGTGGGCGAACAGGCAATCGCCGAGCAGGACGCTGAGCGAGTTTCCCCACTTTGCATTCACCGTCGGCTGTTCGCGCCGCGTCTCCGCGCCGTCCATGATGTCGTCGTGGACCAGCGTGGCGACGTGGATGAGTTCGAGGATCACCGCGACATCGACGTGGCCGGAGGTGATCCTGCCGGTCGCTCCGCCGGCGAGGAGCGCCAGCGCGGGGCGGAGGCGCTTGCCGCCGGAGTTGATCGCGTAGGCGATGTAGCCTTCGACGGCCGGATCGAACGCCCTCGCCTGCTGGCGGATCCTCTCCTCCACGCTGTAGAGGTGCGGATTGATCAGCTCAAACGTCTGCTTGAATGTCACCGCGGCATCGACGCCGGCGGCCAGGGAGCGGAGCTTTGTGAAATTCTTCACACGGGAAAAGTCATGAGCTTTTAGGATGCCGATTCGGCTGGCGCAATCTCAGATCCGTCCCCGGCCGGCCTGGATGACCTGCCGGACGATAAAGAACGGCACGAGCATGGCGATGGCGACCGCCACGGCGAGCACTGGGCCGGGGACGACGCGCGCGCGATCCCGCGCGACCGCTTCGAGGCCCGCGTGGACGGCCTCGGCCGGCGTGACCTGGAAGAGCGGCATCGACTCGAAGTGCGGGGTCTTTCCCTCGTCGCCCGGACGGGCGGCCACATCGAAAAACTCGGTCCGCACCGGCCCCGGGCAGAGCGCCGTGACCGACACGCCCGTGTCGCGAAGCTCCATGCGCAGCGCTTCGGAGAGGCTGGTGACATACGCCTTCGTCGCGGAATAGACCGCCATGTTCGGAACGGGAAAGAAGCTGGCGACCGAACTCACATTGAGGATCGCAGCCCTTCCCGAACTCCGCAGCGAGGGAAGCAGCAGATGCGTGAGGTGCGTGAGCGCGGAGACGTTCACGGCGATCATCGCGCGCACGCGATCCCAATCGCTCGTCTCGAAGTCCCCGTGGTCTCCGAGACCGGCGTTGTTCACGAGGAAATCCACGGCGATGCCCTGTTCGTGCAGCCAGCGCGCGAGGCCGGCGCGCGCGCCCTCATCGGCGAGATCGGCCGCGTAAATGAACACGGCCAGCTCCGGAAACTTTTCCGCAAGCTCGGCCCGCAGCGCCTCGAGCCGGTCGTTGCGCCGCGCGACGAGCACGAGCGCGCGCGCCCTGGGCGCGAGCTGTCGGGCGAATTCGGATCCGAATCCCGACGATGCGCCGGTGATCAGCGCTGTGCATCCCTCGAAAAATTTCATAGCCAAGCACTGTTCATGATCGTTCAAAACCTATCCAGCCAAAAACCCTTCACGACAAAGGACGGTTCGACGATTCGCAGCATCCTCGACCGCAGCAACGCTCCCGTGCGGAACCAAAGCCTCGCCGAAGCGCGCGTGCCCGCCGGCGGCGCCACCGAGCGGCATTACCACAAGCTCGCCGAGGAAATCTATTTCATCCTGGAAGGGGAAGGCTCGATGGAGATCGACGGCGCGGCGCGCGAAATCGGCGCGGGCGACGCGATCCTCATCCCGCCGGGCGCCTGGCACCGGATCACCGCGGGCCATCGCGCGGACGGCCTCGTTTTCCTGTGCTGCTGCGCGCCGCCCTACGCCCACGAGGATACGTATTTCGCATAGGCGGGTCCGGCTGCACGCGCGCCGGAAGAAAAAGTTTGTCAACGGGCGAACGTTTCGTATCCTTCCCGACTCGCCGCAACCTCCGCCCCGCCGAGTGCCGGGCGGTTTCCGCAAAGGTCCGTCGCGCGCGTCAAAACCTCAACCTCAACCCAATTGTCATTTATGGCAGATATCAACCTGGCGGAGCTTCTCGCCAAATCCACGAAAAACTACCGCGAGGGCAGCATCGTGAAGGGCCACGTTCTCGAAATCCGTTCCCGCGAATTCCTCATCGACATCGGCTACAAGTCCGAAGGCGTCATCCGCGCCGATGAGTTCGAAGATCCCGACGAAGTCGAAATCGGCGACGAAGTCGAAGTCCTCCTCGTCCGCCTCGAAAACGACGAGGGCATGGTCGTCCTCTCGAAGGAAAAAGCGGCCCAGCGCCAGAACTGGGAGAAAATCGTCAACGTTTTCAAGGAGGGCGGCCTGATCAAAGGCAAGGTCAAGTCCGTCGTCAAAGGCGGCCTCATGGTCAATGTCGGCGTTGAATCCTTCCTTCCCGCCTCGCAGATCGACATCATTCCTCCGCGCGACCTCACGCAATTCGTCGGCAACACCTACGATTTCAAGATCGTCAAGATCAACGACGACCGCAAAAATGTCGTCCTCAGCCGCCGCGAGATCATCGAGGCCGAGCGCTCCGCAAAGCGTGCCGCATTCCTCGGCAGCGTGAACATCGGCGACCACGTTTCCGGCACGGTCAAGAACATCACCGACTTCGGCGCGTTCATCGACCTCGATGGCATCGACGGCTTGCTCCACATCACCGACATGTCGTGGGCCCGCCTGAATCACCCGAGCGAGCTGGTCAAGATCGGCGACCACCTCGACGTAGTCATCCTCGACATCAACAAGGAAAAGGAGCGCGTCTCCCTCGGCCTCAAGCAGAATCAGGACAATCCCTGGGACAAGATCGAGGAGCGCTTCCCCGTCGGCCAGACGGTCAAAGGCAAGGTCACGAACCTCATGCCCTACGGCGCATTCGTCGAAATCGAGCGCGGCGTTGAGGGACTCATCCATGTTTCCGAACTGTCGTGGACAAAGCGCATCGCGCGTCCGTCGGACGTGCTCACGCTTGGCCAGAAGGTCGAGGCCATCGTCCTCGGCGTCAACAAGGAGGAGCAGAAGATTTCTCTCGGCGTCCGCCAGCTCGAAGCGAATCCATGGGACGAAATCGAACAGCGCTACATCATCGGCAAGCAGGTGAAGGGCAAGGTCCGCAACATGACCGCCTACGGCGCGTTCGTGGAACTCGAGGAAGGCATCGACGGCATGGTGCATGTCTCCGACCTGAGCTGGACCCGTAAAATCAACCACCCCAGCGAGATGCTCAAAAAGGGCGACGACATCGAGGCGGTGGTCATCGACATCGACAAATCGAACCAGCGCATCAGCCTTGGCCTCAAGCAGCTAGAGAACGATCCGTGGCGCGAAATCGAGACCCGTTTCAAGATCGGCGATCTCGTCAAGGGCACCGTCTCGAAGCTCGCGAACTTCGGCGCTTTCATCCAGCTCGACGGCGAGATCGACGGTCTCGTTCACATCTCGCAGATCAGCGAAGATCACGTCGAGAAGGTCAAGGACGCCCTCAAGGTGGGCCAGGAAGTCGAGTCCCGCGTGATCAAGATCGACAAGGCCGAGCGCCGCATCGGTCTCTCGATCAAGGCTGCGAACTACTCGATGGAAGATCTCAAAAAGGAAAGCGAAGTCTTCGACACGCTTCGCCCCGGCGAAGACATGGTCGGCCTCGCGCAGGCCTTCCAGGTCGCCCAGGACGAATACCGTCCCGGCGAAGGCAAGAAAAAGAAGTAGGCTCTTTCCTTCCGATTCACGAAAAGGCACCGGCGATGCATCGCCGGTGCCTTTTTTGTTTTCGACCGGCAGCACCACGCACCTCGGCCTCCCCAAGACGATCAAATCGTGCTTGGTTGAGAATATGCCCGATCCCGAATGCTGGAAAAACCACAGTCCGGGCGACCTCGATCACGCGCTGCCGGAGGTGCGAGCCACGCCGGTCGATGCCGCCGTGGACGCAGCCCGTAATGCTGCGCCTGCCTGGGCGGCCGCCACGCTGGACGAGCGCATCGCCGCCCTCCTGGGCTGCCAGGCGACGATTCGCTCCGCGGCGGAGCCGCTCGCTCGCCGCATCGCGGAGGAAACCGGCAAACCGCTCACCGAAGCCCGGGGCGAGCTCGGCGCGGCGGTCGCGAAGTTCGACTTCGCTATCGAGGATGCGCGCCGGTTCATCGCCGACCGCACGGTCAGCGACGGACCGCATCCCGCCATCGTGCGCCACCGCGCCCGGGGACCGGCGGCGATCATCGCTCCGTTCAATTTTCCCATTCATCTCGGGCACGGCGCCGCGACAGCGCACCTGCTCGGGGGCAACCCGGTGCTTTTCAAACCCTCGCCCCTCGCCGCGGTCACAGGCGCGGAATACGGACGTCTGATGGCCGATACCCTTCCCAAGGGCGTCTTTCAAATCGTGCAGGGTTGGGGGAACGCGGGCCGCGTCCTCTGCGTGCATCCCGATGTGCGCGCGGTGTGCTTCACCGGCTCGATACCAGTCGGCTTGTCTCTCGCGAAGGAACTCGCCGCCGACTATTCGAAGTCCCTCGCCCTCGAGCTGGGCGGCAAGAACGCCGCCATCGTCTGCAAGGATGCCGACCTTTCCCTCGCCGCCGCCGCCGTGGCCGACGGGCTCTGCCTCACCGCCGGCCAGCGTTGCAACGCAACGAGCCGCGTGCTTGTCGATGCCGCGGTGCTCGACGACTTCCTTGCCGCGCTTCCCGCCGAACTGGCGCGTTACGTTTCCGGGAATCCGCTTGATGAAAAGACCACTCTCGGCCCGGTGATCAGCGCGGCTGCGGTGGACCGTTACCGCGCGCTCACGGCGCTGGACGTGGGCGAATGGATCGTCCGCGGCGCGGAACAAGCCCGGGTTGAAGGCCATCGCGGACGCTACGTGCTGCCCGCCATCGCCCTTTGCCGCGACTTCCCGCGCCTCGCCGCCTCACCGCTTCATCTCGACGAAGCGTTTTGCCCGGTGCTCACGATCACGCCCTTCGCCGATGATGCCGGGGCGATCCGTCTGCACAATGCGACGCCGTTCGGCCTGACGGCGTCGATTTTCACCCGCGATCACGCCCGCTTCGAACGGATCGGCGACGCATTGCGTGCGGGGAATCTTTATTGCAACCTTCCCACCACGTTTTCGCCTTCGACGCTACCCTTCGGCGGTCACGGAATCTCGGGCAATGGCAAACCCGGCGCCCGCGGTTTCGTCCGCTTCACTGCCGACGAACAGGCCGTCCAATGGCGGAAGGAAGGAACCTGAATCAGCGCGCGAATGCCCGCTACGCCTGCTTGATGATTTTTACCGGAGCCCTCACCAGTAAATCGAGTTCGCCCCGCGGGTTGAAAATCCCTTCGACGGATGCATGCGCGTATTCGGCAATCTTTCTGCAAGTCGCCAATTCCAGACCGAGACTCATCGCGTGAGAAGAGTCATTGGCGGAAGTGAACTGATACGGCTCGAAGAGCTTCCCGATTTCCTTCTCTTTGATCGCGCCGGAACCAATCCCCGCCCCTGACACTACGATCTGCAGGTTGGGGCCATCCTGCACGTCGATCAGCGTCGCGATGCGAACGCGCTTCGAATGCCGTGACGCCATTCTCACAAGCTTCCTTGCGATCATGAAAATTGCGTCCGATGGGCCCAAAAATGTGGTCTCCGCAGCCGGACTGTTCACGATTTCCACCATCGCCTCGTCACTTTCCGGCGCAGCGACGATGGGTTGCAGGAGCGTGCGGGGAACAAACTCCTTCTCGATTCCCGCGACCGCCATATGGGAGGCCGCAATGTAATCGACGATCTCCATCAAAATATTATGAAGGTGATTCCCGGCCTCGGTAATGTGCCGGCTCCAGGCCGAATGCTCCGGATCGCTCGCCCCGTGCGAAAGCATTTCGGAGAAGCCGAGAATAATATTAAGCGGCGTGTTGAATTCGTGGCACAACAACGAAAAGAAACTGTCGTGAACCCCCATCAGGCGCCTTTGCATGTCCTGCTTCCGAAGACTCTGCTGCTCGTAAAGATCGAAGCCGCGCGAAACCACCTCCTTGAGATGCGCCCGCTCGAAGGGCTTGGTAAGATAATTAAATGCGCCAAGATTCAAGGCGGCGATTGCAGTCTCGGTGCTTTCAAAGGCGGTTAATATGATCACGTTCTGACTCTGCCGGATTTCCTTCAGCCTCTGAAGGGTCTCGATGCCGGAGAGCCCCTCCATGCAAAGGTCCAGAATGACCACCGGAAACGGCTCCCTAAGGGATGCCTCGATTGCCTCCTCCCCGCTGGAAACCGCTGTGACTTCGTATTCGTCCTGCAGGATCAAGCTAAGCGTCTGGCGAACCAGCGATTCGTCATCGACCACCAGCAGCTTCCGACGACGGCATTCTGAAATCAGATTCATAACAGCTCGGCGGCAAATTCCACGGGATTCGCATCCGCGCTCTTAATCGGGTCGCAAGGCAGAAAGAAAGAGAAGGACAGTCCTTTGTCCTCCTTGACCCGTGCGTTCAACGAACCTCCATGATGTTTGGCAATGAAATAGCTCGATATCAGGAAGACGCCGAATTCCCTTGGATTCGAGCCGCGGAGATTGAACGGGTGCAACAGGCTCGCCGTGCATGTTTCGTCGGATGCGGCCACGAAGTCTTCAAACTCGAGATTCACTCCCAATATCCCGCCGTCCGCCGCATGCGGCCGGATATGCAATCTCACGACGCTCCGCGCGGGAAGTGAGACGACTTCCTCCGCGATCATGAAACGAAACAGCTTCTCGATCTGAGAGGCCACCCCGGAAATGGCGGGGAGATTCCCGGCGACATCGCTTTCAATACGCAGCCCCTTTTGTTTGCAAAGCACCTCTGTCCTCTTCAGCGCGCCGGCGAGGATTTCCTGAAGATCCAGCGATTTATAGTTCGACCTTGATGGCGGGACGCTGATTTGCGCGAGATCCTTGAGCGTCCGGGAGACTTCATAGATGTGATCGCGGACACTTTGCAAAAAATCGCCCGAAAACTCCTCGTCCGCTTCGTTTCGTTCCAGCAATTGATCGATAAGCAAAGTCACCGGGCAGAGCGCGTTATGCACGTAGTGGCCAATTTTGGCCGCGATCAATCCCACGTCGTAAGTGCGATCTTCGAGGATCTTCGCTTTTAACTCGTCAAATCCCTCGTTCAGCAAACGGGCATCCTGAAGGCTCTTTTCATAATGGCCGAGGGCGCTCGTTAAAATCTGCTCGAGTTCCCCGAGATTCCAGGGCTTGGAGACAAATGAGTAAACCGCGCCGGTATTGATTGCTTCGACCAACAGTTCCAGTTCCGAATAGGCGGTGGTAAGGATTCGGACTGTTTGCGGATATTGCTCGCGGACAATCCGCAAAAGTTCCACGCCACTGGATTCCGGCATGCGCTGATCGGTCACGACGACACCGATTTCATCGTGGTGAACGTCGAGGATTTGAAGCGCTTCCTCGGTCGAGGCGGCTGAAAATACGGCGAAACGATGTGCGAACGCCTTTGAAAAGTATTTCAAAGCGACCGTTTCGTCATCGACCAGAAGAATGCCTTTCCTTCCCATATGAGCGGATTGCGGTTTCAGCATGGCCCTATTTCCGGGGAATTACAATCGTGCGATGTCCGCTGCGGAGAACTTTTCGTGGAGAACGTCGATGGCCTCGCCGGGGGAATCCGATGCTTCACCCGGGGAGAACGTCGCCACCCAGGCCTCGCCACCGGAGGCCGCCGGTTCGACGGAGATCGTCAGCGAACCTCCCGCGAGGGCGAATGCGAAAAGCGTTTGGAACAGGAGCAGGGACAATTCCGAAGTTTCCGGCTCGATGAGCAACCCGAATAGATCGCGTGCAAATGCCGCGGTGCTGAACGCCTCTCCCCGCGGTCGAAGCAGCACCCGCGCGCCGATTGGCTGCTCCACCGACAGCGCGATCTCCTCCGGGTCGAGTTGATAGGTGGCAATCAGGCTGGAAAGCAATGCCTGCAGCGGCTTCGCGGGCGCGCCCGAATCGAGCGCTTCGAGCTGAGCGAGCAGCGGCGCGTGGATCGCGCGCGTCGATTCGCCGGCAGCCGCGTCCGACCGGAACGCGTCCAGCGCATCGAGGCATTTCGAAGCGTTGGCGTATTCGTCATGAATCAGCGTGCCGATTTCGAACCGCCTCGGGCTCGAACTCGCGCCCCCTGTCGCGGCGGGGTTCAGGGTGTCGGGCAGGGCGCCCACCATCGCGACCAGCGCGCGACGGAATGCGGACTGCTCCGCGACGCCCAGGGACCGGCTCGACAGCAGCAGCCAATTCAGCCGATCGCTGCAAAGAATGCGCTGGAGCGTCTCCATCTTGAGCGCAAACAGTTCGTTCCGCTCCGCCAGCACGTGGTAATAGTCGGCTGCGCGCCGCAGCACCATTTCCAGCTCGGGGATTTCCCAGGGCTTTACGACATATTGGTAGATATGCCCCTTGTTGACGGCCTCGATGGCGCTGTTCAGGTCGGAGAAGGCGGTGGTGAGAATGCGAACGACGTGAGGGAACTCCTCGCGCACGCGCCCGAGGAATTCCGCGCCAAGCATCTCGGGCATCCTCTGGTCGGAAAGGATGATCGCGATATCCTTCGATTCGCGGCGGAGCACATCGAGGCCCTCCCGGGCCGACGCGGCCGTATGGATCGTATATTTCGCGGCAAACGCGAGGCGGAAGTATTTCAGCGCTTTCTCTTCGTCGTCCACGTAGAGAACGCCGCAGGTGGGTTTGGAATCGTTTTTTAACATGGTTTGAGTGCCTCCGCAGCCAGGGGGATTTTGATGGTAAAGGCGGCTCCGCCTTCGGATCGATTGCTGACCTGAATGCTTCCGCGATGAGCGTCCATAATGGTGTGGCAGATGCTCAGCCCCATGCCCATCCCGGCCCCCACCTGCCTCGTGGTGAAGAACGGCTCGAAGACTCGGTTGATGATTTCCGGCGGAATGCCCACGCCATTGTCGGCCACCTCGATCGTGGCGACCTCGTCTTCGGCGGTTCCGCGCACGGTGATGGTTTTGGATCCGCCGGTCGGAAATTCGTTCAGCGCTTTGGCGGCGTTGTTGAGCAGGTTGATGAAAAGATGCGTCAACTGCGTTTTCTGGCCCCTGACGACGAGATTCGCGGGCAGATCGACATCGAGCCGGATGCCCTCGAGTTCCCCGGCGGTGATTTTCCGGGCGCCCAGGAAAACTTCTTCGAGCGCGAAGAGGGACTTGGAATCCGATTTTTCGGGATACGCAAAATTCTTCAGGTGCGTGATGACATCGCGGATGCGGGTCATCCCCTCCTCGATGTCCGCGATGATTTCGTTCATCTCTTCGCCCATGGAATCGCGAAACTGCCGGGCCACGCTGATGGCCGTGAGCGTGTAGTTCAAAGGGTTGTTGATCTCGTGCAGCAGGCCCGCGGAGAGCGAGCCGATCGCGTTCATCTTCTCGCTTTGGATGAGCATCGTCTCCGTGCGCTGCAGCTTCTCCACCGTCGCGCTCAGCTCTCCGTTCCGTGCGCGCAGATCCTTTTGCAGCCGGGCCGCGCGCAGCAGATTTGCGACCCGTGTCTTGACCTCGACGCTGCTGAACGGCTTGGTAAGGAAATCGTCGGCTCCGGATTGAAGGGCTTCGATCTTCGACTTCTCGTCGATTCGCGCCGTGAGCAGGACGATCTTCAGATCCCGATGGGCGCCGCCGGAGCGGAGTTCGCGGCAGACCTCGAGGCCGCTCTTTCCCGGCATCATCCAATCGAGCAGCACGAGATCGGGTTCGTGCTCCTCCACCATGGCCCCGACGTTGCCGCCGTGCCGGGTCTGGACGACGCGATAGTCCTCTGCGAGCAGCGACACCACATACTGGCGCATGTCGTTCTCGTCGTCCGCGACCAATACGACAGAATCTCCGCGGCCCATCGTCGGCAAATCCCCGTCGGAAATTTCGACGTGGCTCCTCAAGGAGCGGTCCGCCGAACGAAACGCCTTTTCAAACGGCTCCTCCACCTCCGAAATGGCGCCTGCTTCGGCCGCAGCCGGCTCGACTTCCGGGGACGCGGCGAGCGGCAGGTTGACCCGAAAGGTCGAACCAATTCCGACCCTGCTTTCGACTTCGAGTTTTCCGCCGTGTTCCTCGACCAACTCCCTCGCAAGGGCAAGCCCGATTCCCACGCCTTGATGCTGGTTGGACGCATTGCTGCCAACCTGATGAAAGCGGTCGAAGACCTTCGCGAGATCCTGCGTGGGAATCCCGACTCCGGTATCCTCGACTTCGAGCGCGACGCCCGCGTCACGGGCCTTCCACCGCACGACGATGCTCCCGCCGGCCGGCGTGTATTTGATCGCGTTCGTCAGCAGATTGATTAGCACTTTTTCGATCCGCGCGGGATCGGCTGTCATGGTGGCGTCGAGGTCCCCCTCCTCGACCTTGATGCGGAGCTGCTTCGAGAGCCCGAGATGGCGCACCGACTCGACGATGCCTTTTATATACGGACCGATGGTCACCGATTTCTTGCGCAGGACTTCCGCGCCTTGATCGAGGCGCGTGAGATCGAGCAGATCGTTGATCAGTTTCAACAGCCGAAGACTGTTGCGATGGATCAGGATCAGGCTCTCGTGGAGTTTCGCGTCCAGCGCGTCCCCGCGCGCGAGCAGCCCCTCCACCGGACCGAGGATGAGCGTGAGCGGCGTGCGCAGCTCATGGCTCACGTTTGAAAAAAACTCCGTCTTGAGCCGGTCCAAATCCTGAAGCTTCTGGTTTTGCAGATCGAGCTGGTGCCGCAGGCCGAAGTCCGCGAATCGTGCCCGGGAGAGGAAATACGTAATAGTCACGCATACCGCAGTCGTGATGAGAATGAAGAAGCTGTTGTAGGCGAAGAGGGGAAAGGAAGCGGGCTGTGAAAAGGTCGAATTCGCGACGCAGGCGACGACGTAAAGGAAAAGGGAAGCGACGCACGTGATGGCTGTCTGAGCCGCCGCCCACGGCAGGAGGATCGCCCAGCAGGTGATGATCAGGTTCAGCGCGGCGTAGTAGTGAGACAATGCGCCGTTCGTCCGAAAGATCATCAGACAAAAAGCGCCATTGAGAATGAGGGCGGATATGACGCCTAGCGCCTTGAACTCCGCGAGATCCGGACGGTTTCTCCGCAGGAACAGGATGCCGGCGATTGCGAGCAGCAGGACAACGACAATGAGGCGGATCGAGAGAAATTCGGCGACCTTTTCCGGGTAGATAAAATAATCCAGCACCACTCCACCCGGCATGCCGACCGCGCCGATCACATTCGCCACCATTAGGCCGCGCGAAAGCAACCGGCTTTCATACTCGCGATAGGCCGCGAGAAGCTGGCCGTCGCCGCCGGCTGCCGCTTCCCTGCTCATCCGGGTTTGCGACTGGTCAGGAACACGTTGACTCCGGTCTCATCGGCGAACACCTCGGGGGACGATCCCTTCGGCGCCAGCGATTCCAGGTGCTTCTCGTCCCGGTAGATCAGATACCATTCGAGCAGATGCTCCATGAGGCCGCGTTCCGGGTTGTTCGGATGGACATTCGTCGCCACGAGCAGCCCGCCGGGCCGGACCCAGCGATAATAAAGTTGAAGCAGGTTGCGGCAGACATTGTCCGGGAAATAATCGAACAAGCCGGCGCAATAGATCATGTCGTAAGCCGGCAGGAACCCCTCGCTCTCCAGATGCACGTCTTTGAGGAGATCATCGATGGATTTCTGGATGAATTTGATGGCTGGCTTTCGTCCGGACTCGCTCATCGCCAGACTCATGCGTTGCTTGACGTATTCCAGCGTCTCCTCGTTGAAGTCCATCAGGTGAAGCGCGCTCTGGTTCGCCAGATCGTGGTTTCGGATGAAGCGCTGGATTTCGACCGCAGGCCCGCAGGCGACCGTCAGCACCGTGAAGATCCGCTGCTCATCCGTCACGCGCCCGGCTTCCTCCGCGAGGAGACGCTCCAGGATGGTGATGCGGTTGCGATGGGCCAGGCACGCGGCCACGCTCGTCGTCAGATCGTGAAAGATCCGAGCGTAGGTGTTGTTTCCGACGGACGGGGATTCCTGCAGCATCATGTTGACCATCTCGTAGTCGCCCGCGTAGCCGAGGGGCTTGTAGAAGGACCGCCAGGCGAAGGGCGCGCAGAGCATGAAGGGATGGATTTCCCGCCGAGCGAAGGCCTTGTAGAGCGCCGATTCCTCGTCCGGCACGCGCGCCGCTTCGACCTCGAATGCGCCAATGAGATCCTTGAGCTTCAACGCCACGGGGTTCTGGATCGAGTCGCGGAAGCGCGCCGCACGGTCCTCGTCCACCTCGACGCTTCCGATGATGGCCGTTTCCGCCTCCTCGATCCAGCGACTGGCCTCCGCGAGGAAGTTCGCGAATTTGTTCACGACCAACTGGTAGTTTTCCGAGAGGTTCTGGCCTTCCTCCCAATCGCGAATGAAGTGCTCCGCCGCGCCGCCGAGTTCCGGGCCGGGTTCGAGGTGGTCGAGCGCGTTCCAGGAATCGATCAGCGTGACCGAGACGATCACCATCAACCCGGTGGTGACGATGCTCGTGACGACGCCCCTGCCTCGATAGATCACGCGCTCGCCGCGCATCACTGACAGCTCCTGGAGCACTTCGCTGAGCTGGATGATCGAATAGGGATTATAGACTTCGAAGACCGCCACCGACCGCGAGATGTGGACGAGCGTGCCCCGGCCCTTGATGCCGGAAGTGTTCGTAAATGCTACGACGCTATCGATGCCTGCAATTGCTTTTTCCACGTCTGATTTCTGATCCTACGCCGTCTGATTTATGCCGGCCACAATTTCGTCTCAGCCGCCGCGGCGAGATCCCGCAGGGTCGGCCCCTTGAGAAATTCCATCGCGGAAAAACTTACGCCGATCTGCTCGTGGATGCCGAGGCTGAGTTCCAGCACCATGAGCGAATCGACTCCGAGTTCGTTGAGCTTGCGGTCCACTGCGATGGTATCCTTCGCCATTTTGAGAATGGCCGCGAGGACTTCCTGCAGGTGATTTTCCAATGTTTGCAGTCGCTGTTCCTTCGTGGCGTCGGCGAGGGTCCCGCGAAGCCGCGAAGCCACGTCGTTCCCGCCGCCGTCGCGGGCTTGAAGGCGGAGCGACTGAAAACGCGGATCGTCGGCGAGCTTGGGATGCGCCTCATGCCACCGGCTCCAATCCACCTTGAAGACGCCGAGCTGGGCCGTCGATTTCCGGATGGCCTGTTCGAGCGCGTCAAGAGCTTCCTCGTCGGTGAGGCCCGTGATCCCGGCGGAGGCCAGCACGCTGCCAAGGCGCTCGTCGCGCGCCACCACGCCGGATTCCGCCAGCGCTCCCCAATTGATCGACACCGCGGGGACTCCGCCGGCTCTCAGCCGGAGCGCGAGGCCATCCAGAATGCTGTTGGCGACGACGTAGCTGGTTTGCCCCCGATTGCCAACCAGCGCGGAAACGGACGAATAGAAGACCACAAAATCGAGTCCGGCCTGGTTCTCGATGGCCTCGGCGAGATTCAAAGCGCCGCCGGCTTTCGGCTGGAACACGCGTCGGAAACTTTCCTCGGTAAGATCCGCCATCATCGCATCATCGAGCACCATGGCTCCGTGAACGATGCCGCGCAGGGCGAAGGGCGCCGTCCCGGCATGCTCCACGAGAGCCCGCACCTGCTGCGGATCGGTCACATCCACCGACAGAACTTCGATTTGCGTGCCTAGCGATGCGAACGAGCGGACGGCGTCTTCGATGCCGGGCGCCTGCATTCCGGAGCGGCTCACGAGGATAACTTTGCCAGCCCCCTGCCTCGCCATCCAACGGGCCGTCATGAGCCCGAACCCGGAAGTTCCCCCGGTCACAAGGTAGCAGCCGTCCGGCTGGATCACGGAATCGATCTTCGGTTGATCGAGCACATCGACCTGGCCCGACGAAAGATCGACGCAGAGCTTTCCGATATGCCGGTCCTGCCCCATTTCCTCGAAAGCCTCGCGAAGGCCGCCAATCGGAAGTGCGCGCGAGAAGCGCTGTTTGAAATCGCCGCTCGCGAAATGCGCGAAGACGGTGTGGAGCGTCTTTTGGATCAACTGAGGACGTTCCAACGCCAGCCGGTCGATATCGACGGAAGCGAAGATCACGTTGCGATTGAATGCGCGGAGCGGCAGGTCGTGATCCTCGGCAATGTCTTTCTTCCCGACCTCGATGTAGCGACCGCCCGTGCGCAGCAGGCTGAGGCTCACGTGCATGGATTGCCCGGTCTGGGCGCCAATGACGACGTCCACGCCCTCCTGATTCGTCGCCTCCCGGATCTGCTGGCCGAAGTCCAGATCGCGGGAGGGGAAGACGTGCTCGATGCCGAGGTCGCGCAGGAACTGCCGTTGCTCCTCCGAGCCGGCCGTGGAAAAAATTTCCGCGCCGATCCATTGCGCGAGATCGATGGCGGCGAGGCCCAGCCCGCCCGTGCCGTGATGAATGAGAATACGCTCGCCCCGCTGCAGGCGGGCGATGTCGATCAATCCGCGAAAGGCGGTCAGATAGACGACCGGAATCGCCGCGGCGTCCATATCGAGCGATGGCGGAATCCTGACGACAAACTTCTCCGGAATCGTGGCGTAGGTTCTGAACGCCCGTGGGAGAATGGCAGCGACCCGATCGCTCGGGGAAAATCCGCTGTTCGGTCCGCACCTGATTACAACGCCGGCGCACTCCATCCCCGGGTCCGATCCCCAAAACGTATTTTCGAGCGCGATGGGATGAATGTGCCCCTCGATCTTGAGCAGATCCTTGTAGTTGAGCGCCACGCGATGGATCCGCAACTCGATCTCGCCTTCTCCCGGCGCCCGTCGTTCCACCGGCTCGAAGTGCAGGGAATCCAGCCTGCCCTTCGCGCTCGACCGCAATTCCAGCGGCTCATTCAGCGATGTCGGGACGAATTTCTCGGCCGCCTTTTCCTCCTTCCGCGCGGACAGGACGCTCTCGAAGCGTTCGCCGCCGCGATACGCGGTGTCTCCCCGGCTGCGACCGGCGATTTCCGAAACAATCCGCTCCGCGCAGGACGCGGGCTCGCCGTCGGAAAGATCGACGGACCGACAGACGAGGGAATCGAATTCATTCTGCGCCACGAGGCCAAGGGCGCCGAGCGCACACGCCGCGAGATTCGGAATGCCCTCGCCAGCCACGACCGATCTGGCTCCGCGGGTGACGAACGTGACCTGCGTTTCGCTCGTTCGGTCCACGCCGAGCGCCTGGAGCAGGCCAATCGTCTTTTCGTTCAACGAGGCCACACCGCCCGCGCCGTATTTCGCCTCGCCCGAACCCCAGAGCACGACCAGGTCCTTGCGGCCGGCATGCGCTGCCAGCAGGCGATCCATTTCCTCCGCGTCGAAACCGCGCGATCCGTTCGCCTCGCGAATCGCCAGCGCAGCCCCGGGAAGCCGCTCCGCCAGCGCCTTCGCCAGCGCGAGATCGGAATCCTCCGCATCCGCCAGCAGGAAAATGCCCGTTCCATCGATTCCGCTTTGAAGTTCGCGCGGCGCCGGTTTCCATTCCGGTTCGTAGAATAGATTCGCCTCCGACTGCTTCGTCTCGATATCGATCACCTGTAGCGAAATGTGCCGGGCATGCGCGTGGACATTGCCGGCGGCGTCCGTCAGCCAGACATCCGCGACGAGCCGCGTGTCGGTCTGGCTGAGCAGCCTGCCAAACGCGTAACACTCCGCCGTCTCCGGCCGGGAAAAATACTGGAATTGATCGAACGAGAACGGGACAAAAAGATGCTCGCCGCTGGCGCAATAAAGCACGGACTGGAGCGCGGCATCGAAGATCGTCGGATGGAGCGGGTGGAATTCGTCGTCCACCACGGCGCTCGCGTCGATTTTCACGAGGAAGCAATTTTCGCCGGCCAGGACGTGCGCGATGGGACGGAACGCCGGTCCGTAGTGCAACCCGCGCCTGCGAAGCCGCTCGTAGAGGGCCTCGATCGTCACGGCCTCCGGGCACTCCGCCTTGAGCGCAGCGAGGTCGAGCTTGCCGGCACGCGGATCGGATTGCGGAAGCATCCTGCCCCGGCAATGCCGCTGGACGCTGTCCTCCTCGCCCTCGATCCGGCTGGAGATGTTGAATCGGCCTCCCTCGGCATCATGCTCGGTGAGCAAATATTGGAGCTTGGAATAATCGACGATCAACACGCGCTCGAAGCTGACATTTTCGAGTACGACCGCCTGCTTCCCGTGGACCTCCCGGTTCAGCGAGATCGCGGCCTCGATGTATCCCATGCCGGCAAAGACCGTCTGGTTCTGCACGCCGTGGTCGAACAGGAAGGGGAAGTAATTGCGATTGATCTCGACCTCCCAGCATGGCCTCGGGCCGGCAATCGTGCGGTTCAAATAAACGGGGCCGGGAAGGCCCAGGCGTTCCATGCAGGATCGCTCGGACTCGACCCAAAGCTTCTGCCGCTGCCACGGGTATTGCGGCCCCGGAATGAACCGTCCCGTCCGCGGCGACACCGCACCCCAATCGACATCGGCGCCCGCGCAATACAGCTCGCCGAGGGTCAGAAGCAGGCGTTTGCGCTCGGGCTCCTGCCTGCGGAGCGAGGTGAAACACACTGTCTTGCGCTCGAGATGCGCGGCGCATTCCTTGATGGAATTTCCCAGCACCGGATGCGGCCCGATCTCGATGAACGAGGAAAAGCCATCCTCGAAAAGTTGCCGCATCGCTCCGGCGAATCGCACGGGCTGCCTGACATTGTGCCACCAGTATTCGGCCGTCCACTCGGCGGCGGGCACTATTTTTCCATAAGCCGTCGAGTAGAGCGGAATGGTCGCGGACCGGGGCGAAAGCCCGGCGAGCGAGGCGAGCAATTCTTCGCGCAGCGGATCCATCTGCGGGCTGTGGTAGGCGACTTCGACGCGGAGAAATTTTTGAAAGATTCCGGCGCTCTCGAGCTCGCCGGCGAGTTCCTTGAGCTGCGCGGTATCGCCGGAGAGCGTGACGGCGCTGAAGCTGTTGATGGCGGCGATCGACACGCTCGGCAGCCCGGCGATCCGCTGCTGCGCGTCGGCCTCGGGCAGTCCGACAGCGAGCATCGATCCCAGCCCCGCCGCCGTCTGTTGCAGGCGGCTCCGGTGGTAGCTCACCCGCACCGCCTCCTCGAGGGTGTAAACTCCCGCGACGCAGGCGGAGACGACCTCTCCGACGCTGTGCCCGACCACCGCCGCGGGCCGAATGCCGTAGGATGCCCAAAGCCGCGTGAGCGCGACCTGCAAGGCGAAGTTTGCGGGCTGGGCCACCTCGGTGCGGGCCATGCGCGACGCGCCTTCGTTCGCCATCATTGCCTCCTTGAGCGACCAGCCGGCGAGGCTCTGGAAATGCGCATCGATTTCCTCGATGGTCGCGGCGACGAGAGGCTCCTTGCGGATCAGCTCCTGGCCCATTCCCCACCATTGCGGGCCCATTCCCGTGTAAACGAAAACGTGCGCCGGGATCGCCTGCACCGCCTTCGCGCCGACGACGACCGCCTCGTGCGGCTGTCCCGTCGAGGCGGCGATCATTTGCTCGCGCAGCTCCTCGAGATTGCCCGCAAGCGCCGCCGCGCGGCATTCCAGGTGGCTGCGCCGAAACGCTGTCGTGTAAGCAAAGTCCGAAAGCGAACCTGGCAAACCCTGGCCGATTTGAAATGCGAACTTCCCGGCCAGATCGCGCAGGGCCTCCTCGCTGCGGGCGGAGAAGGGAATCAATCGCAGCGCGGAATCGCTGTCGTCGGTCGTCGTCGGAGGTGACGATGCCGGTGCGGATTCCAGCAGAATGTGCGCGTTCGTTCCGCCATAGCCGAACGAGTTGACGCCCACGTAGAGCGTCGGCTTCTCCTCGGCGGACGGCAGGGTTCGCGTCTCCGTCGCGACTTCCAGGCAGTAATCCGCGAAAGGAATTTTCGGATTGGGGTGGACGAAATGGAGATTGCGCGGGACCTGCCGGGATTTCAGCACGCCGATCGCCTTCAGGACTCCGGCCACGCCGGCGGCGGCCTCGAGATGCCCAATGTTCGTCTTCACCGATCCGACGATCAGCTTGTCGCCGGCGGCTCTTCCCTTCGCAAAATGGACGTTCAAGGCGCGCAGCTCGGCGGTGTCTCCGGCCTGCGTGCCCGTCCCGTGGGCCTCGACGTAATCGACCTCGGCGGGCGGCACCGCCGCCTTGCGATAAACTTCGGCGACCAATGCCTCCTGCGCGGCGCTGTTGGGCAGCGAGATGCCGTCCGTGTGGCCGTCCTGATTAACACCCGTGCCGCGAATGATCGCGTGGATCGGATCGCCGGCCGCGATGGCATCCTCGAGCCGCTTGAGCAGCAGGATGCCCGCGCCCTCGCCGCGCCCGTAGCCGGCCGCGCTCTCGTCGAAGGCATGGCATTCTCCATGATGCGAAAGGAAATGCCCCTTGCTCATGATGATCGGGAAATCCGGCCGCGTCATGACGTTCACTCCGCCCGCGAGCACCATGTCGCACTCCCGGGCACGCAGGCTCTGGCAGGCGTAGTGGAGCGCGACGAGCGAGGACGAGCAGGCCGTGTCGAGCGTGAGACTCGGCCCCTTCAAATTGAAGGCGTGCGAGAGCCGGTTCGACAGCACCGTCATCATCACGCCGCCGGGCGAATGCGCATTCACCAAATGGCGATTCGACGGCTGCGCCTGCAGGACGAGGTGATCGAGGCAGAATCCGCCGATGAAAACGCCCGTGGCCGAACCGGACATCCGCTCGATGGGCAGGCCCGCGTCCTCGAAGGCCTCCCAGGTCACCTCGAGCAACAACCGCTGCTGCGGATCGAGCGACGCGGCCTCGCGCGGGGAGATTCCAAATACCAGCGGATCCCACTGCTGCACATCCGCATCGAGGGACGCCGCCTTGGGCGCGTAGCTCTTCCCGGGGCGCTGGGGATCTTCATCGAAATATTGCCGCCAATCCCAGCGATCGTTCTTGATCGGACGCAGGGCATTGCCGCCGCGCAGCAGGAAACGCCAGAAGTTTGGAAGCGACGATGCGGTCGGCGGCATCCGGCACCCGAGGCCAATAATCGCGAATTTCTCAAGTACGTCAGCTTCCATGCGCAGGCTGCGGGTAACAGGAATTTTATCCGAGCACCACAGTTATATCAATTCCTCACTCACCCATTTGGTCTCCGGCTGACTTGCCAGGCATGCGGGGGAAGATGTGGCCATCGGGCCGAACCGGTATCGCAGGGCGAGGCAATGCCATTTGGGGGATTGCATGCGAAGCCGCCCTATGGAGCCTTTTGAAGAAAAACCACCCGGTTCGTCCAGACGTCGTTTTTCGAACGCTTCCCAAGAGCCGCCAGGTCCCGCGCGAGGCCGCCGAAATCGTTTTGAGCAAACGCCGGGGTCGAAACATAAAGCACTCCCGAGTGAGATTCCTCCCACGCAGCCATTTCGCTCGGAACGGCGGGAATCCGTAAACGCTGACCCTCTGTTTATCAGGCTCCGCGAGAATTAAAAAAATGGGCAGGGCTGGATTCGAACCAGCGAAGTCGAAGACAGTGGATTTACAGTCCACCCCGTTTGGCCACTCCGGAACCTACCCGTTAAAAAAACATTACAGCCTTGGGATTGGCTACCTCACCGCGGCAGGGGCCGCAATGCGTGGTTCAATCTTGATAGAGGTTATCACGATTTTTTCCAAGGGGAAATCGTTGCTGTTGGTCGGCCGTCCGCTGATGTAGTCCAAAACCTCGATGCCCTCGATCACCTCGCCGAAGACGGTGTATTTGCCGTCGAGCTGCGGCATCGGCTGCAGGCACACGTAGAACTGGCTGCCATTCGACTCGCGGGTGGGATTCACCTTGTCGTCGAGCCGCGCCGCCGCGACCGCGCCGCGAATGTGGTTGCGCTTGATCTCCGCCGGCAGCGTGTAGCCGGGGCCGCCGGTGCCCGAGATATCCCGGTCGCCATAGCGGCTGTGGGGATCGCCGGTCTGCACGAGGTAGTGCTCGAAGACGCGGTGGAAGCGCATTCCGTTGTAAAACTTGCGGTGCGCGAGTTTTTTGAGATTTGCGGTCGCGAGCGGGGCTGCATCGTCGTAGAGGCCGATCACGACACGCTGCGGCTGCTTTTCGCGGCCGATCTTGATGAGCATCACCGCGACGTCCGGCCCGATCGGAAAGGAGGGTTTCGTCGGTCCGGCCGGCGCGATGGGCAGCTTGCTGGGAGCCGGCTCGTGGTGGGCGCATGCGGAGATCAAAAATACCGCGGCGAGGGAGGTCAGGACGGCTTTATGCATTCGGGTGTTCGAGCTGGCGAAGTTGGATGGTGGAATCTCCGGATGGCGTCGTGAGCGCCGCGCCTTCCGTCGTGCCGCGTCTCATGTAGCAGAGGCCGGCGCGACTCGACAATGCAAAGTCCACCGACGTGACCACCGCCGCCGCACGGCCTTCCTGGCCCGGAAGGAAAAACTCCGCCCCGACCGCGGGCGGATTCCCGGCAATCACATCGAACGCGCGAAGCTCGCGATTCGCGTGGCCCACGCTGCGGATGCGCGAGACGACCTCCTGACCGATGTAGCAGCCCTTGTAAAAATCCACCGCAGTCGCGTCGAGGCCGGCTTCGGCGGGCAGCGTGTCGGGTCCGAGTTCGTGCCCCCACTTCGGCACGCGATGCGCGATGCGCAGCGATTCGACCTGGCCGGCGGTCGCCTCCATCAGGCCGGCTGCGGTCACCTGCTCACGCGCCTCCGGCGACTCGAGGTCGAAGCCCGGAACGTTCAAACGGGAAATGGCGCGGCCCCCTTCGCCGCCCGCGACGGATTGCCTACCAAAAACATGGAGGGTCTCGATCCCGGGCAGGGCGGAGATTTCGACATCGTCGGACACGATGTAGCGCTCCAGTCGCGCCGCGAGCGATTCGGCGAGGGCGGCATCCGTCTCGACGATGATGCGCTCCGGCTCGGCCCAGAGCCAGACCACGGCGTCGAGCCGGCCCTTTGCCGAAAGGATGCATGCCTGCATGGCGCGGCCCGCAACGAGCTTGCGGAGGTCGTTCGAGATCTGGCCGTTGAGGTAGCGGATGCGGTCCGCGCCGCTTGCCGCGAATCGCGCCACGCCCGCGATCGAAAAAAATCCGCCTTCGTCGCGCAGGCGGGAAAGGCGCGCGGCGGAGTCCGCGTTCACGCTTTCCGCGGACCGCCGAAGAGCGCGAAACGCCGCGCCTTGGGCTCCCCGCCATTTGCGCCATCGGGCGCGGACAACGCGGCGGCGGCGTGCGGCTCCTTGCCGGGGAAGGCGTAGTGCTTCGCGAGGGCGGAGAAATCGAGGTCGCCCCAGCCGTGCTGGATCCCGGCCATCAGCGCACCGGCGGTCGCCGCGGCGGCGGGCAGGTCCACGCCGGCGGCGTGGCCCGCGCTGAGCGCGAGCTGGATGTCCTTGAACATGTGCTTGAGGGCGAAGCTGGGCTCGAAGTCGCCGGCGACCATGCCCGGCAGCTTCATGTCGGCGGTCGCGGACCGGACGGCATTCTGGGCAAATGCCTCAATGAATTTCGCACCGGAAACGCCATTGCCATCGACGAGGGCGAGCGCCTCGGCGAGCGCCTCCACCGTCGCGGCCGCAACGAGATTCGTCGCGATTTTTACCAGGCTCGCCTGGCCGATCTCACCGCCGATTTCGAGAATGGATTTCGAGGTGGCGCCCAGCACAGGGCGCGCACGGTCGATCCCTTCCGGCGCGCCGGCGATGTAAAACACGAGCTGCCCGGCCTCGGCGGCGGCGCGGCTGCCGGTGAAGGGCGCATCGAGGAAGCCCGCACCCGCACGCGCTGCGATCTGCGCGGCCTCGCGCACCTCGCCCGGCGCGACGGTCGAGCAATTCACGACAAGGTGCCGCGGGGCGAGCCCCGGTTCGAGCGACTTGATCGTCTCGATCAGCGCGGGGCCGTCGGATACGAAGATGAGCAGGACGTCGGCCGTCTCGGCGACTTCGGCTGCGGAGGTGAGGAAATTCGGCTCGGCCCGCGGCGAGCGGTTCCAGACCCACACCTCGTAGCCCGCCCGGCGGATATTCGCCGCCACCCGGGAGCCGATGATGCCGAGGCCGATGATTCCAACCGCCTGCTTTTTGCCCGCCATGCGGTTAGTTCGTGCTCTGGGGCGCGCCGGGCGCCGCGATGGCGCCGGGCGGAGCGGGCTTGATCTCGGGAAGGTTGTTCTCGATCTTCGCGCCACTGCGGAGCTTGCCGATGACTGCCTGCACGGCGGCCTGCTGCTTCTGGTTCTTCAGGTAGCCGACGAGCTGCGGTTTGACCTGCTCAAAGGGAGCGGTGCTGGCGGCCTTTTTGTCCGTGACCTTGATGACATGGTAGCCGAACTGCGTTTTCACGGGCTTGCTGATGTCGCCGATCTTCATCGAAAAGGCGGCGGCCGCAAATTCCGGGACCATCTGTTCCTTTGAGAAGAAGTCCAGATCGCCCGCGCGCTCCTTGCCATTGGGCTCCTCGGTGAGTTCCTTCGCGAGTTTCGCGAAGTCCTCGCCCTTCTCGGCGCGCTCATACGCGGCGTTCGCGGCGGCTTCCTTTTTCTTCACCTCCGCGTCGGGCGCACCCTGCGGCACCATGAAAAGAATGTGGCTGGCGCGAACCTGGTCGGGCTGCGCGAATTCCTTGATGTTCTCCTTGTAGAACTTCTCGGCATCGGCGTCGCTCACCTCGACCTGGCCAGCGGTCTGGGAGTCGATCCATTTGCGCTGCTGGAGACCGTCCTTGATGAGGCCCTTGAGCTTCTCCTCGGTCTGGCCGGCCTGATCGAGCTGCTTTTTGAAGGCGGCTTCGTCCGGAAAATTCTTCTTCACCTTTGCGAATTCCGCATCGGCCTCTTCATCGGAGACCTTGAAGTCGGCCGATTTTGCCTTGAGCAATTTCTCGATGATGAGGTCGTCGAGCAGCTTGTGGTAGCCGGCGAGTTGCTGATCCTCGGTGAGTTTCGAGGCGTCCATGCCGCTCGCCTTTACCGCATTGTCAAAGGCGTCCTGGAGCTGGGCCTTGGAAATCTTTTCCCCATCGACGACGGCGACGGGATCCTTCAAGTCGATGGGCTTCGCGGCAGGCGCGGCCTCCGGTGGGGCGGCCGGCTTGTCGGTGGGTTTATCCGCCGCGTTCTGCGCGCGCGACGCACCAAGCAACGCGGTGCAGGAGAGAAGAACAGCAAGGCGGGAGGAGGAGATGACGGGTTTCATGAAGGAATATGAGAATGTTTCGTTTCGCACGGGATGAGACCGAACGCCAGCGCAAATTGTTCAATCCAAAACTCCGCCGTTGCCAAAGGCCCAAGGCCGATGCATCATTCGCGGTCCATTGCTCACGTGGCGGAATTGGCAGACGCGTGCGTCTCAGAAGCGCATGGGGAAACTCGTGGAGGTTCAAGTCCTCTCGTGAGCACCAAATCCCCCGCCGGGTCCTGCCGCTCGCACTTTTCACTTCGCACTTGCCCACGCACCGCCAGCAGGACCCGCAATTCATCCGGCGCACATTCGCGTCGATTGCGAAGCGCTACGACTTCGCGAATCACGCGCTGAGCCTCGGCATCGACTTCGTGTGGCGCGCCCGCGCGGCGGCCATCGTGCGGGGCTGGGCTCCCCGGCGCACGCTCGATCTGGCGACCGGCAGCGGCGATCTCGCCCTCGCCATCGGGCGCGCCTGCCCGCTCGCCGAAATCGTCGGTGCGGACTTCTGCCAGCCGATGCTGCTGGAGTCGCAAAAAAAGGGGGCCTCCCGCCTCGTGAACGCCGACGGCACGCGGCTGCCCTTTCGCGACGGCGCGTTTGATGTCGTCACCGTGGGCTTCGGCTTGAGAAATATGGCCTCGTGGCCGGCGGCCATCGCGGAGATGGCACGCGTCCTGCGGCCCGGCGGACACGTGCTCGTCCTGGATTTTTCGCTGCCTTCGTTCGCCCCGCTCCGAACCGCCTACCGACTATACCTGCATCGCATCCTGCCGACCGTGGCGGGGCTCGTGACCGGCGACCGCGGCTCCTACGAGTATCTCGGCGAATCCATCGAGCAGTTTCCGAGCGGCGCCGCCATGGTTCGCCTGCTCGATGCGAACGGCTTCGCACTCGCGCAGGCCGAGCCGCTCAGTGCCGGGATTGTTTCCATTTACACCGCGACCCGGCGCTAGTCCCGGGGTTACACGAGCCATTCATGATCCGTCCCGTCCTTGCCGCCGCCGTCTTCGCCTGCATCGTCCTCCCAGCCCGCGCCTGGGATCCCATCGGGCACATGCTCGTGAGCCAGATTGCTTATGACCGGCTCACCCCGACGGCGAAGGCGCGCCTGGATGAAGCCATCGCCCGCCTGAATGCGAAGGAAAAACCCGACGCCCCATACGACGCGGTCATCGCCGCCTGCTGGATGGACGACATTCGCTCGCGCACGAAGGACTACAATCTGTGGCATTACGTGAACCTTCCCTTCACGCCCGAGGGGATGCCCGCGCCCGACGGCAGCACCGAGCCCAACGTGATCTGGGGCATCCGGAAATGCGAAGACATCCTTGCGGGCAAGGTCGTGGATCCCGCCATCGACAAGGACCAGGCGCTCGTGATGCTCGAGCACCTCGTCGGCGACATCCATCAACCCCTCCACACAACCAGCAGGCCCGACGACGCGGGCGGCAACAAAACGAAGGTCGGCAACCTCAAGGATCCCCTCGCGGACCTCATCTTCAGCAAGGGCGGCAACCTCCACTTTTTTTGGGACAGCGCGTATCGCCGCGTCCATCGGAACGGAGAGGCAACCGTGCTCTACGAGGCCCCGCTCTACGACCGCACCAAACCCGTGGACGGCCACAAGGCCGTGATGGGCATCATTCGGCGCGAGGCCACCGCCCTCGAAAAGAAATACCCGCCGGCGATGTTTCACGACCAGGGCGACCCGCTCACCTGGGCGAAGGAAAGCCACGCCCTCGGCTACCATCTCGGCTACCAAAACCTCCCGCCATCGAGCAACGGCCAGCCGGTGAAGCTCACCCAGGCTTACGTGGACGCCGCCCGCGCCTGCGCGGAGGAACGCATCGCCCTCGCGGGATACCGCCTCGGCAACCTGCTGAACCAGATCCTCGATTCCCCGCCGACCGCGCAGCCGACCCCGTAAATCATCCCGCAGACCGCTCCGTTCCCCGGGCCGACCGGCGAGGGAATCCACGCGCCGATTTCCTTCTCGACCACGACGGCAAAGTGGCAAACATGGCGCCACCGGCCCATGAAACTTTTCGGCTTCACGGTTGCGACGCTTTCGATTGCCGGCTCGCTGGCTGCGGGCGAGCCGCCCGTCACGCTCCTCATGCCCGACGGCGCCGTCGTCGAATGCACCGAAGTCAAGCGCCTGCTCCCGGCAGCCGTGCAGTTCGCCGACGCGGCTGGAAATATCCATATCGCGCTGCGGAAGGACATCCCTGCGGAGATCCTGCCGCGCCTGCTTGCGATGGCTCCGGTAAACCACGCGCCCACGCCGGCCCCTGCATCGACTCCCGCCGGCGCGGGGCCGGTCCTCTACGTCGAAGTTGTCGCGGTCGCCTCGAAGAGTTCCACCACCTATCAGTATTACGATTGGGATGGCGTGAGCCGCACCACGAAATCCGGCAGCACCTACGAGGTGCGGCTGAACCTCCGCCGTCCGAAACAGCTCACCGTGCAGATCCTCACCCTCGTCGGTACCGGCTTCAGCACGCGCAGCCTCACGGTGGATCAAAGCCGCGAGACGACGTTCCGCTTCGAAACCACGGGCTCCCGCACGATCACCAACATGTGGTGGATGACACACTATCGCATGGAAGGCCGTCCGCGGGACGCCTGGTTCCTGCAAGTCGTGGGCGATGGAAAAGTGCTTGCGGAAAAAGGCTCCCGCCCCCCGGGACTCGAGACCGGAGCCGTGCTCGAAGGCCCCCCGCACGGCTAGCGGCGCAAATCGGCTGCCCGGCCGCCTAGCCGCGGCCCGCAAAAACAGCGCGCTTTTGCTGGATCCGCTCGAGCCAGCCAGCGAACCCCTCGCCCAGCCCGTCGGCGGTGATTTCATTGCTCAGAGCGATCTCGCACACCCATTCCGCCATCTCGAGCGCGCCCTCCTGCTCATAGGTGCGGGCCAGCACGCGCAGCACTTCGCCGTTCGGAGCGACGCCCGGACCGAACGGCTCGGTCTTCATATAAAATTCATCGACATAGGCCTCGCTGAGAAACCGCGCCAGCGAGGGGCGCCATCGCTGCGTCACCTCAACAGCGCGCACGTAAAACGCCTCGCGCTCGGGACCATCCTCCAGCTTCGCCAATGCCGCGACCACGGCCTCGCGACTGTCGCGCTGCCAAAGCCAATCGTATCGCTCCCTGTTCATCATCGTCCGCCGCGTCCGCGTTAACCCGATGGAAAGTCGATCTCAAGCCTATTCAGGCGAGACGTGCCTGCGGGGCTGCACCCGGGGACTTCCGCATCGCGCAAAAAATCCCCGGCGCCGCACGGCGCCGGGGATTTTTCCGAGCAAAGCTTCCAGATTTGATCAAGCATTTCGCGCTTTCGCGCGACGCGCCAGAAGCAGAGCCAGGGCGCCGAGGCCGATGGTGAAGCCATACGCGGACGGCTCGGGAACCGCGGTGACCGTGGCCGTCACGCCAGGGGTCGTGCTGCCCGATACGTCGCTCGTGTAGGTCGCGGCAGATGCGACGACGGTCGTGACATCGATTGGCGCGCTGACGAGGTAGTCAGTCGCCGAGACCGTGCCACTGCCCGGGGAGGTGGTCTGGATGTTGAACGTGCTGCTGTCCAGGATCGCGACCGTGAAGGCATCGGGAATCCCCCCGGATGCGTTCAGCGTCGTGCTGACGTCGAAGCCGATCGCCGTCGTTGACCCCGTGAAGCCTTGATAGAACTCGTTGATCGCGGAGCCCGTATCATGCAGCACCACGGAGGAGCCCAGATCTCCCGTGACGGCACTGGTGAGGGTTGGCGCGCCCGTGGCACCTCCCCCCGTGAAGGTGAAATGGCTCAATGTCACCGTGTTGCTGAGGCCGTTCCCCTGGCTCAACTGAAAGTCGAGCGAGAAGGGGCCGGACGGATTGCCCACGAGCGAGGCGGTGTTGATATCGACGTGGAAGGCGAGGTCTGCCCGGCTGATCGGCGCGCTCAAAAGAATGCAGGTGCTAAAGAGCAGACTCAGGCTGAGGTGGCGGATGTTGCGTTTCATTTTCATGGTTACGGTTGGTTTGCTGGCTGGTGTAAATCAGGGATTGGATGTTCCGCTGACGGCGCGGGCGTTGTAGGTGACCTGGCCGGATGTCGGGTTGGCGAACTGGAGCGTGACGTTCGTCGAGGCGCCCGCCGCGAGGTCCGCGTTCGAGACAAGAATGTCCGGACTGCCGATCGGCGCGTTCGTCGCCGTGAGGCCGGATTTGTTTGTCAGGCTCGTGTTTCCCGAGAGGCTGTCCAGCGCGAGGTAGATCGGGCCCGAGATTGGCAGCGAACTCACGTTCTTGATGGTGACGGTCTGGAGCAGGCTCGCCGTGCGACGGTTCAAGTTGAAACCGCTGCGGGTGATTTGCAGGTTCGTGAAGATTCCCGCAAGGCTCGGCGCGTTCGCATCGCGCTGATTCAGCGAGGGCAGACCGAAGCGCTGCTCGATGGTCTTCAGGATCGACGAGGTGTCGTATTGTGCATGATCGACATAACCTCTCTTCGCGAGCGGGGAGATGACGATGGCCGGGACGCGCACGCCGGGGCCCCAAATGTCGCGGATCGGCGGGGCGACGTGATCCCAGCGGCCACCGTGCTCATCGTAGGTGACGATGATTGCGGTGTGCGCCCAGAGCGCGGGGTTTGCCTGGACGGCGGCCACGATGTTGGCGACGTGCTGCTGGCCCTGCTGAAGCGCCGCGTAGCCGGGGTGCTCGTTATCGGGGCCAAGCGGCTTGATGAAGACCACCGATGGCAGCGTGTTGTTCGCCACGTCGGCAAAGAAGTTGGCTTCATCCTGCAGGTGGGCGGCTGAGACCGGGTTGCGGCCATCGGGCTGCGCCGCGTCGAACGGCTTGTATTTCTCGAAGAACGCGAATGCCTGGTGATGCCACTGGAAGAGCGGATCGACCGTGTTCGGAACTCCCAAGGTCACGGGGTTCGACGGCGAGCTGTCGAGGGCGTTGTTCCAGCCTCCGGAATACCATTTCCACGAGATGCCGGCATTATCCAGAAGGTCGCCTATCGTCAGGTGATAAAAGGGACCGGCGGGATTCGTGTCGTTCTGCGACGGGAGCAGAGTGGCAGCGGTGGGGTTGCCACCGTGCGACTGCAAGTTTGCCGAGAAGATCGTGTTGACCGCGTAGTTCTGATCGAACGTCGTCCCCAACGGGAAGTTAAAGACCTGGCCTCCGATCGGCGTGATGTTCTGGTCACGGATGATTTTTCCGCTTCCGTTCAGCGCGAGCGAGCCGTCCGCGGCCAGCGTGGTGACGTTGTTCGGGATCAGCGCGGCGGCGTTCGGATAAACCGGCGGCGCTGCGGCGACGAGGAACTGATGGTTCAGGAACGATCCGCCAAAGGCCGAGTGGAAGAAGTTGTCGCACATCGTGTATTGCTGCGCGAGCAGGCCCTCCGGCAGGTTCGTGGCATCGAAATGGCTCATCACGAGGCCGGGGTTGTCGCTCCACGTGACGAATTTGTTGTTCGCGCCGCCGTTGATCTGCAGCGCCTCGGTCCAGTAACGGTGGACAATGTCGCCCGTGGTGTCCGTGGTCTGCAGGGTGAGCGGGGCCGCTGTCAGCGAATACGGCAGCAGCGTGTTGACGAGCGTCGGACTATTGACGTCCAGCGGGTTCGTCAGGAAGCGCAGATCCTGCGTTCCACTGAGCGGCACCGGCGGGTTTTGATTGGGGAGATTCGGGGTTTTCGACGGGTTGTTGTAGGTGTTGTTTCCGGTCTCGGTCGAGAGGGAGAGGCCGTTCAGGCGGTCGAGCTGATCCAGCGAGGCGGCGCTGGCATTTGCGATGCCATTGGCCCCGGGGAAGCTGCCGTAGAGACCGTCGAAGCTCCAGTTTTCCTGATAGATCACGATGATGTGGTCGATGCTGTTGAGCGGGGTCGCGGCATCCACCTGGAAGCTGAAGATCTGGCGCGCGGTGTTTCCATTCGCGCCGTATTCCAGGGCGCTGTTTTGCGCGGTGGCGGTGATTCCAATGCTCTTCACCGTAAGGGTCTTCCCGTCGGCGCTGACATCGAGAACGTTGTAGTTGAACGTGTCGGGGCTGTAGAAATCGACCGCGGTGGGAGTGGTGGCGGCGTTCGGATCGTTCTCCCGCACGACATCGTGCAGGCCGGGATAACCCTGGAGGCCGAACGGCTCGATGCCGG
>JAQTOP010000127.1 GCA_028713285.1 Terrimicrobiaceae bacterium
AATGCCGGATTGACCCGCATCGCTCGCCGTGGAAGTTTCTACGGACTTCTCGCCGGCATAGCACAGTGGTAGTGCAACGGTTTTGTAAACCGTAGGTCGTCGGTTCGAATCCGACTGCCGGCTCTCCTTCTCCCGGGAGGCTGATAAATACGGCTTCTGCCGGCGCCCTGGAGCAGAGCGTTGAGGAGAGGGATTGTTGACTCCCCGCACGGCTTCCCGAGCATCCACGACAGGGGATTCATTTAACAGTGGGTGGAGGACGTGCGGCGGAGATAGAACCATCCGTTGACGACGAGGCAAACGAGCGCGAACAGGGCCATGGATGTGTAGGCCCACGCCGGGCTGCCAAAATGGTCCATCGTCCATCCCAACAAGAGCGGCGGGGCGAAACCGCCGAGGGCCCCGACGCAGCTTACGATGCCTATTGCCGCGCCCGCTTCTCCGGGAAGAACGAGCGGAATGATTTTGAAGACGCTGCCGTTTCCGAGTCCGGCCGCCGCGCAAATGACGAGGATCACGGCGAAAAATCCGGCGAATGCCTGCGGCTGGAGGAAGGCTGAGAGGCTGAAGCCGCCCAGCGCCATCGTCCCGACGGAAATGGACGTGATGAGCCCCGCGCCGAATTTGTCCGCCAGCCACCCTCCCAGCGGGCGCATGACGGTCGCGATCGCAGCGGCCCACGGCGCGAAGAGCAGCGGGCTCGGCGCCCCGCCGGGCGCTTTTGCGAAAACCTCCTTGATGATGAGCGGCAATGAGGCGCCCATGGCTACGAAGCAGCCGAAGGTGAGGAAGTAGAGGAACGCGAGCACCCAGGTGTGCAACCGCCTGCCTGCGGCGAGTTGCGAGGCAAATGTCCTTGGCTGCGCCGGGTAGTCCCTGGTGCCGAACCAGATCGCCGCAGCGCAGATCAGGATAAACGGAATCCAGATCAATGCGGCGTTTTCGAGATGAATCGGGCGCGAGGTGGCGGCGGATGGCGCGTCGGCCCCGAGCAGCGAAAAGCCGATGACCAGCGGAATCGTGAATTGGGCGATCGTCACACCGAGATTGCCCAGGCCGTTGATCCCCAGCGCGGTGCCTTGGGCCTGTTTCGGGAACCAAAGGTTGATCACGCCCATCGAAGTCGCGAAGTTTGCGCCCGCGATTCCCGTGAGCGCGGCGCAGGCGAGGAGAATCCAATATGGCGTCGCGGGATTTTTTACGGCGAAAGCGGTGGCCAGGCACGGCAGAAGAAGCAGGAGGGTGACGGCGGCATAACTGCGCCGGCTGCCAAACGTCGAGACGATGAAGCCGTAGGGAATGCGCAGAATCGAGCCGAGAATGACGGGCGTGGAGGTCAGCCAGAAGAGTTGCTGTCGCGTGAGCCCGAATCCGGCCTCGTTGAGGCGAACCGGGATGGCCGACCACATAAACCAGACGGCGAATGCGAGCGCGAGGGAGACTGCGCTGATTCCCAATGTGCGCCGGGCGAGGGCGGCGTTCGGAAAAGATTCGCGCACTTCCCGGCGCAATGGCAGCCGGATGGGCAGAGGAAGGTAGCGCAGCAAAGCCGCGCCGGAGGCGAAGAGGACGAGCGAGGACCAAAAGGCGGGCCATTTCAAGCTTTCAAGACCCTCGAGGGAGGTATTCAGCGCGGCGGCCAGCAGCCAGATTTGCATCGTTACGATCAGAACGAGAACGCAAATCACGCCGAGCAGCAACGTGTTGGTCCTGGTGGGATGGGCCTGTCCCTGGGCGTTGCGAAACGTGCTCATACGGTCCGGGGTTCGGCGACATAAATTCCGCCGCCTTTGATCACGACGGTCAGGCGGGGCAGCGGACGCGGTGGGGGACCTTGCAACACCGCACCGGTGCGGGGGTCGAACCAACCGTTGTGGCAGGGGCATTCGATCTTGCCATGCTTCGGAGAGTAAAAGACCGCACAGGATAAGTGCGTGCACTTCTGCTCATAGGCATACCACTCGTCTTCGGCGGGGCGGATGAGGATGTAAGGCATCTTCGTTCCTTCGATTTGGAACGGATGCGTGCCGCCGACGACCACATCGCCGGTGCGGCAGACAAAGACCTCACCTCGAATGCGGAAAGGCGGGAAGAGCCTGTCTTTTACAGCCACCCATCCACTGCCCACGGCCATGCCGCCGGAGACAAGGCAGAGGAATTTGGCGAATTCGCGCCGCGAAACGTGCTCGGCCTCGACGCGTTCGATGGGGAAATCGACTTCGTATGCGGGCTTGGATGGGAGGAGATTCTTTTCGTTCATTCCTAATCCACCACAAGCTTCGTGGCGCCTTTGGGCATCATGATGTTCACCTTGGTTTTCACGGACTGCATGCCGAATTGGAAATGGTTCACCGGGGTGCTGTTCGGGCGCAGCTCGCGCATCTTTTCCCGCGTGCCATACCAGAGCGCGCCGCTCGGGCAGACGGTCGCGCACATGGGTTTCCTCCCCGCGCTGGTGCGGTCGTAGCACAGGTTGCACTTCATCATGAGCTGCGTGGTCTCGATCTTTTTTGGCACGCCGAATGGGCAGGCCATGACGCAATTCGCGCAGGCGATGCAGCGATCGGTTTTCGCGGTATGGACGACGCCGAACTCGTCCCTGGTGATGGCGTCGGCGGGGCAGACCTTCGCGCACGTCGGATCTTCGCAGTGCATGCAGACCTGCACGCTGGTCTGCACCGTTGTGTAACGGTCCACGTAATCGACGTGAATCATCGGTATCTGCCCATTCGTCTCGCATTCCGCGCAGGCCATCTCACAAGCGTGGCAGCCGATGCACCGCTGCGGGTCCATGAAGAACTCTTGGTCCTGCTTGAACTGCGTATCAGTCATTGCGATTCATTTTCCGATGCCGGTGAATGCATGGGGCTGTGGCGGTTTGGGGCCGGGATGCGCCGGAGAACCTCCAGTGGCCTGAATGGGATCCTGCACCGGGACGGGCGCGCGCCGGCCGGTGGGCTCCAGGCGCACGGCGCTCACTTTGAATTCGGGAATTTTTGATACGGGATCGAGATGGCCTGACGTAAGTTGATTGATCGATTGAGCGCCCGCCCAGTGGTAGGGCACGAAGACCGTGTCCTCGCGGATCGTTTCCACGAGCTGCGCGGGGAATTCCGCCGTCCCGCGCCGTGAAACCAGTCGGACGATTTCGCGATTGGCGATGCCATATTTCGCCGCAAGCGCCGGATGAATCTCCAGCAGGGGCTCGGGATACTGATCGACGAGCTTTCCAATGCGCCGCGTTTGCGTGCCGCTCAGATATTGGGAGACGACGCGGCCCGTGGTGAGAATCACCGGATATTCGGCGTCGGTGATCTCCATCGGATCGTGATAGGGCACGGGAACAAAGTGCGCCCTGCCATCAGGAGTTTTGAATTTGCGGTCCTCCCACAATCGCGGCGTGCCGGGATGATCGAGCGAAGGACAGGGCCAGAAGACGCCCATGTTCTGCTCGATCTTCTCGTAGGTGATGCCGAAGTAATCGGCGGTGCCGCCCTTCGAGGCGACCCGGAGTTCGTTGAAAATTTCCTCGGAGTTGTTGAAGGAGAAATGTTTTCCGGCACCGAGACGACGTGCGATTTCCAGAAGGATTTCCGTGTCAGTGCGAGCCTCCCCGGGCGGCGTCACCGCCTGCCGGATGCGCACGACGCGGCCCTCGGACGTGGTCACGGTGCCTTCCTCTTCCTCCTGCAAACTTCCCGCGAGGACGATGTCGGCGTGGCGCGCGGTTTCGCTCAGGAAGAAGTCGATATTGACGTAGAACTCGAGCTTCTCGAGGGCTTCGCGCACGAAATTGTTATTCGGGAGCGAAACGACGGGGTTGAAGCAGATCGAGAGGAGGCCCTTGATCTCGCCGCGATGGATTGCCTCGATGAGTTCATAAGCGGTGAGCCCCTTGCCCGGCAGATCCCTTTCCTCAATGCCCCAGACGTCCGAAATGTAGCGGCGATGTTCGGGGTTCTCGATGTCGCGATTCCCCGGGAGCTGATCGCACTTGTGGCCATGCTCACGTCCGCCCTGGCCGTTGCCCTGGCCGGTGATCGTGGCGTAGCCGCAGTAGGGCTTGCCGATGCGGCCCGTGGCGAGAACGAGATTGATGCACGAGGAGACGTTTTCCACTCCTTTCGTGTGATGTTCGATGCCGCGGGCGTGCAGGAGGAAGCTCGTCGCGGCCTTTCCCCACCACTCCGCAGCAAGCATGATTTTTTTTCTCGGAATGCCTGTGACGTTCTCGGCCCAGTCGAGATCATAATTCTCCACAGCCTCGACGGCGGCTTCCACGCCGGATGTGTGGTTGTCGATGAAGTCGTGGTCGAGCCAGTCGTTTTTGACGAGTTGGTGGAGGATCGCGCCGTAGAGCGCGGAGTCGCGCCCCGGGCGAATGGGCAGGTGCAGATCGGCGGTGCGTGCGACCGGCGTGAGACGCGGATCGACAACGACGAGCTTTGCGCCGTTGTCGCGCGCCTGCCAGATCCAATGAATCAGCGTGGGAAACGTCTCGCTCACGTTCGAGCCGCAAATCATCACGACTTCCGCGTGGGCGAGATCGGAGAAATCGTTCGACGCGCGATCCAGGCCAAACGCCTTCTTGTTTCCAGCTCCGGCGCTGACCATGCAGAGGCGGCCGTTGTAATCCAGATTCTTCGTCTTGAGTGCAACGCGGGCGAACTTGCCGGCGAGGTAGCCTTTTTCGTTTGTCAGCGAAACCCCGGAGAGCATCGCGAACGCGTCGCGCCCGTATTGGGACTGGATGCGCTGGATTTCCGAGACGGTGCGCTCCATGGCTCGGTCCCAATCGATGCGCCGAAAGCCCGAGCCCTCGACCCGCTCGACCGGGTGCAAGAGTCGATCGGGATGATTGTTTTGCAAATAACGCTGCACGCCCTTCGGGCAAAGACGGCCCTGGTTGTAGGGGAACTCCTCCCATGGCTCAAAACCGACGACGCGGTTGTCTTTGACCAGGAGCTTGATGCCGCACTGCATCCCGCAGAAACAGCAGTGGGTTTCCACGACGGCATCGGGTTCGTTGCGCCCGGGAAAGCCTTCGGGCGGCGGGTAGTTCTTGTGCGGGCCGAAGTCGGCGATGATTTGTCCTGCGGGGATGGGGAGGGTGGCCATGGGAACTAACCGAAAAACGCGCCTGATTCCTGCCGCGCGGCGAGATGCGCCTTTGCCAGCGCAGCGCGTTTGCCTTGCGGGCTGAGATCGAGATGGGAAGAGCCGCCGGCGAGCGTGTAGTCAAAGCCGAGCTGCTTCGTGACATGCTTCAAGTCGTCGGTGTGCATCTTCGAGGTAAACGGTTCGCCTGTATGCGGGCAGACAGCCTGCGGTCCGTCCGTTCCCGCCCGCCGATAGACGGCGACGCCTAGCTGCGCCGGCCGTTGGATGATGTGGTAGAACTTGCCGAATGGCAGCCAGACGAGGAAGAGAATGACCGTGATCGCGTGCGTGATGGCCATGAACTGATGCGCCTCGCCCCTCATGAACCGGTAGTCCAGCGTGATTCCGAGTCCGGTGACCGAAATCGCCAGCAGGAGCAGGAGGGGCAGCCAGTCGCCCTCGAAGGTCTGGATCGCGATCTGTCCCGCATGGGTGAGCCGGCGACGAATGAGCAGCACCACTCCGGCAATGACCAGGATGGCCGCCCAGTTGAGCGCGTTGAAGATCAACTCCGCGAACCAGCCGTGGAGCGGGAATTCCATCGTCTTGAATCCGAAGGTGTAGAGCTCGTAGGTGTCGATGCCGCCCGGCCTGAGGCCAAAATGGATCCAGCCGAAGACGAGCGGGAACGTCACGCCAAACGCAAGAATGCAGCCGCCGGCCATCAGCATGTGCCCAATGCCCCGCACTCTTCCGCGGTTGCGAATGAATCGCTGGCCGACGAAATCAACCGCAAAGCTCTTTATCAATTCCCATCCATGGACGAGCGCCCGGCCGGAAAACAAAAGCTGCCAGCCGCGAACGAAGTAGCGCCAGGTGGGCGGACGCTGGAGCCAGACGCTGTACCGATAGGCCACTCCGAAACACGCGAAAATGCAGCCGAATAGATAGGGGACAAGGGCGGCGTCGAAATTCGCGAGATTGCGTGAGCCAACGAAAATCGAAGCGACAAGCGCAAGCGTCGCGAGCGTCGCCGTGAGCAGTGCCACAGGATTGAGCGTGCTAAGCATGCGCGCGTCTCCGCTTCGTCGAGAGCCTGACTTCGTTCTGAAAAACTGCAAGGTTCGTCTTTTCCATGAAGCGAAGGTTGTCCGCGATCATTGCCGTGATCGTATCGTGCAGCGGACAAGGATCTTCCTTCCCGCACCAATTGTGACCGAATGGACACACCGATGTCGGGGCCGTTTGCTCGAACAACGATACAATGTCCAGGAGGCAAATGGTCCTGGCCGATTTGGCGAGGGTGTAGCCCCCGCCGGGCCCCGGCTGGCCCGTTACCAGGCCGGCGGACGCCAACTGCGTGAGGAGCTTCGCGGTGAGCGCTTTCGAGATTCCCCGGGCCCTGGCGATCTCTCCTGATCCGGCCCGTCGCGCAGGATCGGCGGCCAGATAGCTCATTACCGCGATCGCATTCGCGGCAGTTTTCCCATAAATGAACATCGGTGCAGGGTTGCCGGGTGGCTATCGACCTTCAACGGCGAAAGAATCTTTATTCGTTTTTGGAGCCGGCGATCTTGCGCGTCGGTCTCAACACTCTGCGGCCATCCTTTCCGCCGCGGGAAAGAGCACGCTGTTTTCGAGATGGATATGCCGATGGAGATCTTCCTCCAAATCGACCAGTCCTGCGAAGAGCGCGCGGTAGGTATTGCAGGCATCGGCAGGCGGGCGATGGCCGTTGGTGAGTTCCTTGAGACAGGCCAGCCCATCGCCGACCTCGTCATGCTCGTGAATCATGCAGGCAATCGGACCGTCGAGCGGCATGGAAACACTCTCGCCGCGACTCATCGCGGCGACGGCGGGAAAGAGAATTTGCTCCTCTTTCATCATGTGGCTGTCGAGTTCCTGAGACAGTCCGCAAAACACGTCGAAGACCTTGA
>JAQTOP010000034.1 GCA_028713285.1 Terrimicrobiaceae bacterium
GCTCGCCCGCCGCATCGTCGAACTCCTCTCCGACGAGCGGACGCGCGAGCACATGGTCGCCGCCGCCAAATCCATCTCTCCCGATGACTCCGCCGCCAGGGTCGCCGACGTCATCGAGAAATTCGGCGCTCCGCCCGCCTGACCGCCCGCACGCATCCAATCATCCACGCAGGTGCTCATCCCAAATCTCACCGAAATCCTGACGGGGCCGCCGATCCGCGTGCACCTGATCGGCGTGGCCGGCTCCGGCATGAGCGGCATCGCCGCGCTCGCGCTCGCGCTCGGGCATCGCGTGAGCGGGTCTGACAAGGCCGACACCATCGAGGTCGATCGCCTGCGCAAGAAGGGCCTCGATTTTTCTGGCGCACACCGCGCGGAAGAGGTCAACGACGCCGATCTCGTGATCTACTCGTCCGCGATCAAGCCCGGCAACCCGGCCTACGACGCCGCCCGCACGCTCGGCAAGGCCACCGTGCGCCGCGCCGACGCGCTCGCCGCCATCATGGCCGCGAAGAAAGGCATCGTCGTCTGCGGCATGCACGGCAAGACCACAACCTCGTCGATGGCCGCGCACGTCCTGCGCACCTGCGGTTTCAAGCCCTCGCACTACGTCGGCGCGGAGATTCCCATTCTCGGCACGAACGCCCGCTGGGATTCCGAGGGGGAGTTTTTCGTCGCCGAGGGCGATGAAAGCGACGGCACGCTCATCAACTACCACCCCGAGCACGCCATCGTGCTCAACATCGAGCCCGAGCACCTCGATTTCTACAAGGACCTCGCCGCCATCGACGCCGTCTATGCGAAGCTCGCCGGCCAGACGCGCGGGAAGGTCATCTATTGCGCCGACGACGCCGGGGCCAGCCGCGTGTGCGCCGCCCATCGCGGCGCAGTGCCTTGCGGCCGGAACGGAGCCTCGCGCTACCGCCTCGCCGACCTGCGCACCGCGAATTTCCAATCCCACTTCACCGTCCTGCTCGATGGCGTCGAGCTTGGCGAAGTCGAACTGAACGTCCCCGGCGCGCACAACGCGGGCAACGCGCTCGCCGTCATCGCCCTCGCCCTCGAACTCGGCGCCGCCTTCCCCGCCGTCGCCGATGCATTGAAGACCTTCCGCGGCGCCCGCCGCCGCTTCGAGATCAAATACCGCACCGCGCGCAACATCGTCATCGACGATTACGGCCACCATCCCACCGAGATTGCCGCCACCCTCGCGACCGCCCGCACCGGCGGCTGGAAGCGCACGCTCGTGATGTTCCAGCCGCACCGCTACACGCGCACGCTCGCGCTCAAGGAGGAATTCGGCCGCGCCTTCACCGACGCCGACGCGGTCTTCATCGCGGACGTCTATCCCGCCAGCGAGAAGCCGATTCCCGGCGTCTCCGGACTCACCCTCGTCGAGGCGCTCGAGCGCAATGGCCACCCGTTCGCCCGCTTCCAGGCCGAGGTGCCGAAGCTGCCCTGGGAACTCGGCCCCGAGATCGAGGACGGCGACCTCATCATGAGCCTCGGCGCGGGCAACATCCACGAATGCGGCGCGCGCCTCAGCGCCGATCTCACCCTGCGCGACACGCTGCAGGCAATCATCGGCCCCGGCGCGATCCGCCTTTACGAGCCGCTCTCCCGCCACACCACGCTGCGCGTCGGCGGCCCGGCCCAATTCTGGATCGAGCCCGAGACCGAGGAGGGCTTCGCCGAGCTGGTGCGCTACTGCTTCGACGAGGACGTTCCGTTCATGGTGATGGGCCGCGGCTCGAATCTTCTCGTGCGCGACGGCGGCATCCCCGGTGTGGTGGCGCATCTATCGAAGGGCGAATTCGCCCGCCAGCAGGCCGTCGGCGAGGAAATCCACGCGGGCGTCGGCGTGCGATTCAAGCAGCTCGCCGCCACCGCGCGCAACGCCGGCCTCGGCGGCTTCGAATGGATGGACGGCATCCCCGGCAACCTCGGCGGCGGCCTGCGCATGAACGCCGGCGCGATGGGCGCGCAGACGTTCGACCAGGTCGTGCGCGTGCGCTTCTGCGACCAGGACGGCAACATCTTCACCCGCACGCCCGCCGAGATGGAGATTCACTACCGCAGCGTGCCGACGCTCATGAAAAACTTCGCGCTCTCCGCCGTCCTGCGCGGCCAGCCCGCGCCCGCCGGGGAAATCGAGCGCCGCCTCGCCGAGGCCGAATCGAAGCGGCGGGAGAGCCAGCCCGTCGCCGCGAGCGCCGGCTGCATTTTCAAGAATCCCGGGGTGATCCCCGCCGGAAAACTCATCGACGAACTCGGGTTCAAAAACTTCACCGTCGGCAAGGCCCGCGTCTCCGAGGTCCATGGAAATTTCATCGTCAACGACGGCGGCGCGACCGCCGAGGAAATCCTCACCCTCATCGAGGAAATCAAGTCCGCCGCCATGCGCGAACGCGGCATCGAGTTGCAAACCGAAGTGCAGATCGTGGGCATGAACGCATGAGCGCCGGATTCCTTCGCAATCAATCCCTGGCTGTGCTCATGGGCGGCCCCGGCGCGGAACGCGCGGTGTCGCTGAACTCCGGCGCCGCCGTCGCGACGGCCCTGCGCTCGCTCGGCGCGAACGTCGTCGAGATCGACGTCCGCGACGAGCACTTCGCCGTCCCGCCCGGCGTCGCGCTCGTGTTCAACCTCGTCCACGGCACCTTCGGGGAGGACGGGCAGATCCAGTCGATCCTCGACTCGCGCGGCATCCCCTACACCGGCGAAGGCGAGGCCGGCAGCCGTCTCGCGTTTGACAAGATCGCCAGCAAGCGCCTGTTCGAGGCCGCAGGCGTGCCGACCGCGAAATGGGAGATCGTCGCGAAGGGCGACGCCCCCTCGTTGCCGCTCCCGTTCGTCGTGAAGCCGCCGCGCGAGGGCTCGAGCGTGGGCGTGCATATCGTGCAGGACACCGTCGCACTCGACGCCGCGCTCGAGGATTGCTTCGCGCGCGACCACGAGGTGCTCATCGAGGAATTCATCCAGGGCAGCGAACTCACCGTCGGAATCGTCGGCGACGAGGCGTTCCCCATCGTCGAAATCGTTCCGAAGGTCGATTTTTACAGCTACGAGAACAAATACACGAAGGGCGCGTCCGAATACTTCTGCCCGGCCCGCCTCGACGCCGCCACCACTCGGGACGTGCAGGCCGCCGCCCTCGCGGCCCACCGTTCGCTCGGGCTCGAGGTCTATTCGCGCGTGGACGTGCTGCTCGATGCGGGGGGCAGGCCCTTCGTGCTCGAAGTCAATACCATCCCCGGCATGACGGAGACCAGCCTCCTGCCGAAAGCCGCCGCCGCGGCAGGCATCGGCTTCGCCGCGCTGTGCGAACGCATCGCCTCGCTCTCGCTCAAAAAAGGAGGCCCGCTCGCATGAAGCGGCGCGCCGCCAGCCCGCCCGCGCGGAATCGCCGCGCGCCCGCCGCGCGCTCGTCCCGCGAGCAATTGCTCGACGTGCGCGTGCGCCGCTCGACCGCGCTTCGCCAGCGAAACCATCGCGCGTTGAGCGTCATTTTCGGCATCGTGCTCTGGGTGGCGCTGGCAGCCGGCACCGTCTTCGGATTTCGCGCCATCACGAATAAATTCTTCCTGGAAAACCCCGAATACAATTTGCGCGTCGTCACCGCAAATCTCGACGATCTCATGAGCAAGGACGACGCGCTGCGCATCTCGGGCATCGTGCCCGGCCGGAATATCTTTCGCACGGACCTCGGCGCCGCCGAGCGCGCCTTCCGGGCGATTGACCAGATCGACACGGTCACGATCCAGCGCGACTGGCCCGACACGATCACGATCAAGCTCACGAAGCGCGCGCCTGTCGCGTGGCTTGCCCGCGCCGGCGGCGATTTCTCCGCCGACCACGCCCTCCTGCTCGATGCCGCCGGCCATACGATGCGGCCCTATCGCGTCGAGCCCGAATACTGGCGGCTGCCCGTCATCTTCATCTCCGATCCGGCGCTCATCGAGCAACGCGACGCGCTCGCCGTCGCCGACCTCCAGGCCGCGCTCGACCTCCTCGCCGCGCGCGCGCAACGTCCCGCCTCGCTGCTGGGCATTCGTTCCATTAATGTCACGAAAGGCTACTCGCTCGATGTGACCGACGCGAATAAGGCAACGATCACCTTCGCTCCGCAAGATCCCGGCCCCCAGCTCGACCGCCTCCAGAAGCTCCTCGAAAACTGCCGCGAAACCGGCCGCCAGCTCGACACCGTGAATCTGATTCCGAAAAAATACACCCCGGTTCGCTTCCTGCTCGTCTCGATGCAGGATGCGCCCGCCCCATCCGGCAGGACCAACCGCAAATCCGCCAATTAAATGTCCAGGGAACGTCTGCTCGTAGGTTTGGAGATCGGCACCTTCAAGGTGTGCGCAGTCGTGGCCGAGTCGCGCCCCGACGGCTCGCTGCGCATCCTCGGCGTCGGCGAATCAAAATCCGTCGGCATCCGCAAGGGCGAGATCGTCGATTTCAACAGCGCCATCCAGTGCGTGCGCGATGCCATCGCCGACGCCGAGGAGAAGGCCGACGCCGAGATCGAGAGCGTGTGGGTCGCGGTCACCGGCTCCCACATCCATAGCTTCAACAACCGCGGCGCCACGCCCATTCCCGAGGATCGCGGCGAGATCGACGTCGAGGACATTCGCGACGTCGAGGCCAGCGCGAAGGAGGTCAGCATCCCCGATCAGAATTGGTTCATCCACACGATCACGCAGCACTACTACGTGGACAACCAGGAGGGCGTCGTGAACCCAATCGGCATGATGGGCCGCAAGCTCGAAGCCGATTTCCACATCGTCCATGGCGTGAAGACCCGCATTCAAAACACCCTCCGCTGCGTGAAGGAAGCCAGCGTCGCCGCCGAGGAAGTGGTCATCAATTCCGTCGCCTCCGCGCAGGTCGTGCTCGACCAGCACCAGAAGGATCTCGGCGCGATCATGCTCGATATCGGCGGTGGCACCACGGACTACATCGTCTATATCGACGGCGCGGTGCAGCACAGCGGCGTGCTCGCCATCGGCGGCGACCACATCACGAACGACATCTCGATCGGCCTGCGCATTCCCATCGCCCGCGCCGAACGGTTGAAGATCGAGGAGGGCAGCGCAAATCCCGACGAAGCCCAGCCCGGCGACACGATCATTCTCAAAAACGACTCCGGCTTCTCCGGCTGCGAAATCGAGCGCTCGAACTTGAACCGCATCATCTACGCCCGGGTCCGCGAGTTGTTCGAACTCGTCCGCACGGACATCGACGCGCAATGCGACCTCGATCTCGTTCGCTCCGGCGTGATGCTCACCGGCGGTTGCTGCCGCATGCGCGGCATTCAGGCGGTCTGCGCCGAGGTCTTCGGCCAGCCGGTTCACTCCGTCGCAGCGCAGGAGGTCACCGGGCCCACTTCGGTTTTTCAAAATCCGCAATACGCCACCGCGATCGGCGTCGTGAAATACGCGCAGCTCATGCAGATGGACGACGAACCCGACTCGCTTTTTGGCGCCGTCGGGAAAAAGATCGGCAGCATCTTCCGCCGCCGCGCCAATGCCTGATCCCATGCTGGAAATCCCGCGCACCCTGCTCGCCGACGCCACCTCGCAGCCCTCGCGCATCCTCGTCATCGGCGTCGGCAATGCCGGCGTCGCGCTCATCGACCGGATCACGCTCGCAGGTCCGGGCGGCGCCGCGGACCTCGTCGCGATCAATACCGACGGCCTCTCGCTCGGCAGCTCCGTCGCCGAAAGGAAAATCCTCATCGGCTCGAAAACCGCGCGCGGCCTGGGCACCGGCGGCGATCCCGAAGTCGGCGCCGAAGCCGCCGAGGAAGCCGGGGCCGAACTCGCCGAGGCCGTCAGCGGAGCGCCCATTGTGATCGTCTGCGCCGGCCTCGGCGGCGGAGTCGGCAGCGGAGCCGCCCCCATTGTCGTCGAACTCGCCAGGAATCGCGGCGCCCTCGTCATCGTCGTCGCGACGATGCCGTTTTCCTTCGAGGGGCGCCGCCGCGTCCAGCAGGCCGCCGCCGCCCGGACGGAACTCACGCGGCTCGCCGACGCCTTCCTGGCCTTTGAAAACGACCGCATGGCGGAACACGCCGAGCCGCTCGCCGGGATGCACGAGACCTTCGCCGCATCCGATCAGGTGCTCGCCGACACCGTCGCCTCGATCATCCGTTTCACCACGACTTCCGGCCCGATCCGCGTCACGCCCGCCGACCTGCTCGCCGTCTTCCGCGAACCCGACTCGACCTGCGTGTTCGGTTTCGCGGAGGCCGCCGGGAGCAACCGTGCGAATGAAGCCGTCGAACGCGCGCTGAAATCCCCGCTCCTCGCCCGCGGCAAGTCCCTCGCCGGCGCCCGCGCCATCCTCGTCCACGTCGCCGCGCCGCCCGACCTGCACCTCGCGGAGGTCCGCGCGATCATGGAGACCGTCGGGCGGCACACGGACGGCCACCTCCATCTCGGCGTCGGCCTCGATCCGAATCGCACGTCCCTCGCCGTCTCCCTGCTCGCCACGTCGAGCGACGCGACGGCTGCGCGCGCCCCGCGCCCCGCGCGCGCCCGCACGCAGCCTGCGCCCATCGAGGCCGCGCCCGAGCCCGGCGGGGAATCGCCCGCCGCCGACCCGCATCCTTCCGAGGCCCCGGCGAACGCGAGCGAGCTTTTCGACACCAGCCCCTACGCCGTCGCGAGGGCCGGCGCGAAAAGACCGGCGAAGACCGAGCAAAAGACGCTCAGCCTCGACCCCATCGCGCGCGGCCGTTTCGAGAAAAGCGAGCCGACCATCGTCGGCGGCGAAGACCTTGACGTGCCGACCTTCCTCCGCCAGAAAATCAAACTCCGCTAACGACGCACCCCATGTATAAAAAATTCATCGTCGAGTTCATCGGAACGTTCTTCCTCGTCTTCACCGTCGGCATGACGGTTCTCCACCAGCCCGACGGCGTCATCCCGCCTCTCGCCATCGGCGCGATCCTCATGACCATGATTTTCGCCGGAGGCCACATCTCTGGCGGACACTTCAACCCCGCCGTCACGCTCGCCGTCTTCGTTCGCGGAAAAATCCCCGGCATCGAAGCGGTCGGCTATGTCATTTCGCAGATCCTCGCCGGCGCCGTCGCCGCCGGAGTCGTGCTGTCACTCAAAGGCGGCCCGGCCACCGGCGCCGCGCCCGCGCAATTGGTTCCGGTTCTCGTCGCCGAATTCCTCTTCACCTTCGCGCTCGCCTGGGTCGTCCTGAACGTGGCCACGGCAAAAGGCACGAGCGGCAACTCGTTCTACGGCCTCGCCATCGGCTTCACCGTCCTCGCAGGAGCCTTCGCCGTCGGCTCGATCTCGGGCGCGGCGTTCAATCCCGCCGTCGTCACGGGAGCCACCCTGCTCGGCCTGCTGAATCCCGCCACCATCTGGATCTACTTCGTTGCAAATTTCGCGGGCGGCGGCGCGGCGGCCATCGTGTTTCGCATCGTCAACGACGAAGCGGCGGACTGACCGCCCGCTCCGCGGGACCAAATTCCTCCGTGTTCGCGGCGCGCGCCGTGGTAGAATCGGGCAACTCCCATGCGTCCCGATAAGTTCACCCAAAAAATGCAGGAGGCGTTCAACGCCGCCCTCGACCTCGCCTCGAAGCGCAACCAGCCCGAGATCAGCAACGAGCACTTCCTCCTTGCGCTGCTCGACCAGACCGACGGCCTCACCGCGCCCATCCTCCAAAAGCTCGGCGCGAGCCCGGCCGCCATTCGCGCCGAACTCGAAAGCGACATCGCCCGCCGCTCGACGGTCCACGGCGGCGCCGCCCCGCATCTCGGCAACGACCTGCGCAGGACGCTCGATGCCGCCGAGGGCGAGATGGCGAAGCTCAAGGACGATTACCTCAGCGCCGAGCACTACCTGCTCGCGCTCCTCGGCGCGAATGACGCCGCCGCGCGCGCGTTGAAGCAGGCCGGCATCACGCGCGACAACCTCATGCAGGCGCTCGTCGAGGTGCGCGGCAGCCAGCGCGTGACCGATCCCAACCCCGAAGGCAAATACCAGACGCTCGAGAAATACGGCCGCGACCTCACCGAACTCGCGCGCAAAGGCAAAATCGACCCCGTGATCGGGCGCGACGAGGAGATTCGCCGCGTCATGCAGGTGCTCTCGCGCCGGACGAAAAACAATCCCGTGCTCATCGGCGAACCCGGCGTCGGCAAGACGGCCATCGTCGAGGGCCTTGCCCGCCGCATCGTCAGCGGCGACGTGCCGGAGTCCATCAAGAACAAGCGCGTCATCGCGATGGATCTCGGTTCGATGGTCGCCGGCGCGAAATTTCGCGGCGAATTCGAGGACCGGCTCAAGGCGTTTCTCAAGGAGGTCACCGACAGCAACGGCGAGATCATTCTCTTCATCGACGAGCTCCACACCATCGTCGGCGCCGGCGCGGCGGAGGGCTCGATGGACGCCAGCAACCTCCTCAAGCCCCAGCTCGCGCGCGGCGAGCTGCGCACCATCGGCGCGACCACGCTCGACGAATACCGCAAGCACATCGAGAAGGACGCCGCCCTCGAGCGCCGCTTCCAGCCCGTGATGGTCGCGGAGCCGTCCGTCGAGGACACCATCGCCATCCTGCGCGGCCTCAAGGAGCGCTACGAAGTCCACCACGGCGTGCGCATCCAGGATGCCGCCATCGTCGCCGCCGCCGTCCTCAGCCACCGCTACATCAGCGACCGCTTTCTGCCCGACAAGGCCGTCGATCTCATCGACGAAGCCGCCTCGCGGCTCAAGATCGAGCTCGATTCCATGCCCACCGAGATCGACCAGCTCGAGCGGCAGATCATGCAATTCGAGATGGAGCGGCAGGCGCTCAAGAAGGAAAAGGACGCCGCCAGCCGCGACCGCCTCGCGAAGATTGAGAAGGAACTCGCCAACGTCCGCGAGGAGGCCGGCAGCCTGAAAGCCCAGTGGCAGAAGGAAAAGGAGGAGATCGGCAAAACCCAAAAGCTCGGCGGCCAGATCGAGCAATTGAAGACGGAACTCGAGCAGGCCCAGCGCCGCGGCGACCTGCAGCGCGCGTCGGAAATCCAATACGGAAAACTCCCCGAGCTCCAGCGCCTGCTCGACGAAGCCATCCACCGGGAGGGCGAAGCTCCGTCCGAGCCGACCCTTCTCACCGAGGAAGTCACCGAGGAGGACATCGCCAAGGTTGTCGCCACGTGGACCGGCATCCCCGTCTCGCGCCTGCAGGAGGGCGAGCGCGCGAAGCTCGTGAAGATGGAGGAGCGCCTCATGGAGCGCGTCGTCGGCCAGGAGCAGGCGATCAAGGCGGTGTCGAACGCCGTCCGCCGCGCCCGCGCCGGCTTGCAGGATGAAAACCGCCCCATCGGCAGCTTCCTTTTCCTCGGTCCCACCGGCGTCGGCAAGACGGAGCTGAGCAAGGCGCTCGCGGAATTTCTCTTCGACGACGAGAGCGCCATCGTGCGGATCGACATGAGCGAATACATGGAGAAGCACACCGTCGCCCGCCTCATCGGCGCGCCTCCCGGCTACGTCGGCTACGAGGAGGGCGGCCAGCTCAGCGAGGCCGTCCGGCGCAAGCCCTACTCGGTCGTCCTCTTCGACGAGGTCGAGAAAGCGCATCACGACGTCTTCAATGTCCTGCTCCAGGTGCTCGACGACGGCCGCATCACCGATGGCCAGGGCCGCACCGTGGACTTCAAAAACACGGTCCTCATCCTCACGTCGAACCTTGGCAGCCAGTTCATCATGGAGGACCTCCCCAAGGACGAACGAAACCGCCGCGTGCAGGAGGCGCTGCGCGCGCACTTCCGACCCGAGTTCCTCAACCGCATCGACGAAATCATCATTTTCGACCGCCTCGATGACCGCCAGCTCACGCGCATCGTCGATATCCAGCTCGCGCGCCTGCTCGCCCGCATCGGCAAACAAAACCTCACGCTCACGCTCACCGACGCGGCAAAGAAGCTCCTCGCAAAGGAAGGCTACGACCCGGCCTTCGGCGCGCGCCCGCTCAAGCGCGTGATCCAGCGGGAAATCCTCGACCCGCTCAGCCTCGACATCCTCGACGGCAAATTCGCCCCCGGCGATCGCATCGAAGCCGATGCCGATGGAAACCGCCTTGTCTTTCGAAAAGGATGAGCCCGGCGCGGATGAAAAAACGAATCCGTGTGTGCCGGTGCGAGCCCGTGGCGGAATTCCCGCCGTGAACCCGGAGCCGTCCCCGCATATCCGCCTGAAGGACGGCACGCCGGCGCTCACGCGGCCGATCAGGCCCGCGGACGGCGCCGCGCTGTCACGCGGTCTGCGCCGCCTGTCCCCCAAAGGGCACGCCTACCGCTTCCTCCATTACCGCAAGCGCTTCACCGAGGCGGAGCTCCACTACCTCACGCACTGCGATTTCATCGATCACATCGCTCTCATCCTCGCGATTCTCGACGAAGCCGGCAACGAACTCGACCAGGTCGGCGTCGCCCGCTGCATCCGCGCGAAGGACGACCCCCAACTTGCCGAAGTCGCCATCGTTCTCGTCGATGAATGGCAGCGAAAGGGCGGCGGAACAGCCCTCCTGATGCGTCTCGCCCGCCTTGCATGGCACGCCGGCATCCGGCAGTGGAAGGCGCACGTGCTTCCGGAGAATCTCGCCGCACCCAGAGTGCTGACCGGCATCGGAGACGAGATGGCGCGCACGGCGCCCCGCGCGGGACTTGCGGAGATCGTCTATCGGCTTCGGCCGCCGGGCGCGGATTGACGGGACGCCTCCACGCATTGCTTCCGGCTGCGCGGAATGCCAATTTCCGGCTGGGAACCGGCAATGCAGGACTTCCGCGGCCAATGGTTCCGGATAGGATCGGGCTTAAATCAATGCGCCATTGAAAATATCCATTCCCAGCGAAACGCTTTATGGCGAAACGCGCGCGGCGATGACGCCTGCCGGCGCCGCCAGGCTGGTCAAGCTCGGCGCACAGGTCGAAGTCGAGGCCGGCATCGGGCTCGGCGCGGGTTTTTCGGATGAAGCCTACCTCAAAGCCGGAGCCACGCTGTCCGGCGATCATCGGAGTCTCCTGGAATCCGCCGACATGGTCCTGCGCCTGCGCAAACCGCCATCCGGAGAAATTCCTTTTCTCAAGCCGGGTTGCATCCACGCCAGCCTGCTCGATCCCTTCGACGGGAGGGAACTGATCGAAAAACTGGCCGCGCAGGGCGTGAGCGCGATCGGCATGGAGTTCATTCCGCGCACCACCCGCGCGCAGAAAATGGACGTGCTCTCCTCGCAGGCGAACCTCGCCGGCTACGAGGCCGTTATTCTCGCCGCGCGTTACTCGAACCAGATCCTGCCCATGATGACCACGGCCGCGGGAACGATCCTCCCCGCGAAAGTCTTCGTCATCGGCGTCGGAGTCGCCGGCCTGCAGGCCATCGCCACCGCAAAGCGGCTCGGAGCAAAGGTAACCGCCTACGACCCCCGGCCCGAAGTCGAGGAGCAGGTCAAATCCCTCGCCGCGCAATTCCTGAAAATCGACCTCGGCGAAATCGGAAGGACGAAGGACGGCTACGCGAAGGCGCTGACCGCGGAGCAGATTCAAACGCAGCGCGACGTGATGAAAAAAACATGCGCCGATTCGGACATCGTGATCACCGCCGCGCAGGTGTTTGGAAAACGCGCGCCGATTCTCGTCACCGCGGAAATGCTCGACGCCATGAAGCCAGGCAGCGTCGTCGTCGATCTCGCCGTGGAAACCGGCGGCAATGTCGAAGGCCTCGAATACGACCAGGTGACCGATCGCAAGGGCGTGAAGATCGTCGGCATCGCCAACCTTCCGGGGCGTGTTCCGCTCCACGCGAGCCAGGTCTATGCCGCCAACCTCGTCGGCCTCGTGGAGGAATTCTGGGACAAGGAAAGCAACGCCTTCGCGCTCAAACTCGACGACGAGATCATCCAGGGCTGCCTCGTCACTCACGCCGGAAAAATCGTAAACCCCAAACTCGCCATCGCGAACTGAGCCCATGGATGCCAACGTCCTCTTCATCTTCGTCCTCGCGATCTTCGTGGGCTTCGAAGTCGTGTCGAAAGTCCCCTCGATGCTGCACACGCCGCTCATGTCGGGCACGAATGCGATCCACGGCATCATCCTGTTCGGCGGCATCCTCGTCCTCGCGGATGCGGACACCACCCTTGCGCGATCGGTCGGATTCGCCGCCGTGATTTTCGGCGCCGCGAACGTCTTCGGCGGCTTCATGGTCACCGATCGCATGCTCCAAATGTTCCGGAAAAAGAAATGAGTTCCGCGATCGCTCTCGTTTTCATCGGCGTCTCCGTCCTGTTCCTCGCCGGCATCAAGCTGCTGAGCTCGCCCAGAACCGCGCGCATCGGCAATCTCGTCGCCGCGACGGGCATGCTCATCGGGCTTTTCGCCCTGCACGATCGCGCCGGAAATTCCGTCTGGGCGCACGGCTGGAATTTCAACTTCACCCTCATCGCCCTCGGCATCGTCGTCGGATTGCTCGTGGGCGCGGCCGGCGCGTATTCCGTAAAGATGACCGCGATGCCGCAGATGGTCGCGCTCTTCAACGGCCTCGGCGGCGGCGCGGCCGCGCTCGTCGCCGGCCTCGAGTTTCTCCCCGGCGCGCGCAGCCCGTCCGGCATCGCGGCGTTCACCGCCGGTTCCATGCTCTTCGCCACGGTGATCGGCTCGCTCTCGTTCTCCGGCAGCATCGTCGCGTATCTGAAACTGGAGGGAAAATTCGAACGCCCCTGCACGTTCCCGGGGCTGAATATCCTCAACGGCGCGATCCTGCTGGCGATCCTCGCGCTGTGCGGCTGGCTCACGTTCGAGCCCGCGGACAGCCGGGCCGCCGCCGTGTTCGTCGGGATGTTCTCGCTCGCGGTGTTCTTCGGCGTCGCCATGGTCATGCCCATCGGCGGCGCGGACATGCCGGTCGTCATTTCGCTGCTCAATTCCTTCACCGGCCTCGCGGTCGCGGCGGACGGCTTTGCGATCAACAACCTCGCCATGGTCGTCGCGGGAACCCTCGTCGGCTCCTCCGGCACCCTGCTCACGCTGCTCATGTGCCGCGCCATGAACCGCCCGGTGACGAACGTCCTGTTCGGCGCGTTCGGCTCCGGCGGCGGCGCGCGGGCGGCGGCGGGCGGAGTCGCGGGAGCGATCAAGCCCATCCAGGCCGACGAAGCCGCGCTGCTGCTCGTCTATGCGCAGCGTGTCGTGATCGTCCCCGGCTACGGCATGGCGGTCGCGCAGGCCCAGCATCAGGTGCGCGAACTCGCCGACGAACTCGGCAAACGCGGCGTGGAAACGCAATTTGCCATCCATCCCGTCGCCGGCCGCATGCCCGGCCACATGAACGTGCTGCTCGCCGAGGCGAACGTCTCCTACGAGCAGCTCTGCGAAATGGAGGCCATCAATCCCACGATGGACCGCGTGGACGTTTGCCTCGTAATCGGCGCGAACGACGTGGTGAACCCCGCCGCGCACGAGGACAAGACCAGCCCGATCCACGGCATGCCGATCATCGAAGCGGAGCGCGCAAGGAACGTCATCGTGATGAAGCGCTCGATGGCCGCGGGATTCGCAGGCATCGAGAACCACCTCTTCTCCCGCGACAACACGCGCATGCTCTTCGGCGACGCCAGGGCCTCCCTCAGCGAGATCGTCGCCGCGGTGAAGATGAGTTGACGCGTCGTCACCTGGTCAGGACGAGCCTTGATCAATCCTTCACAACGAAGAATGTAGGACTTTTAATTTTTGACTTACTTTCGAGCGCGAGTCACCTTTTCTCCATGGCAACCGCGGAATCCGTCACGTTCACGACGAAGGGCCAGGTCGTCATCCCCGCGCGCCTGCGCCGGCAGTTCGAAATCAAGGCGGGCACGCAGGCGACCGTCGTCGCCACGCCCGACGGCATCCTGCTCAAGCCCATCACCCGCGCTTACATCCACAGCCTGTCCGGTTCATTGAAAGGCAAGGGCATCTTGAAATCGCTCACTGCCGACCGCCAGCGCGAACGGGATCTGTAGCCATGGCGCGACGGATTCTGGACAGTTGGGCGCTCATCGCCTTCTTCGAGGACGAATATCCCGCCGTCACCGCAGCGGTCGCCGGGATGCTCGACTCCGCCTCAAGAGGAACCGACCAGCTCGCCATGAGCATCGTAAATTGGGGCGAGATTTATTACACCGTGATGCGGGAAGTCTCGCAGCAGTCCGCCGACGAGCACGCGGCAAAAATCGCCTCGCTCCCGATCGAACTCGTTCCCGCAGACCGGGCGCTCACCCAGCTCGCCGCGACATTCAAGGCCCGCCACCGCATTTCCTATGCCGACGCCTTCGCCGCCGCGCTGGCAAAGGAGCGCAAGGCCGAAGTGGTCACCGGCGACCCGGAGTTCAAGGCGCTCAAAGGCGAAATCGCCATTCACTGGCTGAAATAGGTTCCCGCGCCGGCGGTCCTGCAGATTCCGGTTCCTGGCATCTCCCTGTTTTGGGGCTGATACGTTCAGGTTTTATCAGCCAAGACTTTGAACTATCGCCAAAACCCGATCCCAAGCCCGGCTTGACACCACGGCCATGGCGGCTGATGTTTCCACCGGATTAAACCCCGGCCCGAACTGGCACCGTATGGTGAGCTTTCCGCAAGGATAGGGCCGGGGTCTTCTTTTACTTCGGCCAGAATTGCACTGAAAATTCGCGATGCCGGATGATCCTTCGATAATTCTGCGCGTCGCTTTTCTCCCCGTAACTCCGCGCCAGTGCGCCGCACACCATGTCCGCCAGTTGGAGCAGATTGTTCCGCCTCGAATCCTGGATTTTCACCTTTCGGATCGCGCGACTTGGAGACTTGGGATCGTTCACGCGCCTGCGCAGATAGGTTACCAGTTGCTGCCGAAATTTCTCGGAGCCGCTGCCATCAATGACGACCGTCGCAGCGTCAAGATACGGCTTTGCGTTCTCAAACACCAGACTGCACGCGTATTTGTAAAACGAATCCCGAAACTGAAATCCCGGCCCCGCCAACTTCATCTTGTTGATGACGATTCCAAAATAAAGGAATTCGTAGGGCGAAACCGCCGCGAGAAACTGCTCCCGCAGGTCGCCGCGCAGCTTGTTGAAGTGGAACTCGAAACCCTCCGCGAATCGCCACTCCCGCCTCAGCAGACCGATTCGCTGATCGGCGGCGACAGCCTCCTCATGATCTTCAAAAACCACCATCGCGACGGTGAAATACAGCGAGGATCCCTCAGCCAGCTTCATTCCCGGATCGCCGGATTCGTCGATGAAGACCAGCATTACCGAATGTTATCGGCGCCGCCGATTTGAATCCATCGTTTTGCTCCTCCTCGTCGCCAGAGCCACCAAACCCATCTCTGGCGGACCTTCAGCGCAAGACCTTCCTCCCTGCACGCCTTCGCGTGATCCCATCTCCATCGACTTTGCCGAAAAATCCACCCCCGGGTAACCTCCGGTTGAAAATTCCTGCCGCCGACTGGATGAGAAGGAATCCGAAATGAAAAAGACCAATTTTGACCGCTACCTCGAAGAGCAACTGGCGGACCCCGCATTTGCCTCCCGCTTCAAACAAGCCGGCGAGGCATGGGATGTCGCCCTCCAGATCGCCGCCGCCCGGACCCGGGCCGGCCTTTCCCAGGGGGAGCTCGCCCGCCGGCTCAAGACCTCGCAGCAACAAATCAGCCGCCTGGAATCACCCGGCTACGAAGGCCATTCGCTGAGCATGCTGCGCCGCGTGGCGGCCGCCCTGAACGTCCGCGTTCGCGTCCGCTTCGAGCGGGAAACTCAATCCCCGCGCGTCGCCGAAAAGGCGACCCGCTACGCCGTCAAACCCCGGACCAAAGACCGGTCCCGAAAGGGCTGAAAGACGGCCTGCAAAAGCACGCGACAAGCGCAAAAGACTGCGACCGACGAGCTCGCTATCGGTGAACTCCGGCGGCACCCACATCGGCGACTGCTTGTGCCTTAAGATGCTCAGCCGCATGGTTGGGGCGAGCTTCACTTTTGTAGCCTATCGTCCACAGACGAGACGGCATTGTCGGGCGCATGATGCACCGCATGCCCCTTCGCGACCGGACTCTTTCCGCTTTCGGTAGAAACGTCGCCAAACTCCGCTCCGACCGCGGCTTTTCTCAGGACAGACTTGCCGAAAAGTCAGACCTGGATCGGACCTACGTGAGCGGCATTGAGCGCGGTGTTCGGAACCCGGGAATCAAGACAGTCCTGAAAATCGCGAAGGCTCTAAATGCCAGCCTTGACGACCTCTGCAAGGGAGTATCCGCGTGACTCCCCCTCCAACATTCATCGATCTATTTTGCGGTTGCGGAGGTTTCTCGCTCGGTATGGAGCGCGCGGGATTTCGTTGCATTGCGGCGGTCGATTTCAACGAGGAAGCCATCGCAACTTTCAAAGCCAACTTCCGCCGCGACATTCACGTAACGTGCAAGGATCTGTCCAAATATTCCCCCGCGAAACTGGCGGCGAAACTTGGAACGAATACTGTCGACGTCATTGTCGGTGGCCCACCCTGTCAGGGATTCTCCACCGTGCGGCAAGCGGACTCCGCCAATCACGGCTCTCGTGTCCGCCGCGATAAACGCCGTTATCTCTTTCGCATTTTTCTGGAATACGTTGCCGCATTCAGGCCGCGAATTTTCGTGATGGAGAATGTGCTTGGCATCCAGAGCGCAGCCAAGGGCAAGTTCTTCACCCTCGTCCAGTCGGAAGCCCGCGCGCTCGGATACCGCGTTCAAGCGCAGGTGGAGCAAGCCTGGCATCTTGGAGTGCCTCAAAAGCGCCGCCGCCAATTGATCATCGGCGTGCGCGCAGATATTCCCGGCTATTTCCCAAGCGAGCTCCGCCCTTCTTCCCGTGTAGGCGAGCATGTTTCCCCAACACTCTGGGACGCAATCGGCGATCTTCCGCCCCTCTTTGCCGGCACAGGCATTGAGGAATGCGAATACGATCTCGCCCGCCGGGCTACAATTCTGAGCAGCCGGGGCGAGATCGCCAGACACTATCTCGAAGACATTCTCGAAGTTTCAAAAGCGAAATCTCTTACGGCTCACCGCGCCCGCCCACACAGCGACCGTGATCTTCGGGATTTCAGTCTCCTACGGGAAGGCGAGCATTCCGGGGAAGCTGAGGCCCGGGGAGTGTCGATGGAATTTACCTACACCCGCACATGCTTTACTGACCGCTACAAACGCCAGCATCGCGAGGATCAGTGTTCCACCATCGTTGCGCATCTGAGCAAGGATGGCTTGGGATTCATCCATCCAAACCAGCTACGCTCTCTCACTCCGCGTGAAGCGGCCCGTGTGCAAAGTTTTCCGGATTGGTTTAAGTTTCCGGTCGCTCGCACCCACCAATTTCGATTGATTGGCAACGCCGTGCCGCCACTTGTCGCCGAAGCTGTAGGCGAGGAGCTTAAAGCGTTTCTTGCCGGCGAAACAATCGAAGACAATTCGAGCCAATGGGGTGACGATGCATTTCCGCAGAGCGAGGCACAAGCTGTAGCATGGCTTAAGCCTTTGTTTGACCTTCCGCCCACAGCACTTCGGAAACTGGGCGACGAAACATTTAAACGGGCGTGGTCCGCAATCTCTTTTATATATGCAGGTTTGCATCCGGACGGCGCGCTCGATCACGGGGATGCAATCAGCCGCGATGGATTTGAAGATTATCCGCCTATAAGCGATTTGGAACCTCGTCTGCTAGCGCCCTACTACGAGCGCAGTGGATGGCCGGTAATTCTCGCCCCGATTGCTCGTGAGGCTTGGCGCCGCTTTCGAAATGAACAGTTAACCGATGAGGCGTTTTACTGCTGCGAAGCGCAGAAAGCGGGTATGAGCCATCGCGATCAAAAAAAACATCTCGTGTTGCGAGCAGTCTCGCATCAAGTGCTTCCCGCCCAACTACACCAAAACAACTAAATATGGAACTGAGCTTCCCTCCTCTCAGTGGCGGAACAGTCAGCGGATTAAATGACGCAGGCATAGAGACCTTTGAAGGAGACTTCGCGAGGAACGTCGTCCGTGAGTGTGCGCAAAACTCGTTGGACGCAGCGCCGAATCCTAGTGGCCACGTCGTCGTGCGCATCCAGCGGGCTTCATTGGAGCCACGCGAACTACCGTTCATTCCCGCACTGCGCGACATCCTCCGTGCCTGTCGCGATTACTGGAGCCAGCATGGAAAAGCGGCGCGGTTCTTTGAGGCGGCGATGGCTTCGGTAGGCCATGCGCACATTGACGCCTTGCGAATCTCAGATTTTGGCACGACTGGCGTCGATGGTTCAGACGAGGACAACACAGGCCGTTGGTTTGGTTTGGTAAAATCACGCGGGGTCTCGAATCAGAAAGGCGCGGAAAGCGGTGGGGCATTTGGTATCGGCAAAGATGCGCCGTTAGCGGGATCGGCGGTTCGCACCGTTTTGTATTCGACCCGGACAATCAAAGGAGACGTTGCCCTCCAAGGTGTATGTCGGCTTGTAACCCACGAAGGCCAAAACGGTGAACTCACACAGGGAACGGGTTTCATTGGTGAGTTCGATCCTCGGAACAAAGTTTACCGCGCAATTCGCGATGCCAACTCGATCCCCGATCGGTTTCTGCGAACGGAGCCGGGTCTCGACGTATGGATTCTTTGCTCGCGGCATTTGGACAATAATTGGGCTCAACCTTTCATCCGGTCAGCCTTGGCGAACTTCTGGCCTGCAATTGCTGACGGAAAAATCACCTTTCAGATCGGTGACGAAACCATCGACACCTCGTCCCTCGGTGCAGCCATGCGAGCGGAAAGATCCGATGATCACGTCGCTGAAGCATGGCCTTTCTATCAGGCGTTGGTCGATCAGCACGCCAAGGCTTTTTCAAAAAAGCTTCCGACGGCAGGCGACTGCCGCCTTCACCTTTTGCTTGCTCGGCGCGATCTACCGAAACGGATATGCATGGTGCGGCGGACAGGCATGGTCATTGAAACTTATGCACCACGAGTCGGTTTCCTTCCGTTTGCCGGCCTTTTTATCTGCGAAGGACACGACGGAAACCGATTACTTCGGTCGCTTGAGCCCCCGCGACACGATAGGTGGGATGCAGAACGCTCCGAAGGACCTAATGCAGCAACAGCACTAAAGGAAATCAAAGATTGGATTCGTGATGTTCTGAAGAAACAAACGCCACATGCTGGTGAGGACCAGTTCAACGAATCCGAGGTGCCCGCGGATTTGCTTGAGGACGTGCCCGAAAACCCAATCACCGATCCAAGTTCCGAAAGCGAACCGGACCTCGGCGGCAATCCCAAGGATGCATCACCATCCGAAAAGGTAAAAGTGCGAACCCGAACGATGCGGAAGACGACGGAGCCCGGCAAGAAAGACACCGAAAGCGGCGACGACGACGTTGATGCCCCCAAGAAAGGTGACGACAAATCAACGGGGGGACGTAAAGGACGACAAGGAGAAAACTCGGGCGATTCGTCCGTCGCCCCGAAGGTTCCGTCGCTCTTTACACGCGCATTCTGCCCGTCCGACAGTCAAGATGCGGTCGAATTGGTTTTGCGGTCGGATGGCGATTACGAGGGAAATATTTGGATCGAAGGACTGGGAGACGATGGGGCGGCGGAAAATCTTGTCTTGGAATCGGCTGAAATTGTGGGGATCGGACCAGCCGAGGTCGAGCAAAGCAAAATCAAGAACGTAACGCTCACCACAGGCCAAGCCGTTCGCGTCCGTGTGTTCCTCAAACAACCCGGCAAATACGCCGTCCGCGCAACTCTCTCATGAACTTCAACCGTATGAGATCGTGGCCGCATCCGGTCGTCTCGCCCTTGTGCGATGATGTCGCACCCAATGCCTTCGATTTCCGACTGGATGTTCTTCCTGAACACCACCGGTGGATTCTCGGAGTGGAAGTCACGGCGGAGGACGCGACGCTTGCCAACTACGTCCAAGCCGGAAAGGCGTGCTATCTCTTGCATGTGGAGTGCAAGCGGACCAACTACCGCGGAACCCTCGTGAGCAGCACATTGCGGTTCGAGATGTCGATTGGTGGCGATCTGCTGTTTGGTCTAGTCGAGGTGTCACTTCTCGTTGTCGCAAAGAAGGACTTGGAAGGATATCGGCATCCCGGCCAGCACGCGGACTATCGCAATAGCGCGTTCGACATCAATCCCGGCGAGCCGCTGGCGGTGGCCGCGAGCAAAACCTTTGACGCATTCCTTGAAGTGGACCCAATCCTCAAGTTGTCCTCGATACTCGACATCAAACGAGGCGAGGATGACCTCCGTCGAATGCAGGTGAGTTGCTTCGGAGATCGTATTCTTATTGAGCTGCCATTGGCAGAGTTTGATCGCTATAGGGAGTTGCGTGCTGATCCTCCGATCCGTGGCCTTTTGGCGACGACGGTCGTCCTGCCGGCCCTGCTGGATGCGTTCTTTTACCTCCGCACTCCCGACCTTGATCTCGATGAATTCAAGGCGAACCATCGTTGGTGTCGATGCGTGCTGAACAGGCTGGAGCGACTAAAGGTCGATCTCGTCAACCCGAATGCCGAGAGCGGCATATGCCTCGAGGCGGCCCAGATGCTTTTACGTGAGCCGCTGCAGCGCGGTCTGGAAGACTTAAGTCAACTTTACAAGACATGAGCCTCGAATTCCTGTCTCGCGAAGCGACCGACAAACTCGCACACGAAGTCGGCACGAACATCGAAGCTTACCGCGCAGAAAAGACGGTTGACCTGATTCGAACGGGCGACTGTCGGATGTCGCGCGTCGACGCCGTAGCACCACCTGATTTGCTCGATACAAAAGGTGATTACAAACCCGACGCCGAGGCTTCCCAGCTCATTTTTCAATGGCTCTCGAACCTCACACCAGTGCAGGCGGCGGATGAACGCCTATGGGTTCTTCTCACTCATTCGACGTTTTCCGAATATGTCCACAAACGCTGGGGCGACAGCTTGGAACGCTCAGAGAAGCCAACGGAACTTATCTTGGATCGTTGGTTTTTCCGTGGGATCGGCCTTCGCAGACTTTTCCACAATGGTATTTCCCGTTTGTGGTGGTTCGGCTGGGTAACCCACGACAACCAGCGTGCAAACCCGTTCGAGCTGACCGATGCGCTACTCTCATTACAGGAAATCCAAGTGGCGTTCTTGGAGCGCTCTATTGGGAGCTGCAAGCCGCTCCTTCGCGTAGTGCTTGAAACGGTAAAAAAGCATGAGGCAGCGCTCCGCTCCACCCCGAAAAGGGGTGACGTTATCCAAGGGTGGGCCAAAGAAATCCGTCTCTACGGAGGTGCGTATTTGCTTGATGCTGTGCCGCCGGACCGGCTGGCGTTCGTCGTGGAACGGATGCTGCGTTCGCGATTAAAAGTCCCCGCCGCTATCGCGTCAGATGCCTGACGTCTTCAGTCCCGAGAAGCGCAGCGCGGTCATGGCGCTCGTTCGCGGGAAGGGAAACAAAGATACAGAACTGCGGCTGATCGCGTTGTTTCGTGCGCACGGCATCACTGGCTGGCGGCGGAATCACAAACTACCCGGCAAGCCGGACTTCGTTTTCCGAACGCAGCGCATCGCGGTCTTTGTCGATGGATGTTTCTGGCACGGCTGCCCGAAGCCGAAACATGCGCCGCTCCCGAAAACCCGCGCGGAGTGGTGGGCAACGAAGCTGGCCCGAAACAAGGCTCGCGACCGCGAGGTGAACCGGCTCCTGCGCAAGGCCGGCTGGCGGGTGATCCGGGTGTGGGAATGCGAACTCACGCGGGCGAATGCGCCGCGCGCCGTCCGGCGGATTCAAAAGGCGCTGGATGGCTGAAGGTTCGGCCTCACGCGAAGCCGCGAAGATGATGCGGAGGGACTCACGCAGAGGCGCGGAGGCGCGGAGGCAATGCGAAATGATTTTGCACAGGAGAAAACCGAGGATGAAAAACTCCGTTTCACCAAACCCCGTGAAGGTGCCATGACGTTTCCCCCTCTGAGATCTCCGCGCCTCTGCGTGAGCCTCATCACGCCGCGACGGCGGCAGGGGCGTCGTGCAGACGAATCAGCCCGGCCACGGGGATGGGCAGCAACGCGAAGGCGCGCCCCCTGGCATCGGAAAACTCCACCTCGAAGGCGGAGCCGTCGTAGGTCATCACAACGGTGCCGATCTGGCCGCGGGGAAGCGTGAGCGGGGCGCCTGTCACGAAATCGCGCGCCGGCACTTCCTGCAGCAGCGCCACGAGATCGTGCATCTGGATTTCCGTTTTCACAGCGTCACACGATATAGCAGGTCGTCAGCCGTGGAAAGTCTTCTCCGTGCCGGACAATCCATGCCGTAAGAACCACCGCACTGCCAGCCGCGGTTTGCATGGGAAAGCGCATCACAAGGACTTCGCCGAAACCGTTGTCGCCACGAGATTCCACATCGTCCGAGGCAATTGCGGCCTCCGGCACGGCGCGGCGAAGCACGTCCATATTTTCGGAGGCGATCCCCAACGCGGAGAGAAAGACGCGCGCCTTGTGCCGGCCCTCGAAATGGCGGGCATTCAGCGAATAGTCTTCGAGCTTGTTGCCGATATCCGCGCAAACTGCGTTGGGCAGTTTCATGGGGACATTTCATTACCCTGCCCATGGGGCAGGTCGAGCCCTGGGCAAGGCGGGCGGTTGATCCGTGTGGGGGAATGCGATCTCATGCGGGCGAACGCGCCGCGCGCCGTCCGGCGGATTTAAAAGACGCTGGTAGCTGACGATTCGGTCTCACGCGAAGGCGCGATGCCGCGGAGAAGATGCTAAGGGACTCACGCAGAGACGCAGAGACGCAGAGGCGCGGAGCCCATGCGGAATGGACGAAGAGATTTTGAATCTGGAACTCAGAAAATCGGGAACGAAATCTCAGCCTCACAGAATCCTCCCGGCGGATCGGAAAACTTCCTTCTGCGAACTCCGCGCCTCTGCGTGAGCCGCACTATGCCGCGGTTGCGAGGCGCCGCACGCTGAATACCTCGTTGGAAAGGAGGGATGCCAGCGAAGATTCCGGCACAGAGGTCACCGCGATGGTGTCGCCGAGGGCATTGAATACCTCGATGGAATAACCATCCTCGCCACCCGGCACCGGGTGGTGATCCACGATCTTCACGACATCTCCGGCGCACAGCCCATCGCCGGGGATGTCCCGTGTGAGCGCAGCATCGATGTAGAGTTGGAACTTCATTCGGGCAACGTCTTTTCCGGGATCAACGTAACAAACTTCGTCCGTTGCGACAAATGTTCCGTCATCCAGATGGTTCGAATCCGCAGGGTCCGGCCATTCGGCCCCGTGAGCAGGGATCGGATCTGATGATATTGTCCATACTCTGTGCGGTGTAGTTCTTCGGCGTCGCCGGGCAAAACCTGCCCCCGAAGGTCTTCCAATAGCTGATCAGCTTGGTTGAGGTCGTAACCGGCTTTGGCCAAAAAGCGGGATTTGTCGCCCTGGGCGAGCGGAACAAGCAGGTAATGCGTGAGTTTGCGCCGTGCAATAATGGCGTCCGCCGGCAGTTTCATGGGGACATTTCATTACCCTGACCATGGGGCAAGTCGAGCCCTGGGCAAGGCGGGCGGTTGATCCTTGGTGACTGGCGATTCGGCCTCACGCAGAGGCGCAAAGACGCAGAGCCGAGGCGGAAAAGGGGAAATAACGAACGCGGGAGCGGGGAGAAATCGGGATCAGCGGGCGGGTGCAGAGCGGCGGGCCCTTTTTGCCGAGACGACGAGCGGCAGGCCGAGGCGCTTGTTTTCCGCCGTCACCTGCCGCGCAACACGGTGCATCGCCGCCTCGGCGAGCAGGGCAAATTTCGAGAGACGGCACGCACCGTCAGTTCGCCTTTGCGTGGATTTTTTCATAGCTTTTGGCTTCGAGCACGCGGGCATGACCTTGATGCCATTCTACCAATAGCGCAGGCGGCTGCAAGGCGGCATCGTAGAGCAGGGTTTCGTCCGCAAGCGGAAGATAGAGCTGGAAGAAGTTTCGCACGCTGGGCAGGAAGCGGCGTTTCAAATCCGGCAGCGGCACGTCGTGGCCGCCTTTGCGCACGCGTTCCCGCACACGGCGCACCGAGAGCTGCACCGAGTCGAGAGCGAGGTAGCAGAGGCGAATGGAATAACCCCGGGCCTTCGCCTCGCGGAGCATCGCCGCGTAGGTGCGCCCGCTGATCGTGGACTCGAACGCGAAGTCGTCACCGCATTCGACCAATTCCTTCCAGCGCGTCAGCAACAGGCGCGCTGCGCGAAGGCGTCCGGCGGGTGGATCGAGAGGCGACAGTCCGGCTGCAATGGAGTCGGCATTGAGGAATTCGCGGATGCCCGCCGCGGGTAGAAATTGCCGTGCAAAGGTCGTCTTTCCGGCGCCGTTCGGTCCGGCGATCACGTAGAGCGCAGGCATGCCGGCAGAAGACCGGAATTCATTGAATGATACAAGCCACCGACCCGGAAATGCGGCCTCATGCGAAGGCGCGATGCCGCGAAGAAGAGGCAGGGGCTCACGCAGAGCCGCAAAGCCGCAGAGACCATCCGGAATCGACGCGGACGCTTTGATCCTGGAACGCATAACCGCCCCGACGGACATCGGAAAACTTTTCTCTGCGGCTCCGCGCCTCTGCGTGAGCCTCGCTCTGACTGCCGCCTGCTGACGGATCGACTTCGATCCGGAGTGCGATTCTTCGTGACCTGCGCGGCCTTCTGTCAAAACTTCCCGATGCCCGTTCCAACCGCACCGCCGCACGCGATCGAGCCGCACCTTGCGGCGCTGCGCTCGTGCGACATCTGCCCGGGCATGCACAAGCCCGCGGTGGTCGGGCGGCCCGTCGGCAGCCGCATCCTGCTCGTCGGCCAGGCTCCCGGCGTGAAGGAGCCCGTGCTCGGGCGGCCGTTCGCATGGACCGCAGGAAAGACGCTCTTCAAATGGATCGAATCCGCGCTCGGCTGGCCGGAGGACGAGGCGCGGGAGCGCATTTACTTCGCGGCGGTCTGCCGCTGCTTCCCCGGCAAGAATCCAAAGGGCGGCGACCGGGTGCCCGATCCCGCCGAGATCGCCAACTGCGCGCAGTGGCTGCGGCGCGAGTTTGAAATCCTCCGGCCCGCGCTCATCCTGCCGGTCGGCAAGCTCGCGATCTCGCAGTTCCTCCCTTTTGGCACGCTCGCGGAGGTCGTGGGCCGCGCCTGGCCGGTCATCTACGCGGGCCATGCGTGCGATCTGCTGCCGCTGCCGCATCCCTCGGGCGCCTCGACGTGGCATCGCATGGAGCCGGGCCGCACGCTGCTCGCGCGGGCGCTCGATGCGCTGGCGGCGCATCCGGCGGCGGGTGAACGGCAGCGGAGCTAACTCCGGTTTCCGAGGAAAACCACGCCGACGCCGGTGAGAATCAACGCCGCGCCCGCGACCGTGGCGGCATTGAGCTGCGTCTCGCGAAAAAACAGCCACACGAAGAACGCAACGAAGAGCGGGTAGGAAATCTCGATGAGCGAGGCGACGGTGGCGTTTTTTCCGCCAATCGCCATGTAGATGAGCAGCGCGCCGAGGCCCGAGGTAATCACCGCCACGGCCAGCCAGAATCCATCCCGCCCCAGGTCGCGCAGCTCCGCGGGCACCGAGCCGAGCCTGCCCGTGGCGGCAAGTCCGCCGAACCCCATCACCGCTCCCGCGGTGGTGTAGAGCGTGAAGAAAACCAGCGGCGAAACGCCCCGTTCGATCACACGTCCGCTCGCCGCGTAGCTGATGCCCCAGATCACCGCGGCGGACAGCGCATAGACGAACCACATGGCAGGGTTTCTAGCGCGGGCGCGCCGCGATGCAAAGCCTGCTCCGCCATCGCAGCGCCGCCATCGCGAAGAGCACCAGCCCGACTGCGCCGCCCCATTCCGCCGGCTCCGGCACCGCGGCGGCCTCCCAGGCCAGGCCGTAGGTCTCGCTCGTGAGCGAGCTGGTGAGATCGTAGAGCACGCCGGCAAAACTCACGCGCAGCCCGTAGGAGCCGCCATCCAACTGGAAGCGCAGGAACTCGGAATTTCCGTAGATGCTTTCCGAGACGGCCACTTCCCGGCCAAACGTCCCGCCGGTAACGGTCCACACGCCGAGGTCGAGATTCGCAAAGCTCCCGTATCCCGGCAGCCCGGTCGCGTCGTCAAATGCGCCGTTCACAAACCAGTTCAACGAAACCGTCAACTCCGTTTCGCCATCGAACGAGAGGTCAAAAAAATAGTCGTTCGCCGCGCCGATGCCGACCGATCCGATGTCCCAGCCGAGCGGGGCGATGGTTCCGCCACCGGCGCCCGGCACGTCCGTGGTGCCGCCAACATAGATCGCCACCGCGGCGGCGAGATCGAGCCGGCCCGCGCCCGTCGCGAAATCGAGCGCCTGCGTGGTCGTCACCACGCCATCCACGACGTGCTGCCCATTGTCCCAGCCGGTCGTGACGGTGGCGCCGGCCTGGATGACCGATTTGATCACGCGCGTGTCGCGCGCCTCCGGCTCTCCATCCAGATACACGCCGCCATACGATACGTCCTTCAGCAGCGCAATGCCGCCCGCGACGACGGGCGAGGAGAAGCTCGTGCCCGATTGATTGAAGAGAAAATATTTGTCCGTCGCGGGATCGCCGTCGCCCACGAGGTCTGCGAGCGCCCCGGACTTCCCGCCGTAGTAGGCGAGCGCGAATTGCTCCCCCGGCGCGGCGATGGCCACCGCCGCACGCACGCCGGTGAGCGTGATCCCGGTGGCGGGGTTGAAAAAATCCGCCGCGCCGCCGGAGGTGAAGGTCGAGGGCCGCAGATACGGCTGCGCGTCCGTGCTGCCGCCGAGCGATCCGACCGTAATGCCGTTGAAGCCGGAGCCCGGGCCGCCCGGCGGCGCAGCGAGACCGCCATTGCCGGCGGACTTCACGAGCGTGACCGTGGGATTCGCCGCCGCGAGCCCGTCGAGAATGCGGGTCTCCTTCGCCGTGGCCGCGGGATCGTCGAATCCCCAACTGCTGTTGATCACGTCCGGCTTCGCACCGGGCGCGCCCTCGAAAAATGCCTGATAGGGCGCGAGAAACGAAGCGTCGGATATCTCGAAGGATCCGATATTCGCCTCCGTGCGGTCGAAGGTCGTCGCGATCGCGCCGGACCAGAGGGTCGCGAGCGGGGCCATGCCCGCGCCGAGCAGCGAGAGATTGCCATTGCCGACGTAGCCCGTGCCGGCCAGCACGTGGCCGACCATGGTGGCGTGAAAGTCGATGTCGCCGAGATCGGGGGCGGTGACCGGATCGCGCGGGGCGTTGAACGTGAGGGCCGGCGAATTCGGCAATCCCAGCCCCGACCGGTCGAAGACCTCGTGCCCGCCCCACACGAGGCCCGCTTCGACATTCGCGACAATCGTGCGCTGGCCGAGGTAACCGGCTTGATAAAGGGTCTGCGCGCCGACGAGGAAATTGACGACTTCAAAGGAACCGGGCGTGCCGTCGTAGGCGCCCGCGAGGATGTCGTCATGCGCCTCCAGCGCGCGGGCGGGAGAGCCGCCCAGCAGCAGGCCGGCGAGCAGAGCGGCGCACGTCAGATGGCGGATTGAAACCGGGGGGGGAAGTTTCCGCATTTTCGAGCCTCCTGCGCGCAGGCTGCTACCGACCGTATTTCACAATCGCCACGAGCGCGCGCACGCCGTCCTTCCAGCCGATCTTCTTGCCTTCGGCGTAGGTGCGTCCGCGGTAGCTCACGCTCACCTCGTAAATGCGCACGCCGAGCCGCGCGACCTTCGCCGTGATCTCGGGCTCGATGCCAAAACGATCCTCCTCGATGGTGAAGCGCTCGACGACGGAGCGGCGGAAGACTTTGTAGCAGCACTCCATGTCGGTGAGGTTCATGTTCGTCACCATGTTCGAGAAGAGCGTGAGCAGGTTGTTGCCGAGCGAATGCCAGAAATAGAGAACACGATGCGCCTCCGATCCGATGAATCGCGAACCGAAAACCACGTCGGCGTCGCCCTCGAGGATCGGCTGGATGAGCCGGGGGTAGTCGGCGGGGTCGTATTCCAGATCGGCGTCCTGGATGAGGACGATCCCTGCGGTCGTCCGTCCGAGGCCCGTGCGCACCGCGGCGCCCTTGCCGGAATTCCTCTCGTGCCGCACCGCCTCGACGCGGGAATCCGCCTCCGCCAGACGGCGCGCGGCCTCGTAGGAGCCGTCGGTCGAGCCGTCATCGACGATGATCACCTGCGCGACGCAGGGCTGGGCGAGCACGGCGCCGACGACCTGCCCGAGCGTTCCCGCCTCGTTGTAGAGGGGAATGACGACGCTGACACAGGCCTGCGCGGAAACTGGAATCGACGGATGCAGTGCGCAACGATGCCAATTGCACGAATTTTTGCAAACCGATGATTTATCACGGACCCCGGCCATGAGCGCATATCGCGGGCGCATCGCGCCGACTCCCACCGGCCTGCTTCACGCGGGACACGCCGCCACCTTCCGCACCGCGCACGCGCGCGCCGCCGGCGGCCATCTCATCCTGCGCGTCGAGGATCTCGATCCGCAGCGCTGCCGCGAGGAATTCACCGAGGCCTGCATCGAGGATCTCCGCTGGCTCGGCATCACCTGGGACGAAGGTCCGCTCCGCCAAAGCGCGCGGCGCGAAATCTTCCTCGACGCGTGGCGCCGGCTGCGCGGCGGCGGATTCATCTACCCCTCGCCGCAATCGCGCCGCGATGTCGAGCTGGCGGCGCAGGCGCCGCACGAGGAGGAACCGATTTTTCCAGCCGAATGGCGGCAGCCCGCGGAGGCCGCGATGGAATGGACCGCGCCCGCGGGCACGAACTGGCGGTTCCGCGTGCCCGACGGCGAGGCGCTCGTTTTTTTCGACGGGCGCTGCGGCCGGGTCGAGCGCGTCGCCGGGCGGGACTTCGGCGACTTCGTGATCTGGAGGCGCGACGACGTGCCCGCCTACGAGCTCGCCGTCGTCGCCGACGACATCGCGATGCGCATTACCGAAGTCGTGCGGGGCGAGGATCTGCTCACCTCGACCGCGCGCCAGCTTCTGCTCCACCGCGCGCTCGGAGCCGCGCCGCCGGCATTCTTCCACTGCCCGCTGATCCGCGACGCGCAGGGGCGGCGGCTCTCCAAGCGGGACGCGGCCCTCGGCATCCGCGCGCTGCGCGAGGCGGGAGTGCCGCCGGAGAACATCACAAAACATCAAGAACGGACCGCACCGCCCGCGCGATCCTGACCGCGTTCGGAGAATCGGCGTGCACGCAAATCGTGTCGCCGCGCAGCGCGGGGACGCGCGCCGCCACCTCGCGGAGATTCGCGATTACGCCGCCGGGCTTTCCGCGCGGGATCAGCGAGCCGTCCGCCCGATAGCCGCGATCCGCGAAAACCTCCGCCAGCACAGGCACGCCATGCCGTCGGGCCTCGCCGATCACCCTGCCTGCAGCGAATGCGATGATGGCGACCTTGGGAAACCAGCTCCGCATCGTTGCCGCATAGACCAGGGCGAGTCCGGGAGATTGTTCCACCGCGTGATAGAGCGCGCCGTGAAGCTTCACATGATGCAGCTTCGCGCCCTCCGTCCGGCAGATCGCGGCAAATCCGCCGACCTGTTGGAGCATCAGAAGCTGAAATTCATCGGCGGAAATTGCCGATCGAGTTCGTCCGAAATCGCCGCCGGCCAGCCCCGGATGCGCCCCGACGGCGACATGCTCCGCCAGCGCGGCGCGAATCGTGCGCGCCATCGTGACGGCATCACCCGCGTGGCCGCCGCACGCGATGTTTGCGAGATCCACCAGCCGCAGCAGCGCGCGCGTGCGGGCCGGCGGCTCGCCCTCTCCGAGATCCGCGTTGAGAGTCATTCGATCAATGCCATTCGGAATCGCACGCCGGGGCGGCATTGCGCCAGCCAGGAAAGCGACCCTTCGTCCACGATGCCGATTTTCGGATAGCCGCCGACCGTCGGGCCGTCGCGCATCGTGACGATGGGCAGGCCGTTTGGCGGAACCTGGATCGAGCCGACGAGCACCGGTTCGCTGCGCATTTCGCCCTCGGGCGGATTCATGCGCGCGCCCTCGAGCCGGTAGCCGGCGCGGTCGCTGTGGTTCGACACCTCCCAGTCCGCGCTGAAAAATCCCGTTCGCTCCATCTCGTCGAACCATTCCCACTGCGGCCCCTTCCAAATCCGCAGCAAGGGCGGATCCTCGTAGTTCCGCCGTTCGCCCCATGCGACCCACCCCTCCCCGACCTTCGCGAAATTCGCCTCCCCCGCGACGGCCAGACGGTCGCCCGCCCGCAACGCGCGCCCGATGCCGCCGCGCGGATAGGTGCTGGCGCTGCCCATCACACGCTCGACATCAAAGCCTCCCTCAGCGGCGACGTAGGTCCAGAGGCCCTTTTGGTTGCGCGGAAAAACCAGCCGGTCGCCCGGTTGCAGGGTTCGTGCATGCCACGCCTCGATGCAGGCGCCGGCCTCCGCGCCCGCGACGGCAAACCGCCGCGCCGCCAGCACGAGCAGACCTGCGCCTTGCAAGAGCAGCTCCAGCACGGGAGCGTCGTCCCGATTGCCAGCGAGCCGGTTCGCCCAGGCGGCGGCGTGCGGATCCATCGCTCCGCTGGGCGGCACGCCGTAGCGCTTCCATCCGTGGCGCCCGAAATCCTGCACGCTCATGCCGGCGCCGGTGCTCAGGATTTCCAGCGCATCCATGCTCAATCCGCCGGCACGAATTTCACGCGATCCCCGGCCCGCAGCAAAAACATCGCCTCGTCGGATGGCTCGCGCCGCGACGGATCGAACAGCCGGACATCCGTGCGCCCGATCCACTGCCATCCGCCGGGGCTCTCGACGCTGTAGATGCCTGTGTGCGAGCCGCCGATTGCCACGGCGCCGGCCTCCACGCGCGGGCGCGGGTTCGCGCGGCGCGGCGCGTGCAGGCGCGGATCGAGCCCCTCCAGATAGGGAAATCCCGGCGAGAAACCAAGCAGCGCCACGTCGTAAATGGGCGCCGCATGGAGCTCGACGAACTCCGCGACCCCGAGACCGCAGCGCGCCGCGAGTTCAGCGAGGTCCGGTCCGTCGTAACGCACGGGAATCTCATACAGCGCCGCCTCTGCGGGCGCCAGCGGATCGAGCGCGGCGAATTTTTTCATCCAGCCCGCGGATTGCCGCGCATGGTCGATGCCATTGCGGAACTCGAGCAGCACCTTGTCGAATGCGATGGAGAAGTCCTCGATGTCCCCGCCGCCGCGGGATTCCAGCAGGCGCTGGATCGCCCGTCCGCGGGCGCGAGTGGCATCCGGATCGGGCTCCGCAAACTCGATGAGCACGGCCCGGGGCCCGAGGGGCGTCCACTTCATGGCGGGGAGCAAATCAAATTCACCTTGCGAGACCAATCATTCCTTCATTAAGTCGAACTCCACCCTATTACGATCATGGCTCTCCAACCCGGCACCAAGGCTCCCGACTTCACTCTCAAGACCATGGGCCCCGACGGCCTCGCCGATATTTCCTTGAGCGACAGCGTCGGCAAAACGAACACCGTCCTGCTGTTTTTCCCGGCGGCCTTCACCGGCGTCTGCACGACCGAGCTGTGCGAGGTGTCGGGCGGGCTTCAGAAATTTGCGGACCTCAACGCGAAGGTGATCGGCATCAGCGTGGACACGCCCTTCGCGCAGGACGCCTGGGCGAAAAAGGAAGGGATCACCATCCCGCTCGCAAGCGATTTGAACAAGGAGGTGACGCACAAGTATGACGTGCTGTTTCCGAATCTCGCCGGCATCGGCGACACGGCGGCGCGGGCGGCATTCATCATCGATGTGGCAGGGCAGATCGTTTACAGCGAGCAGACGCCCACGCCGAAGGATCTCCCCGACTTCGCGAAAATCGAAGCCACGCTCAAGGGCCTCGCGTAAGCCGGCGCAGGCTCAGGCGATCGTGACGTCCTTGCAGAGATAGACATCCTGGATCGTGTTCAGCAATTTCACGCCCTCGGCCATCGGGCGCTGGAAGGATTTGCGGCCGGAGATGAGGCCGGTGCCGCCGGCGCGCTTGTTCACGACCGCGGTGAAGACGGCGTCCTCGAAATCGTGCTTGCCGCTTGCGCCGCCGGAGTTGATGAGGCCGGCGCGGCCCATGTAGCAATTCGCGACCTGGTAGCGGCACAGGTCGATGGGGTGGTCGGTCGTCAGCTCGGTGTAGATGCGCTCGTCGAGTTTGCCGTAGCTCGAGCTGCCGGTGTTCAGCGCCTTGTAGCCGCCGTTGTTCTCCGGGAGTTTCTGCTTGATGATGTCCGCGCCGATGGTCACGCCGAGGTGATTCGCCTGGCCGGTGAGGTCGGCTGCGACGTGATAATCCTTGTCACGTTTGAACTCGGGGTTCCGCAGGTAGCACCAGAGCACGGTCGCCATGCCCAGCTCGTGCGCGTGGGCGAATGCCTCGGCGACCTCGACGATCTCGCGATGCGCGTCGTCGCTGCCGAAATAAACGGTCGCGCCCACGGCCGCCGCGCCCATGTCGAAGGCCTGGTCGATGGTGCCGAAGAGGATCTCCCGGAATTCGTTCGGGTAGGTGAGCAGCTCGTTGTGGTTGATTTTGACGAGGAACGGAATCTTGTGCGCGTATTTGCGGGCGCACATGCCAAGCACGCCGAAGGTCGAGGCCACGGCATTGCAGCCGCCCTCAATGGCCAGCTTGATGATGCTCTCGGGATCGAAATAGATCGGGTTCGCCGCGAAGCTCGCGCCGGCGGAGTGCTCGATGCCCTGATCGACGGGCAGGATCGAGACGTAGCCGGTGCCGGCGAGCCGGCCG
>JAQTOP010000035.1 GCA_028713285.1 Terrimicrobiaceae bacterium
GTCGATCTCAACGAGGACAACGCGATGGAGGCGGACCGCATGTTCACGATCCTGATGGGCGACATCGTCGAACCCCGCCGCCAATTCATCGAAGACAACGCATTGAACGCCCGGCTGGATGTCTGATATCGGGACAGGATTAACGGGATTGGAAGACAAGGAACTGACTTTCCTGGCCGCGACGCACAGCAAGTTCGGCCTGCTGATTAATTTCGGAGCGCCTTCCCTCGAGTTTCAGCGCAAGTATCACAAGGGCTGGCTGCCTTCCCCCAATCCCGTAAATCCTGTTAATCCAGTTTAAGAAACTCTCCCGTGTATACGCAGAACGAAAAAGTCGAGAAGGTCAACGTGGCCGAGGAGATGTCGAAGTCCTTTCTGGACTACTCGATGTCGGTCATCATTTCCCGAGCGCTCCCCGACGCGCGCGACGGCCTCAAGCCCTCCCAGCGCCGCATCCTTTTTGCCATGAGCGAACTCGGCGTGATGCCGAATCGCAAACATCTCAAGTGCGCGAAGATCGTCGGCGAGACGATGGGCAATTACCATCCGCACGGCGACCAGGCGATCTATCCGACGCTCGTGCACATGGCGCAGCCGTGGGCGATGCGCGAAATGCTGATCGATGGCCAGGGCAACTTCGGGTCGCTCGAGGGCGATCCGCCGGCGTCCATGCGTTACACCGAGGCCCGCCTCCAGCAGCTCGGCGCGGCGCTCATGGGCGACATGGACAAGGGCACCGTGGACTTCGTGCCGAATTACGACGAGACGCGCGAGGAGCCGACGGTTTTCCCCGCCGCCTTTCCGAATCTGCTCGTCAATGGCGGCACGGGCATCGCCGTTGGAATGGCGACGAACATTCCGCCCCACAACCTCAGCGAATGCATCGACGGAATCTGCGCGCAGATCGACGATCCCGACATCACGATCGAGGGGCTCATGCAGCACGTGAAGGGCCCGGATTTCCCGACGGGCTGCCTGCTCCAGGGCATGGCCGGCATCCGGCAATACTTCGAGACCGGCCGCGGCCAGGTGCGCGTGCGCGGCCGCGTCGGCGTGACCGAGGTGAAGGGCGGCCGCGAGCAGATCATCGTCACTGAGATCCCTTACAATGTGAACCGCGCGGAACTCGTGAAGCGCATCGCGGACCTCACGAACGAGAAGATTATCGCGGGCATCAGCGACGTGCGCGACGAGAGCGCGGAGGACACGCGCGTGGTCATCGACCTCAAGCGCGACGGAAATCCGAAGGTCATCATCAACAACCTCTACAAGCACACCGCGCTCGAGTCGTCGTTCAGCGTGAACATGCTGGCCATCGATCACGGCAGGCCGAAGCTGCTCTCGCTCAAGGACGCCATTGCCAGCTACATCGAGCACCGGCGCGAGGTCGTGCTGCGCCGCACGCGCTTCCTGCTCGACGCCGCGGAGGTCGAGGCCGAGAAGCTCGAGGGATTCCTCATCGCGCTCAGAAACCTCGACGATTTCATCCGGATCATCCGCGATTCCAAGGACCGCGACGACGCAAAGGCCCGGCTTCTCGCGCTTTCGTGGGGCCGGAGCGCGGTCGAGCAGCTCGGCATCCTCATCCGCAGCGACGCGCGGCTCAACGCCGACGGGAATTACAAATTCACCGAGAAACAGGTCGGCAGCATCCTCGATCTGCGACTCTATCAGCTAACGGGCCTCGAGCGCGACAGCATCAAGGGCGAATACGACGCGCTCCTCACGACGATTCGCGACCTGCTCGACATCATCGCGAAGGAAGCCCGCGTGCTGACGATCATCAAGACCGAACTCCGCGAGGTGCAGGCAAAGCACGGCACCCCGCGCCGCACGCAGCTTGTGCCCGACGAGGGAGAGATCAACATGGAGGACCTCATCGCGAACGAGGGCTGCATCATCACGATCACACACAAGGGCTTCATCAAGCGCACGGCGGTGAGCGCCTATCGTGCGCAGCGCCGCGGCGGGAAGGGCGTGATCGGCATGACCACGCGCGAGGCCGCCAGCGAGGACGAGACGGACGATTTCGTCGAGCACCTCTTCACGGCCAGCACGCACGATTACCTCATGTTTTTCACGAAGGGCGGCCGCGTTTACGTCGAGAAGGTCTATGAAATTCCCGAGATGGGCCGCGCGTCGAAGGGCCGTTCCATCGCCAATCTGCTCGAACTCCAAAGCGGCGAGCAGATCGCCGCGACGCTGCGCATCCACGCGAAGCGCTCCGGCACGGGGACCGCGGTGAAGGATGAGACGTGGGATGACGCTTTCTCGATCCTCTTCGCTACGCGCACCGGCATCGTCAAGAAAACGAGCCTCTCGAAGTTTGCCAATATCCGCAAAGGCGGCATCATCGCGATCAAGGTTGAGGACGGCGACGAACTCATCGACGCCAAGCTCACGGATGGCCAGAGCGAGGTCGTGCTCGTCACGAAGAACGGCATGAGCCTCCGATTCAAGGAGGAGGACGCCCGGGACATGGGGCGCGACGCCGTCGGCGTCTGGGGCATTCGTCTCGAAAAGGGCGACGAGGTCATCGGGATCGCGATCGTCAACAACGCCGCGATGCTCCTCGTCGCCGGCGAAAACGGCATCGGCAAACGCACACCATTCGACGACTACCGTCAGCAATCCCGCGGCGGCAAGGGCATCATTACGATGAAGACCGGGGACAAGACCGGATTCGTAGTCGGCGCGCTCACGGTCGCGGACAACGACGAAATCATGCTCATCACCAGCGGCGGCCAAATGGTGCGCACGCGCGTGGCGGAGATTCGCGAGACGATGCGAAACGCAATGGGAGTGAAGTTGATCGGTCTCGCCGCGGGCGAAAAGCTCCAGGGCATCGCTCCCGTCGTGAGCGAGGAACAGGAAGACCCGGCCGAGGGCTGATCCCCTTGCGCGGAAAACGGTCGCCGGACCGCGGACGGAACGGAACCTGCTTGCTTCGCTCGAACGAGCGGTCCCGTCGCATGCAGCGGAGGTGCTGCTTATTCAGGGAATCCCAGAATATGAAGCACCTAGAGGAAACCGCGAATGGCTCGGACGAGCAGGCGAAGCCGGCGCGCGTCGAGGCTGTCCAGAAACCCGACGGCAAAGAGAAAAAGAAGAAGCCCGACAAGGCGAAGTCCGCCAAATCGACCGCCGCCGCGTTTCCGATGGTGGCCGTTATTGACGAGCAGGTGCGGACGAGCATTCCCGCGGAGTTGGTGACCCGCGTGCAGCAGGCGAAGAGCCGGAAGGATATTATCAGCTCCACCTATCCGTATCCGCGCGTGATGAAGAGCGGCGACTACGAGGAGGAGGTCAAGCTGCTCCATATCGAGCTCGTGAAAATGCAGGCATGGGTGAAGGAAACTCGCGAGCGGATCGTGCTCATCTTCGAGGGGCGCGACGCGGCCGGGAAGGGCGGCACGATCAAGACGTTCACCGAGAATCTGAATCCGCGCGGCGCGCGCGTCGTCGCCCTGGCAACGCCGTCGGAGACCGAGCGGGGCCAATGGTATTTCCAGCGCTACGTCGAAAAAATGCCGACCAGCGGCGAGATCGTCTTTCTGGACCGTTCGTGGTATAACCGCGCCGGCGTCGAGCACGTGATGGGCTTTTGCACGCCGCACGACTATCTCGAGTTCATGCGGCAGGCACCGGAATTCGAGCGCATGCTCGTGCGCAGCGGCATCCGGTTGTTCAAGTTCTGGTTTTCCGTCAGCCGCGCGGAGCAGCTCCGCCGTTTTCTGGGCCGGGCTCGCGATCCGCTCAAGCAATGGAAGCTCAGCCCGATGGATGTCGAGTCGCTCGGCCGCTGGGACGAATACACGAAGGCAAAGGAGGCGATGCTGTTCTACACGGACACCGCGGACGCGCCATGGACCATCGTTCGCTCCGACGACAAAAAGCGCGCGCGCCTCAACGCGATGAAATTCCTGCTGTCATCGGTCCCCTACGAGGGGAGGGACGATGACCTCGTCGGGAAGCCCGACCAGCTCGTCGTGGGGAGCGCCCACGCGATTTACGAGCACGGCGAAAGCGTGCACAAGCCGAAGGCGGCCGCGTAAAATCACGGTGGTCGGTTGGACGCGCAGCTTACGGGCGGGATTTGTTCGCTGGAACCGCCTCCACCCCGGAGATCTCGCCGTATTCGTTAATCGTGACTTTCCTGACCTGGTCCCGCTGCCGGATCTTCACAAAGAAGTAGATGAAATCGTTTCGTTCATCCTTTTCGGCGGAAACAAAGTCCGCTCCTGCAAAGTTCGCGTGAAGTTTTTCCGCCACCGGCTTGGGAAGCTGATCCAACGGCACGGGGTCGATGGCGAAGGCGCACGGGACGCCGGCGCACAGGAGACCGACGATTGGAGAAAACCGCGGCGCGCGAGAGAACATCGCTCAGCATAAGATGGATTTCCGATCCGGCAACCTGCGCGAAAAAGCGATCGCACGGCGCATGGGCTCAACGAGAAAGGCTCCGTGCCGGTGAAAGCGAGTTTATTGCGCGGGCGAAACGTGCGGCGAGCGAAGTCAAGGTCCGCTTGCATCGTCATCGATGCCGTCGATGCGCACCGGCAGGTCGAGAAGGAGCTTCGATACCAGCGGGAGGTCGAGAGGGCGTTGCGGCGCGAGAGCAGGATGCGCGCGGCGGCGGAGCGCGTGGTGCGCAAGCAATCGCAGGCCTTGTCGAACACATTGAATCTACTGCTTCGCGAGCCGGAGCATGCGGACTTTGTGCGGGCGATCCTGCGGGCGATCACGCGCGAATGCGAGGGGCTCTGGGCGACGTTCTGGGAGATCGACCGGGCGAAAGAGCCAGCCAGCAGGGCAATCTCGTTTTATTGCGATTTGGAGATCGAAGGGGCGGTTGAGGGGTTCACCGCCGGGCACCCTCGAGAGGTCGCCCGGCTGGCTCGGCTGTATCTCGCCCTGTTGAAGGATCACCGATGCACGATTGTGCTGGCCGCCGACGACCCGCGGGTGCCTCGCGCAATCCGCTCGTTTTACGAGGTGTTGCAAGTGCGCAGCATGTTGCTGACTCCCCTGTTGGTGAGCAACGAGCTGCTCGGCTGGATCTGCCACCTCAGCAAGGAGGCGGCGAACCGCATCCATCCGGACAAGGTGGCCTTCCTGGAGGCGACGGGGAAGCAGACGATCCTGGCCACCCACCTCAAGTCGCTGGGCGAAGCTGCTCGTGTGTCGGAGCGTGCGCGGGAGCGCGAACGCGCGGCGATCGAGAAGGAGGCGGAACTCAATCGGATTGGCCGGCTGCTGCGGGTGCCGTTGATCGAAGCGTCCGGCGAACTCGAGGGCATCGACGCGCTTCTCAAGGGCGTGCTGCAAAACATGGTCGGGCTATTGGAAGGAGAGTCGGCGAGCCTCTGGAAGCGGGATGGCGATCCCGACGCGCACGCTCCGATCCTGCTCTGGCGGGACGGTCGCCCATTCCTTCTGCCGCCCGATGAATCCCGGGAGTTGGGACTGCTGGCGCGAACAAATCATCATGCGCTTTTGAAGCTATGGTCGGGAGCGGACGACATTCTCATCGAGAAATCCTCTTCGCCGCGCATGCGGCGTTTCCTCGGCGAGGCCTCCCCTCACCGGGAGGCGCTGTCCGGCAGTCACATCGTGACGATACCCTTGAGTTTCAACGACGAGGCCCCGGGTTTCGTTTTGATCTCGACGTCGCGGATCCCGCGGAGGGCGGACGAACGCTGCCTGGCGGTCAAAGCCCTCGCGCTGCAAGCGGCGCTGGCGCTCCGCCTGCATCGTCTGTCGAAGGCACAGCGCCGCGCGGCGCTGGCTGGTGAGCGCAACCGCATCGCACGGGACATGCACGATCTTCTCGCCCAGGCGTTCAGCGGCATTGCGTTGCAGATTGAGGCCATGAGGGCTGAGTGCCCGGATTTGCCCGCGGCGGTAACGGAGCGCCTGGAGAAAATCCGCGACCACGCCGGACGCAGCGTCGATGCGGTGCGGCGCTCGATCCAGATGCTGCGACCGGCGTTGCTCGACAACCACACTCTGGCCGATGCCCTTGTCTCGCTTGGCCGGGAGATGGAAATGGCCTGCGGAATTCCCATCAAGGTCTCGACCGGGCGGGGCGTCCCCCCGCTCGACTCGAAGCTCGAGATTCATCTTTTTTCCATCGCGTCGGAGGCGATGCGGAACGCAACCCGGCACGCCTGTTCGCGACGGATCACGGTCTCATTGAGGAATATCCGAGGGCGCTTGTCGATGGTCGTTCAGGACGACGGGTTGGGTTTTGAAGGCAGTACGATCCGGGGTGGAAAGCCGGCGCACTTTGGTCTGGCAAACATGCGGGAGCGCGCGCGCGACATCGGAGGAAGCCTCACCGTGAGGAGCAGGCCGGGCAGCGGCACGCGGGTGGAGGTCGCGGTGCCTTTGAACGGGTAGGCCGGTCTTCCACTTACCGAAATGGTGCGTTTGCTTCATCATCCCGGGCGGTTCTCGCGCCGGTCGCTCGTGAGGGACCAGTCCGCATGACGTGCATTTCATCCAGATCCGTCCAGAGGAAGGCGAGCCGCGTGTTTCGCGTGCTCCTTGTGGACGATCATCCCTTTGTGCGGGACGGCCTGGCGGGCCTGTTGGGCAGTCAGCCGGAGTTTGAGATCGCGGGCGAGGCAGGCACGGCGGGCGAGGCAATCGCGAAGCTGCGGGAGCTGCGGCCGGACGCGATCATTGTTGACCTGCGTTTGCCCGACATGGACGGAACCAAGGTCCTGATGGCCGCGCGGGAGATGCGATGGAAACCCGCAGTGATTGTGCTGAGCGCATTTCGCTCGGACGACGATTTGCTGGCGACGGCGCGGGCCGGTGCGATGGCCTTTTTGTTGAAAACCGAGCATGGCGGAAAAGTGCTCGAAACGATTCGCCTCGTGCTGGGCGGTGAGAATGTCCTGTTGAGCGAGCTTTCACCCTCATTGCGCGTGCGGCTGCTCCAGAAAGATTTGACCGACAAGGAAATGATCGTTTTGAAGCTTCTGGGCAGCGGACTGACCAACAAGGAGATTTGCGCCAGCACCCGGCTTTCAGAAAACACGATCAAGACGCACTTGCGCGCAATTTTCTCCAAGCTCGATGTCTCGAATCGAGCAGAGGCCACGGCCATCGCGCTGCGGCGCGGATTGGTCGGATGATTTAGGGCGCGAGCTCGGCGCGGTGCGCCGCGGACGTGGCAAATGTCGGGACGCCGAAACTCTGTTATTCGGAGCATTCCGCCGATGCTCACCCATTTGGGTTAGGTGGTTTTTTTCGGGCTGGCATCGCGTGAGCTAAACGGTGCCCCCGCAGATGAATCGTCCCCGGGCATGAAGCTCGTGACCTCTCTGTAAAAAATTAAAGCCGAGACCATCCCATGCAAAAAAAGATCGTTACCCGCAGCATCCAGCACCTGGTGGGGAATCCCCGCCGGATGCGGGCATTTGCCTGCATCGCCGCTTCCACCATGTTCCTTACCGAGGCACAGGCCGTCACCCGAATCTGGGATCCAGCTTTGACGGGAATCGGATCCGATGGAAGCGGAACCTGGAGCACGGCGATCTCGAACTGGGCCACCGGAAGCGGAAACGTTGTCTGGAACAACGCGGGCGGCGACACGGCGGTCTTTGGCACTGCGGGCATCGCCGGGCCCGTGACGGTCTCGGGAACGGTTTCCCTGGCCGCATTGGTCTTCAATCCGGTGGCGGGGAATTATTCGCTCTCCGGCGGCACGATCGGCGTCGGATCCGCCGCCACGATCACCACGAACTCGGATACGACGATCACTTCCAAGTTCAGCGGCACCACGGCGGTCCTGACCAAGGATGGAACCGGTAAACTCACCATCAACAGCACGACGAATATCGGCATCTCCACGATCAACGTGACTGCCGGCACGCTCGCCACGGGGACCAGCGGCTCGTCCTCGTTTGGCAACAGCTCCACGGCGATCGTCGTGTCGAGCGACGCGGTGGTGCAGGTCGCCTCCGGCTCGGTGATCCAGAACAACATCACCTTCAACGGCGGAATCAACGCCGTGGCCTTCATCGGTGGCGCGACCTTGAGCGGGACCATCACGCTGGCCTCGGGCGACACGAAAATCAACACGAGCAATGCGGCTTTGATCTCCGGCGGGATCACCGGATTGGGAAGCCTGACGCTCAACGGCCCGAACAAGCTGACCTTGAGCGGGGTGAATGACTTCTCCGGCGGGACGACGATCCTGGACGGCATTCTGGAAGTGGACGGTGGCAGCTCGCTGGGAACCGGCGCGGTGAGCAACGCGACGAACCTGGCGTTCAATACGACCGCGGCCGACCTGGTGATCGCCAACGCGATCAGCGGCGGCGGTTCGATCACGAAATCCGGCACGGGAACGTTAACGTTGACAGGTCCGATCACCTCGACGGGCTTCACGATTGTGAGCGGCGGCACGCTGCAGCTGAACAGCACCAAGACAGGAACGACGGGAGCCAGCGGGAGCCTGCTGTATGTGTCGGGAGCCGGCTCGGTGCTCGGCGGCACGGGCACGATCATCGGTGCGACGACCGGTGCGCTCACCCTTCTGGCCGGAGGCGCCGTGTCGCCCGGTCTGCCGAACACGATGGGCACTCTGTCCGTCACCAGCGTGGCCTGGACCAGCGACAACGTCACGGCGGGCATGATCTACAATTTGAGCAACACCGACAACACCTCGGATTCGCTCGCGGTGACGGGCGCATTCACGCGCAGCTCGGGAACCAGCTACATCTTCGATTTCCAAAACAGCGGCATGCTGGGCCAGACCTACACGCTGGTCACCTATGGCAGCACGGCCTCGACCTCGGTGGCGAACCTGGTCGCAACGAATCTCCCGAGCGGCCTCGTGGGCGTCTTCTCGTTCACGGGCACCGGCGTTGGGAGTCTGCAATTTACCGCGGTGCCGGAGTCCGCGGAGGTCGGATTCGTTTTTGCGGCATTCGCAGGGGTGGTCATCTTCGTGCGGCGCAGGCGCAGCAAAGGGTCGGCTGACAACCTCAAAATGTTTATGAAAAAACAGCCAACCCGGAATGTAATGCGGGCGATCCTCGTGGCCGCCTTCACTGCGCTCGCCCCGCAAGTTGCCGGAGCGAAAACGATCACCGTCAATCTCGAAACGGCCACCTTTGACGACCTTCAGGCGGCGATGAATGCCGGAGCGATCACCTCGGTGGAACTGGCGACGCTGTATTTGAATCGGCGCGCGGTTTACGACCAGGCAGGCATCAAGATCAACTCGGTGGTCTCAATCAATCCTACGGTTTTCGACGACGCCGCTGCGCAGGATGATCTTCGCAATCACGGCACGCTCCTCGGGCCCCTGCAAGGCCTGCTTTTTTGCACGAAGGACTCCTATCCGACCGTGGGCATGGTGACGAGCGGCGGCGTGAAGGCGTGGCTGTCATCCGTTCTCGGCGCGCCTCCGGCAACCGCAGGAATCGATGACGAAAACGGAGTCACTTACGGACCGGTGATTTCGCCGGCAGATTGCTTCGTGGTGGCGAAGCTCAAGGCGGCCGGAGCCGTCCAGCTTGGCCATGGCAACATGGACACGTGGGCGACCTCCGCAAGCAGCACGACATCGAACGCCTATGGCACTACGCTCAATGCCTACTGCCTCGGCAGCGCCTCTGGCAGCAGCGGCGGTCCCGGCGCATTGACGGGCTCGGACTTTGCGAACTTTGCATGGGGCGGTGAGACGGGCGGTTCCATTCGGAATCCGTCGGATCGCGGCGGGGTGACCGGTTTCAAGGTCTCCGTGGGAACGAATTCCGTGAACAACATCATCCCGCTGGCTTCGGATCGCGATGTCGTCGGGCCGATGGCGCGATACGTCAAGGATGAGGCCTACATCATGGATGCCGCCGCCACGGTGCTCGACCCCGCCGACTTGTGGTTCTCCATCAACTATGTCCCGGGGCGCGGGCTGGACAGCGGCTATGCGAGCAAGTTGGCAGGCACCTCGCTTTCGGGCAAAACAATCGGCGTCGTGGGCACCTATCTCGGCGCCGCCCGGCCGACACCGGCTCCCACACCGGTGCAGCTCGACGATGCCGATGTGGAAAAGGCGCTCGGTGTTGGGAACGGCCACGGCGGCATCCTGAACTTCGGGACCACGTCATCATCGAATACCACCGGCGTGAATACGCCCGATGTCCCGGTGAAGGCCGCGCATGATCGCCTGGTGACAGAACTTCAGGCCATGGGTGCGACAGTGGTCACGGTGTTCCTGCCGCCGAATCTCGATACAGCCGTAGCGCCGCCCACTACGTTTACCGACACGACCGCCACCCCGAAGGCGGTGCTCGTGGCGCCCTTCAGCAATCAAACTCTGGCTTACGAAAACGCCGGATTCCAACTCTTTCACGGACAGGGCATCTACACCCGCCTTACCCAAGCGAATGCCGCCAGCGGTTCGTTGAGCACGACGGTTCGCAATCTCGCATATGCCGGAACGTTCACGACCTTCACGGATCCCGTGCCTGTGGAGCACTTCAAATTGAAGGCGATCTACAACGCGATCTACGAAAAGTTCCTGGCGACGAATGGCCTCGACTGTCTCATCTGGCCGGTGAGCTTCTCGAAAAGTCGGGCGAGCAATTCGGTGAGCGGTCGCGACCTGGTGAACAACATGGGGCTTCCCGTCTGCACGGTTCCGATTGGCGTCTATCCCTTGCTGGGCGGGGAGCCGATCGACGAGGCCTTCCTGGGGCGCTACCGCAAGGAAGCCGACGTGCTGGCCATCGCCGGTGCCTACCAGAGGGCATATAACCATCGCTTCCCTTCGCCGCTCTCGCCCCCGCTCGATGGGGAAACGATCACCTACACGACCCTGGGATCGATTTTTCCCCAGAAGAAGCCGGACAAGCTCGCGCCGGTGGTCTCGATCAAGAAAAAGGCGACGCTGTCCGGCGCCAAAATCGCGATCAACGGAGTCGCCGTGGATGCCAGCGGGATCCTGTCCATCAAGGTCTTCGTGAACGGCCGAAAGATTGCGGTGAAAGCCGGCAAGCGGTGGACCGCAAAAGTGTCTCTCGCCGACATCAAGAAATGGACGAAATCGAAATCCACCGCGCTCGATGTGATCGTGCTGGCGAAGGATATCTACGGCAACGCGTCGGCCACGGAGAAAGTCGTCAAATTCTAATCGAGCTGGCACGAGTCAAGCTCCCAACTCTCATGTCGTTCGGCGGATCCACTATTCGGGTGGATCCGCCGTTCGCTTGAACCTGGTGAAGTCCCTATGTTGAAGTTCTGTCCGAAGTCCGTCGCTGGTTGGGGGGCAGGCATTGCGCTTTTTGGAATCGCAATCGTCGGCTCGTTCCTGCTCCTCGGCTCAAAGGAAAAATCTCGAGGCACTGGCGGAGACGCGCGTTCGAAGTCGGAAAATGGCGCTTCCATCAAAACTGCTGCTGCGAAAGCCGCGGAAAAGAATCTGGAGCAATGGAAATCCCGAATTGCCGCCGCGGGGCCGAAGGACTTTGCCGATTTGATGCGAGAGTTGCTGACCATGCGCGATCCCACCCTGCGGGCGCAAGTCGCCAAACTGCTGGTGGCGAAATGGGTGAGTGTGGATCTGACCGGCTTCATCGCCTTCGTGGATGAGACCGAAGTCGATGACGACGGCGAGGCGGATTCCCTTTGGGCATTGCTGGCGCCGGCGCTGGCCGGCGCACTGCCGACCTTGTCCGACGACGTGGCGTCGCGTCCCGAACTGAATGAAGTCGTGCGCCGGCTCATCGAGTATTCGGCGCGGAAAAATCCCGTCCAGGCCCTGGCTTGGGCGAAGCAATGGCTGCTGGACGATGCGTTGGAATCCGCGCTGGCCACCATCGCCGGCGAAATGATCAAGAAATCGCCCGAGCAGGCGCTCGCGGTGCTTGAACAAATCCATACTTCGGTTCGCCGCGTGGATGCCATCAGTGCGATTGCCGCCGTCTATGGGACCACGCATCCCGGCGAAGCGACGGCGTGGGCGAAGGGACTGGCGATACCCGCGGAGCGGCCTTACGCGGTGAACGCGGTCCTCGCCGCGCGGGCGGAAATCGAACCGGAGGCCGCCTCGAAGGAGTTCATTGATTTTCGGGAAAAGATGGTGGCCGCCTATTCTGTCGAGAGGGCCGCGGAGATGGCCAGGATGGGAGTTTCCGACATCAAGGAGCACAAGAATGGCGAGCCGTTGACGCCCGAGGAGGCGATGGATTCGGAGACCTTGCCGGGCAGGGACGACCCGCAGATCGGTCTGCTCGACGACGCGGCGATGGCCATCGCCCGGAATTGGGCCGCCGCCGACCCCGCCAAAGCCATTCAGTGGTCCGAGTCGCTCCCCACCGGCCGGATGAAGGACGACGTCATCCAAAGCGCGTTGACCGGCTGGGCCTCGCGGCAACCGGACGCGGCTTACGCCTACTATAAGAAGAACTATTCGTCGGATGCGGCGCCCGCCCAGCCGATTTTCGAGGCATGGGCTCAGGTGGAGCCGGCGCAGGCGGCCGAGCAGGCGAGTCAGTTGACTGATCCCGCCTTGCGGGAAAAGGCGGTCAGTGGCGTGGTGAGCGGCTGGCTGGACGGATCCACGGACCAGGGGGCTCTCGCGGCATGGGTGGATAAGCTGCCCGGCAAGCAGGAGCGGGATAATGCCAATTCGCAGATCGCCGAGGCCACCAGTTACGACGAGCCGGGCACGGCCTGGCAGCGGGCGACGGCGATTCAGAATCAGAGCACGAGAAGGGAAGCGCTCAAATCGGCTTTTGCGAGTCTGGTGGAGAGCGATCCCGGCCAGGCGCGCACCCTGCTTGCGGAGGCAAAGAACCTCACCCCCGACGAGACGAATCGCCTGAACAAGATGCTCGATGCCGCAACCCCCAAGTCATCAAATTAAGGTGTTCGTGAAGTTTGCGCATGCCGCGCCGGCTCGACGATGGCGGCCCCTGCTCTGCCTGGCGACGCTCTGGTTCGGAGCGGCGCCGTTTTGCAACGCGCAGGTTTTGTCGTGGAGCACTCCGCTGGGATCGGTGACGGTCTTTGGGAGCGGACCGCGTGCGACGTTCCTACAGACGAATGCCGCGCTGGGCGGTGTCGATGGCGCGGATTTTCTGAATTTCCTGGACGCGACCAGCTCGCCGGCGATCTCGCGGTCCGAGGCAATTACGATGAACGCGTCGATCGCCTCCATCGCGCAGTTGGCGGTGAACGAGTCGCAGACTGGCGGCCTGCCGTTTACCTCGGGGAGCATCGGGTTCACGTCCACGGGCGCCGGCGGCGGGAGCGGCTCCGGCGCGATCAAGCTCTACTTTTTGATCCATGTTCCGAATCCGGTGATGATCGACCTGAGCGGCATTCGCAGCGCCGTCACGACGGCGGGATCGCCCGCCGACGCATTTTCGCTCGCTCTGTTCCAGAGCGACGCCACCGGCGCGGAGATTGGGAGCGCCCTGCTCTCCTGCACCGGAAATCTTTTCGACCAGGGCGGGAGCTATCAAAGCAGCCTCCCGTATTATCTCGTCGAGATGAACGCCGTGGCGAATGCCACCGCGGGTTCATCCGAGGCGGTGACATTTTCCTTTCCTGTCGATCTGGCGGAGATCATGCCGGTGCCCGAGCCTGGCGCAACCTCCTTGCTAATATTAGCATTTGTCCTTGGATCCGCCCTGTTGAAGTTCAACAAACGCGGTTCTCAATGCGAACCGTCCCGAAGGTCCGGCGCTTCCGCCTGAGAGTCGGCGGGCACTTCAGGCGGCTCAGGCCGCCGGGTCGTCGGCGGGGAGCGGCGGCCCCTTGGCTCTGACATCCCCGAATTCGACGAGGGCCTTCGCCTGGTCGAATTCGCCCTCCCACTTCGCGATCACCACGCTGGCGAGGCAGTTGCCCAGCACGTTCACGGACGTTCGCGCCATGTCGAGCAGGGCGTCCACGCCGAGAATCATCGCAGCGCCCTCGAGCGGCAGACCGAAGGAATGCAGAGCGGCGATGAGCACGACCAGCGAGGCCCGGGGCACCGCGGCAACGCCCTTCGATGTCAGCATGAGCGTGAGCATCATCACGATTTGCTGGCCGATCCCGAAATGCACGCCGGTCGTCGATTCCGCCGCCTGCGCGATGAAGACGGAGGCGACAGCGAGATGCAGGGTCGAGCCGTCGAGATTGAATGTATAGCCGGCGGGCAGGACGAAGCCGACGATGCCGGGCGGCACGCCGAACCGCTCCATCAGCGCAAAGGCCTTGGGCAGGGCGGCCTCGCTGTTCGCCGTGGCGAAGGCGATCGTGAAGGGCTCGCGCACCGCGCGCACGAAGGGCTTGAGCGGAATTCTCGTGATCCAGATGATCGCTCCGAACACGAAGACGACGAAGATCGCCAATGCGAAATAGAGCGTGAAAACGAGCTTGCCGAGGGAGAGGAGCACGCCGAGCCCCTGCTGGCTGACGGTGACGGCCATCGCGGCACCGACGCCATACGGGGCGAATTTCATCACGATGCCGGCAAACTTGAACATGACCTCCGTGAGACTGCCGCACCAGATGAGAATGGGCTTGCCGGCTTCGCTCGCGTGGGCGACGGCGAGCGCGAAGAGCACGGAGAACACGACGATTTGCAGCACGTCACCGCGTGCCATGGCGTCGATCACGCCAGTCGGGAAGGAATGCAGGATCGTTTCCGCTACGGTGAGGGGCTTGCTCTCCACGGCGGCGCCAAGCGAGGCGACATTTCCGGCGAGAACGACGCCGTGGCCGGGTTTGAGGAGGTTGACGACGGTGAGGCCGACGGCGAGGGCGGCCGTGGTCGCGAGTTCAAAGTAGAGCAGTGTCTTCGCTCCGATGCGGCCGACTTTCTTCAAATCTCCCGTTCCTGCGATCCCCTGCACGATGCTGCCAAAGATGAGGGGTGCGATGAGGCACTTGATGAGGTGCAGGAAAATGTCGCGCACGACATCGAGGTGTCCAGCCCAGTCCGGCTTCAGCCAGCCCAGCAGGCATCCGGCAACGAGGCCGATCAGAATCTGCGCCGTCAGAGAAATGCGCACGCCTCCGCGGCGAAATGGCCCTTGTGCCGGTGCGGGATCCCTTTTTGCCACCCGCCGTGAATGGCAGAAATCGATGCGCCCGCCAAGCTCCACGGTCGGAATCCGCACATTGCCCGCCCGCGTTCTTTTCCTTTCCCGCGAAAACCGGGACTGCTATATGCTGCCGCGTGTCAAGCAATCCGGTTTATGCTTTCTTCGCGACGCCGAAGAGCTTTGGACCCTTCTTTCTGCGGCTGTTGCTGGCCGCGGTCTTCCTGTTCCACGGTGGACAGCAGGGCCTCGGGTGGTTTGGCGGCGAGGGCTGGTCCGCGACGATTCTCGACTGGAGCCGGAGCGACGGGTTGCATTTTCCGGTGTGGGTGTCGGCGTTCGTCGTCGGAACGGAAATCCTGGCGTCGGCCGCGTTTTTCCTCGGCTTCTTCACGCGGCTGTTCGCGTTCGGGGTCATGAGCGTGATGGCTGGAGCACTCTGGTTTGTGCATGCCGCGCAGGGCGTGACTTCGAGCGAGTATCCGTTCGCGCTCCTCATCGTCGCCTTGTCGCTGGTTTGCATGGGCGGAGGGCGGTTGTCACTGGACCGGGCGATCAGCGAGCAGCTCCTTCCCGCGGTCGGTTGACCTTCCGACGATGAGCTGCGAGCCGGATCGCGCGGAAGGGAATTGGACTGAATGGCTGCCGACGGAGCGGGCGACGCTCTGTTTCGTCGTGCGCGGCGGGCAGATTTTGTTGATTCGCAAAAAGCGGGGCCTCGGCGCGGGCAAGGTGAATGGGCCCGGCGGCCGCGTCGAGCCGGGCGAGACGGCGCTGGAGTGCGCCGTGCGCGAAACCCAGGAGGAACTTGGCGTTACGCCTGTCGATCCCGAGTGGCGCGGAGAGTTGCATTTTCAATTCGCCGACGGCTACGCGCTGCATTGCGCAGTTTTCACAGCGCATGATTGCATGGGGGAGGCGGTGGAAACGGACGAGGCGGCCCCCCTGTGGACCTCGCTGGATGCGATTCCCTTCCAGGAAATGTGGGCCGACGACATCCATTGGCTGCCCGGAGTGCTTGCGGGGAGGAGCTTCCGCGGTTACTTCCACTTCGACGGCGAAACGATGCTTTCGCGACGGGTCGAATGGCTCGAAACTCAAATGACGGCTGGATCGGACGGTATTTAAACAGTTTATGAACAGTATGTTAAAAATTTATCAGGAAAGAGTGAAATTTTCCTTGCGCCCCTCGCGCGCTTTGTTAAGTTCCGTCCATCGAAAGATTGTTCTGGGGGGAACAACAGCCCGTCGCACCATTCGGTTGCGGCGGGCTGTATTTTTTTTGGCGATCCACGATTTCAGGAATTCTCCGGTTTTAAGGGATCTCGCCGGGTGTCCTCGTTGATCCGGCCGTGGCTATTGACTCCACGGATTCGGCCTCCAGTCGTCCACGCGGACGCTCCCGCCGGTTTCGGCTCTGGCCGTGGCTGCTTCTCGCCGTTGCGATCGCATTCTGGTTTGGCCATGAGCCGGCGCTGATTTGGAGCGCACGGAAGGCGATCTCGACCTTCGGACCGCGGCTGGGCGTCCGTCTGGAAGTTGGCGCGATGCGGTTGCACCTGTTCCAGCCGATCGAGCTTCGCGAGATTCGTTTTCGCGTAACGAATCCTCCCGCTTCGAGCACGGATGTGACCGCCGGACGCATCAGTCTCACCGCAAACTCGTTGTGGGAGATTCTATTTGGGGACGGGCGCGTGTTCAGCCAGCTCGATGTGGATGGGATCCGTGGCACATTTGACTTTCGCAAGCCTGCGCTCATCCCGCAGCCGATGCCGACGCTCACGCGCGAGAAGCAGGAACAGCTCGCGGCGCTCACGCTGCGCTTTCTGCCGAAGGCGCTCCGCCTGAGATCCAGCGGCGCGGTATTCCTGGCGGACGGCCAAGCCTACACGCTGCGCGGTGTGGACGGCGATTTCACCGAGGCGGCCAGCGGAGAACTCACGGTGAAAAGCGCCCTCATCCAGGCCGGCTCGATTCGTCAGGAGATCGTCAACGGACGGGCGGCGACGGCATGGAAGGACGGCGCGCTTTATCTTTCGGACCTCCGGTTGCGCGACGAGATCATCATCCGCGACTTCGTGGCGAATTTCGTGAACTTGGGCGGCGTTTCCCTCGATTGGGACGTCGGCGCATACGGCGGCACGGTGCGAGGCAACATCGTTTTCGGCTCGGAGGAGGACGAACTGCGGCTCGCCGCCTCGGTGGCCGTCGTCAACCTCCCGATCAAGCCCATTCCCGGCCTGATCGCGCTCCCCGTGCGGGCGGACGGCATCGTTCGCGACGCACGGATCACGTTCCGCGGAAATCCCGACCACCCCCTGGACGACGAGATTTCGCTGCGGGTTTCGGCCGACAACTTCCGATGGAATGAGCGCGGCTGGCAGTCGCTCGTCGCAGGTGCGAATTACATCGGGCGCCGGCTTTACCTTTCGACCTTCGACCTCGCGCAGGCAGACAATCGCATCTCGGCCAACGGCGAGCTTGCGATCCCGGAGCAGTTGAAGGACGTCCGGAATGCCCACTATTTTGTGAATCTTGCGGCGGATGTGCGCGACCTTGCCGCGCTTTCCGCGCTGGCCGGGCCGCCATTCGATCAGCTCGGCGGCCAGTTCTACCTTCACGGCACGATCCAGGGCGACAACGGCCGCCTCAGCGGCTACCTGAACGGCGAAGCCAGCGGCATTCGCTACCTTGCGCTTCCGCCCGCCTCCGCCCGCCTTTCCCTCGTCGCGCAAAACGACGAGCTTCAAATTCGCTACGCGAACCTTTGGGCTGGAAGCGACCGCATCGAGGCGAAGGGCGGCATCGGCATTCGTGAGCCGCATCGTTACACCGGAGAGTTGACCGGACGCATCGAGGACCTCGGGATCTATGCGCCCTTTGCCGGCGCGGCGGTCGCGCAGAATGTGTTCACCGGCGCCGCCACCCTCGATTGGCAGGGCGACGGGACCATGACCGCAAACTCGGGGTCGTTCCACGTGCGGCTCGACCACATGGTGACCAGCGCCACGCCGACCGGACTCACGGGCGAATTCGCCGCGACCTACTCGCCCGAGAATATTTACTTCAAGACTGTCCGGCTCACGCACGCGCAGTTGGAGCTGAATTCCCAGCTCACCATCTCCGCCAGCGGCGTCAACGTCACCGGCCTCTCGCTGCGCCGCGGGAAGCTCAGCCTCCTCGCCGGCGAGGGTTTTGTGCCATTGAACGTCTTTGCCTTGAGCGCAGGAAAAACGCTTGCGCAGGCGCTCGCGACGGACAAGCCCGTGTATGCCGACTTCACTTCCGGCGATCTTCCCGTGGCGGAACTTATTCAAATGGCGGGCCAAAAGGCGAGCGTCCGCGGCCGCCTGCGCGGGAATCTCGGGGCCTCCGGCACGCTGCCGAGGCTTGAACTCGCCGGCCAGCTCATCGGTCGCGACCTGTCGGCCACCATTGAGGACTTTACGATCCCAGCGACCACCGCCGACATTGCGCTGGGCACCCGCGACGGACGCATCGATGTAAAAGGTTCAATCCAGACGCGCGGTTTCCAGCCGATGACGCTCGATGCGCATATGCCCTTCGCCTACGAGGAGACAAGGGATGGACTCGTGCGCCTGTTCCACCACGACGCGCCAATTTCGGCGAAGCTGTCCTTCCCCGGCACGAGTCTGGAAATTTTCCGCCCATTCGTTCCCGCCGCCCGGAGGCTGCAGGGCGCGCTGGCGGGGAATGCGACGGTCGCCGGCACGTTGAATGCGCCGAAGATCGACGGCGAAGCCACCCTTTCCGGCGGCGATATCGAACTCTCGCCCGACCTCCCGCGAATCAACGCCCTTGGCGCCCGCGTGCTCATGAATACGTCCCGCATCACCCTCGAGTCGTTGCGCGGCGAGGTGGGCGCCGGTCCGTTCGAGGCATCCGGTTGGGCCGATCTGACGAACCCCCAACAGCCGCGACTGCATCTCCAGTTCAAGGGCTCGAAGATCCTCCTTGCGCGCGATCCCGGGCTGCGCCTTCGCGCCGATCTCGACATTGCCGCCGACGGCCGCGGCACGGACGGGGCGATTACCGGCGAGGTCCGATTCGTCGAGGGTCGCATCTTCAAGAAGATTGAAGTCACGCCCTTTCTCGTGCCGAATCCCGTGAGCGGCCCCGCCTTCGCGATTCCCAATTTCGCCGGTCTCGTGCCCGAGCCCTGGGGCCGATGGAAGCTCGACGTATCGATCAAAAACGGCACGCCGTTCCTCCTCCTGGGCAACCTCGCCACCGGCGAGATTGCTCCGGATCTCGCCGTGCGCGGAACGCTCGCCGCGCCCTATCTCGAAGGCACCATCTCCCTCAAAAATCTCCAGGCCTACCTGCCCGCCACCACGCTGCTCATTCCCGATGGCAAAATCTATTTCACGCCGCAGAATCCGTTCATGCCGATCATGGACGTTCGTGCCCGCGCCGACGTCTCCGGCTACAACGTCCAGATGTATGCCTACGGTCCGCTCAGCGAACAAAACCTCGCGTTGCGCTCCGATCCGCCGCTCTCGCAGGAGAATCTCATCTTCCTGCTCACGACGGGTCTTACCCCCGCGGGCATGAGCGGCGCGGGACTCGGCGAGGCCGCCGCGGGGCAGGGCGGCATCATCCTTTTGCGCAGCCTCGTTCGCCAGCTCGAGCCATTCGGCATCGACCTCAATGACTTCGTGAATCGCCTCAGCGTCCGCGTCGTCCCGCCGAAGGATTCCTCGCAGGCCTCTTCGCTCATGAGCGAACTGCGCCTCACCGACCGCTTTTCGCTCACCACGGGCCGCGACGGCTACGGCTTCTACAACGCCGGCGTGCAATACACCATCCGCTTTCGGTAGCCATGCGGGGAGTCCTCCTCGCCATCGCCGCGTGGTTTGGGCTCTGGGCGCCCGCGCGCCCGCCCGCCGGCGACATCCACTTCCAGGGGAACGAATCCTTCGGCTCCGCGCAGCTTCTCGCCATCCTTCGGAACCGCTACGACATCCCGCTGCATGGCGATTTCGGGGTCACCGACGCCGACGACGCCGCGTTTTTCCTGCGCACCTTCTATTTCTCGCGCGGCTATCGGGCCGCAAGCGTTGCCTACACCTTCCGGCCCGCGCATCCGCCGTCCGTGCTTTTTGCCATCGATGAAGGCGGACGGAACTCCATCGGGGGCGTCTCATTTGACGGCGCATCCGATCTGCCGCCCGACCGCTTGCGTGAGATTTTCGATGCCGCCGTCCGCCAGGCCACGCTCCGTCCCTTCGGTCGCATGCGCTACGTCGAGAGCGCGGTCGAAGCGGGCCGTGTCGCCATTGTCAATGCGCTCGCCCAGCGCGGTTTCCTCGTCGCCGCCGCCACGGTCTCGGACTCGCCCGCCTCCCTGCCCGGGCTCGTGGACCTGCGCATTCGCATCGACCAGGGCGTGTGCTATTTTGTGCGCGGCGTCTCCTTTGCCGGCGCGCCGGTCGATGATGCCATGCTGCGCGGCGTGCTCCGCGAATACCTCGACCAGCCCTACCAGCGCAATCAGGAGGCGCTCATGCGCACCCGGGTGCAGGACTGGCTGCGCAATCGCGGCTACCTGCAGGCCGAAGTCGCGACGACCGCCACGCTCGATCCCGTTTCCGGAAAAGTCACCGTCGTCTTCGACATCGCGGCCGGGCGGACCTACAAGATCGGCCACATTCGCGTCGAGGGAGTCCGCGACACGAGGGTATCCGCCATCCTTTCCCGATTCGCAGTCCATCCGGGCACGCCCTACGATGCGTCGAAAGTCGATGCCGCCGCCCGCCGCCTGTGGTTTAGCGGAGCGTTCGCGGAGGCCGATGTCCAGCGCGTGCCGAACGCCGACGGCACGGTCGATCTCCTGCTCAAGATCGAGGAGGCTCCCGCGAAGCGCATCCAGTTCGGCCTCGGCTACAGCCAATGGGATCGCGGTTACGGCCAGATTCATTACATCGACCGAAATTTCCTCGGCACGCTGAACCGCTTCTCGATCGACGGCGAGCTTTCCCAGCGCAGCTACGGCATCTCGACCGCGCTCACCGATCCCTGGCTCTTCGGCACGGACTTCGAGGGCTCCATCGGCGGCGCCTACGCCCGCCGCGAGCTGCCCGCCTATCGCTCGACCGAGGCAAGCGGCACCCTCACGCTCGCCCGCAGTTACAGCTCTGCGAACCTCACCGGCTACCGCTTCCAATACGGCTACAAGCGCGTGAGCGATGCCGAGGTCTTCGGCGAAGCCCCCGGCGGTCCGGTCTCCGATTACACCCTCGGCAGCCTCACCTTCAGCCAGACCTACGACACGAGAAACAACATCCTCAGCCCGATGAAGGGGCTCTTTCTCAACCATGAAATCGAGGTCGCCAGCCCCGTCCTCCTTGGCGACATCTCGTTCCTGCGCCTGTCCGCCCAGGTCACCTACTACCTGCCGCTTCGCGAGATCACCACCGAGCACCCGTTCATCCCGTTCGTCATTTTCAACCATCGCATCGGCGCGTTGCTTCCCTTTGGTGACACGAACAGCGTGCCCGTCCAGGAGCGCTTCTTCCTCGGCGGGCCGAATACCGTCCGCAGCTTCCAGCTCGACGGCCTTGGCCCGAGGGATCGGGGCGGCAACCCGATCGGCGGCCTCGCCATGCTCCTTTTCAACGCCGAAATCCAGTGGCCTGTTTTCAATAACATTTACCTCGCCGCCTTCACGGACGCGGGAAACCTCTGGTCCGACGTCCGCGACATCCAGCCCACGGACCTCCAGGTCGCCGTCGGTCCCGGCATGCGCATTTACACGCCGCTCGGGGCCATCCGCATCGACTACGGCTACAACGTCAACCGCCAGCCCGGCGACCCCATCGGCAACTGGCAGGTCGGCTTTGGGTTTACGTTTTGACGCGCGAGCGCCACCCCGGCGTCAATTCTGGTCCAGCTCGAAGGCGATGTTGATCGTGTAGGCTTCGCCCTTCGTGATGCCTTCCGGGAGCGGTGCGATCTTTTTGGTGCGCTTCGCGGCGGCGAGAACCGATTCGTCCATCACGGGATTTCCACTCGATGTCTTGATGCTGGCGTCGGAAATCGTGCCGTCCTTCTCGATCTGGATTTGCAGCACGCACGCGAATTTATGGCCTTCGCCGAACAGCGACGTCGGTTGATCCCACTGGCTGTAGAGCGAGTCGTGGATCATGTCGTGATACCAGCCGAAGTCGCTGTCGCCCCCGCCGCCGCTCTTCGCCGCAGTGCCCGCGCCGGATTTCGCCGCGCCCTCCCGTGTCTGCGCGCTCTTTTCCTTGCTCGTATTTTTCGGCTGCGCGTCCTTCGCGGACTCCTCGTCGCCGCCGTCTTCCTTCGGCGTGGCTTTGGGTGTCGCTTTGGGTTTGACCTTCGGGGTGGCGGACGCCTTCGGCGTAGCCGACGCCTTTGGCTTGGGCTTCGATTTTGGAGTGGCGGAAGGTTTGGGCTGGGGCTTTGGCGTGGCCTTGGGAGTCGGCTTGAGTTTGGGCTTCGGCGTGGGTTTTGGGGTCGGCTTCGGAGTCGGCGTGGCCTCGGGGACGGCTTCGCTCGGTTCTGAGGGCGTGGGCTCGGGCGTGGGCGGAGGCGTGGGCTCCGGTGTCGGTGGCGGAGTGGGCTCGGGCGGGGGAGTCGGCTCCCGAGTCGGCGGCGGGGTCGGCTCCGGCGTCGAGGTCTCGACAGCAGGCTCGGGAGCGGCGGCGAGCGCGGTGGAGAATGCGCCTGCATCGAGCCACACCACGTCTCCGGCCGGCTTTTTTACCTCCGCCCTGCCGGCGAAAAAAATGAGCGCGCCGACGAGCGCGAGATGAATCGCCGCAACGAGCGCAAGGGTCACGTGGAATCCCCGCCGAGCCCGCCGCCCGGGATCGCGCACTGCGTGCCGAATCGACGACATTACGATCCGCTCTTCGGCCCGGCGGATTTCGCCGTCTGCGCGTCGGGCGGCCGCGTCATGATGCCGAGCTTCGCGACGCCAACGCGCCGGAGGATGTCCATCACGGCGATGAATTTCTGCACGGGCAGCTCGTTGTGCGGGCGCACGGCGACGGCGAGGTCGGGTTTCTCGCGCTTGAGATCGGCGAGCCGCTGTTCGAGCGCCTCCGCGGTGATCTCGACTTCGTTGAGCTTGAGCGTGCCATTGCGGTCGATCGAGACGATCTGCACCTCCCCGGGTTTCACCTCGCTCTTCGCGGTCGAGCTGGTGGGCACGACGAGGTCCATGCTGTTCTCGATCAGCGGCGTGGTGATCATGAAAATGATCAGCAGCACGAAGGCGAGATCGAGCAGCGGAGTGACGTTCAGCTCGGCGAGCGCGGTGAGATTGCTGCGGTCGGAATAGCGGCGCATGGCGTGTCAGGTTCCGCGCCGCCCGCCTCCGGGCGCGTGATGTTCGACGTAGCGGTGCTCGATCTCGCTGGCGAGTTCCGCGGCGAAGTTGTCGCACTCGACGACCACCGTCCGGATGCTGGTGACGAGAAAGTTGTAGCCGAACATCGCCGGGATCGCCACGAGCAGGCCGGTGACGGTCGTGATGAGCGCGCCGGAAACGCCGGGCGCCATGGCGGCCAGATTCGCATTGCCGGCGGCCGCGATCCCTCCGAACGCGTCCATCACTCCCCAGACCGTGCCGAGCAGACCGAGGAATGGCGCGCCGCTCACGGCCATCGTGAGGACGTTCATCTGGCCCTCGAGCGCGAGCGCGCTTTCGCCGACCGCCCGTTCCATCGCGGCCGTGACGGAGCGCATTTGCGCGGGCGTGATTTTCGGGGAGGCGTCCAGCCGCGCGCGGAAGGTTTCATCGACCTCGGTCGAACCGATCATCTGGAAGCACAGCTCCGATGTGCCCGCGTCATAGATGGAGAAGAGCGGCGAGCCGTCGAAGCGCGCGCCGGTTTCGAAGAGCCGGAGCGGCTTGCGGTCGCGGTGGAAAATCGCGGAGAATCGCGCGGACTGCCGCTTCGCGAAGCGGAGCATTCGAAACTTCGTGATCATCACCGACCAACTGAAAATGGACGCGAAAAACAGCGCGAGCAGCACCGCCTTGCCCTCGCCCGTGGAATTCACGAATGCGTAGTAAAGCCCGGTTCCCTGCTGGGCGATGAGCAACGGCCACGGCGACATGCTCGAATCGAATAGGCATTCGCCCGGCGCGCGCAACCGAAAACGCCCGCGGCGTTGGATTTTGCAATACTCCGCCGCCCGGCGTATGCCTTGAGCCACATGACACGCGCCATTTCCGCCCTCGTTCTATTCGCCACTGCCGGTCTTGCCCCCGCACAACAGCCGGCATCCGCGCAGGAGGCGCCATCCGAGAATCGCTACGACATCGTGGGCAAGGTCTTTGCCCCGATCTGCAGCGTATTGCTGATGGGCGGGCAGTCCGAGAACCATGCCCTTTCCTTCCACATGGTCATCAAGGAGGTCACGGGCCGGCTGCCGAAGGAGTTCAACGGCGCGACGCTCGACGCCGCGGTGCAGTTCCCGAACAAGGTGAAGCTTTCGGCGCCTGTGCTGGGCGAGCAGGTGACGGTCTGCCGCAAGGGCGACGACGTCTGGGCCGTGCCCGGTGAGAAGATGGAGTATTTGTTGAAGCAGTTCAAAGGGCGCCTGCCGAAGCCGACCATGAAGGCGAACACGCCGATCTTCATTCCGATCACCGCGCAGCAGGCGATCTTCCTGCCGGCGGTTTTCACCCTCGACGAGGGCAAGCAGTTCGAGGAGATCAACGGCGAGCCGACCCGCGTGATCTCGGGCGGCCTCATGCCCGAGCTGGCCCAGTCCACGAAGAGCGAGGATTTTCACGCCGCCATGTGGGTCGCCGCCGGCTATGTGCCGAGGCAGGTGAAGATCACGCGCCGCGATTTCACCGCGACCGTGAGCATCGAGGATTTGAAATTCGTCCCGAAGCTGCCGGGATCCACGTGGGAGCCGCCTCCGGGCGCGACCGACATCTATCGCACCACGCCCGACGTGTTGCAGCAGCTTCTCTTCGTCGTGATGAATTCCGTGAACGCAAAGGCCAAGGCCGCTCCGGAAAGCTCGCCGGCTCCGACGCCATAGCGGACGGCGTTCCTTGCAAATTCCCGGGATCGGGCGTATCGAGCAATCCATGACGACGCTCCGCCAATATCGGTGGACTTCCGCGCTGGTCGCCCTTTTGGCCATCTTCGCGTGGATCATTGCGTCGAACCACTGCGCGCTCGCCGCGGTCGGACACCCGGCAAAGCATTCCTGTTGTCATGAGCCCTGCGGCGGGAAGCCGGTCACCCAATGTTGCGAAGCCTTCAATGTGCCGATGCCCGATCAGGCGTCGGCTCCTGCGGTGCATCTTCATGCGCTCGGCGCGGCGTGGACGGATGCGACGAATGCGTCCGCTTTCGGCGATGACCCGGCGGCCCTGGTTTCATCGGCCTGCGCGACCGGACCGCCTCCTGGCGCGGGCTTCGCCGAGACGGTGCTCAATCGCAGCCTCCTCGCGCACGCCCCGCCTGTTTGCGTTGCCTGATTCCCGATCGCCCTCACGGGTGCTCGCGCCGCGCCGGCGTCCCGGCGCATTTCTCCACCAAAAAATTCAGCCAACAAAAATATGAAAACTTTATTCCTCGCACTCGCCATTGGAACCCTCGCCTTCACGTCCGCAACCCGCGCAGCGGATGCGCCGAAGCCCTACGCCCTCGATTATTGCGTCTATTCCGGCGACAAAATCGGCACGATGGGCAAGCCCGTCACCGAAGTTTATGAGGGGCAGGAGATCAAGTTCTGCTGCAAGGACTGTCAGAAGACGTTCGACAAGGATCCCGCCGCCGGCTTGAAGAAATACCAGGCCGCCGTGCAGTCGAAATCCTCGGGCGGCTCGAACGCGCCCCACTAGGCCGCGTCGAAAACCGACTTCAGCCCCGTCCGAAGCGCGTCCGATCCGCGCTCCGGTCCGGGCTGCGCGTTCGTTATTCCGCGAGAACCATTCCATGATCCTGCGTCAGCTCCTGCCGCTGATCGTCGCAGCCCTGCTGCTCAACGCGTGCGCCGTCGCACCGTTGCCGGAGCCGCCGGCGTTGCATCCGGCCAGCCCCGCCGCGGCGGAGGCGCCTTCGCGGCCTGCGGGGTCGAGCCTCTCCGCCGACGAAGCGACGCGCACGACGGACCGATTGCTGTCGCAGCCGAGCGCCGGGTCGTCCGGCATGAGCCGCTAGTCGATGAAATCGACCCTTTGCCTTTGGATCGCGGCGTTTGGAGTCGCATCCGCTTATGCGAAATCCAAACCCGCCGAAGCCGAGGTGCGGGCGCGCACCGGCGCCGAAGTCGTCTGGCAGCGGAGCGCGGCGGACCGGGAGCGGGCGGACGCCGTGGTGGACAAGCTCCTGCGCAAGCCGCTCACCGTTTCCAGCGCGGTGCAAATCGCCCTGCTCAACAATCGCGAGCTTCAGGCCGCATTCGAGGAGATTGGCATCGCGCAGGCGGACGTGCTCCAGGCGGTCACCGTGCCGAATCCCGCGATCGAATTCGAGGTCCAGTTTCCCGCGACCTCCGACACGCTCAATCGCTACGCGTGGGTGGCCGCGCAGGAGTTCGTGCAGATACTCATGCTTCCGCTCAAGAAGCGGGTTTCGGAGGAGGCGCTCGAGGCGGCGCAACTGCGCGTCGCGGCGCAGGTGCTCGAGCTTGTGGCTGCGGTGAAGAAGGCGTATTTCACCGCGCAGGCCGGCCGGCAGCTGATCGGGCGGCTCAAGGTCATCGAGGAAACGACGGCGACCGCGCTCGACCTCGGGCAGAAGCAATTCAAAGCCGGCAACATCACCGACCTCGCGCTGCTCCAGATGCAGGCGGCCTACAACGAAGGCCGTCTCGACATCGCGCAGGCCGAAACGGATGCCGAAGAGCATCGCGAAGATCTGAACGAACTGCTCGGGCTTTGGGGCGCGCGGACGGATTGGGAAATCGACGGAGACCTTCCTTCCGCGCCGAGTGGCGACCTATCGACGCGGCACCTCGAATCGCTCGCCGTGGCCCAGCGGCTCGACCTGCGCGCCGCCCATCGCGAACTCGCCTCGCTCGCCGGCGCGCTCGGATTGACGAAGACATTCCGCTACGTGCCGGTGCTGGATTTCGGCTTCACGGGAGAGCGCGACGTCGATGGCGCGCTGAATCTCGGCCCGCAGTTTCGCGTCGAGCTGCCGATCTTCAATCAGGGCCAGGCCCGCGTGGCGCGCGGCCAGGCGGAGCTGCGGCGGGCCGAGGCGAAGTTCGAAGCGCTGGCGGTCCGCATTCGCTCCGAGGTTCGCAAATTCCGCGACCGGCTCGCGCGCCTGCGGAATCGGGCGGAGTTTTATCACGACACCGCCCTGCCCGACCGCATCCGCATCGTGAACCGGGCGATTCCGCAATACAACGCGATGCAGCTCAGCCCCTATGAGCTCTTCACCGCCAAGGCCGATGAACTCAGGGTCGAGCGGGGTTACATCGACGCGCTGCGCGACTACTGGATCACCCGCGCCGACCTCGAGCGCGCCGTGGGCGGAACCCTCACTCCACCGAAATCCGCGTCCGCCGGCGCGAAAAAGGAAATCAAGCCATGAATTCAAATCTTACTCGCAGGGGCTTCGTGAGCGGCAGCGCGCTGCTCGCCGGCGCCGCCGCAATACCCGCCGCGCTTCGGGCGGAAAGTCCGGCCGCGCCCGCCGCGGAGCCAATCCGTTTCTACGAATCGGACCAGCCCGTCTGGACGAAGCCGCCGCTCGCGCCCGGCCAGCCGGGCAGGGAATATCGGCCGACCCTCACGCTGAACGGCTCGACGCTGCCCTTCCGCATCGTCGATGGCGTAAAGATTTTTCATCTCACGTGCGAGGAGGTGGATCATGTCTTCGTGCCGCGCACGGACTTCAACGACGAGCTGCGCGCGCTCTGCTGGGGCTTCAACGATCAGGTGCATGGCCCGACCATCGAGTGCGTCGAGGGCGATCGCCTGCGCATTTACGTCACGAACAAGCTGCCCGCCGCGACGACCGTGCATTGGCACGGACTCATCATTCCAAACGGGATGGATGGAGTCGGCGGATTGAATCAAAAGGCGATCCAACCCGGCGAGACGTTCAAATACGAGTTCACCGTCTGGCAGCACGGCACGTTCATGTATCACTCGCATCACGACGAGATGACGCAGATGGCGCTCGGCATGCTGGGCATGTTCGTTGTTCATCCGCGCGAGCCCGAGCGGACGCCGCCGGACCGCGACTACGTCTATCTTCTCAGCGAGTGGAAGATTGTGCCCGGCACGCGCCGGCCCGATCCGAACGAGATGGTGGAGTTCAATGTGCTGACGTTCAATGCGCGCGCCTTCCCCGGCACCGCGCCGATGCTCGCGAAGCTCGGCGACCGGATGCGCATTCGCATCGGAAATCTTTCCGCGATGGATCATCATCCGATCCACATTCATGGCCACAACATGCGGGTCGTCGCCACCGATGGCGGCCCGATCCCTGAGGCCGGGCAATGGCGGGAAGTCAGCGTGCTCGTGCCGGTCGGCAGCACGCGCACGGTCGAGTTCATCGCGAACAATCCCGGCGACTGGGCGTTTCATTGCCACATGACGCATCATGTGATGAATCAAATGGGGCATGGCCTGCCAAACCTCATGGGTATCGATCCCGGGAAGCTCGACAAAAAGGCGCGCGCGTTTTTGCCCGGCTACATGACGATGGGACAGGAAGGCATGGCGGCCATGGGCGACATGGGCATGGAGGTGCCGCCGAACAGCGTGCCGATGGTCGGCGCGCCCGGCCCCTACGACTACATCACGATGGGCGGCATGTTCACGAACCTCAAAGTGCGCGAGGACCTCGGCGGCCTGCGCCCCGGGGACGGCAGGGATTTTACCTTCGGCGGATGGTATCAAAACCCGCCGGGCACTCAGGCCATGCTCGCGAGCGCGGAGGCGATGCGGCGCGATCTCGAGGCCGCACCGGCGGATTCCCCACATGGATAGGGCGTGAGCGGGCATTGCCAGCATTCCGGACCGGGCGCTCCGCCGTCGCGCGGCGAGTGGATTTGCCCGATGTGCCCCGGCGCGGCGTCCGACAAGCCGGGCGCATGCCCGAAGTGCGGGATGGCGCTCGAGCGCCATCCGGCCACCTCGCGACGGACGACCTACACATGCCCGATGCACCCCGAGGTGCGCCGCGATGGGCCGGGCGAGTGTCCCATTTGCGGGATGGCGCTCGAGCCGATCGATGGCGGCGACGACGCGGACAATGCCGAGCTGCGCGACATGGAGCGGCGATTTTGGATCGGCCTCGCGCTCGCGGCTCCGGTCGTCGCGCTGGCAATGGGCGCGCACCTGCCGCCGCTCGACGCCGTGCCCATGCGGCTCTCGATGTGGATTCAATTCCTCTTCGCGACGCCGGTCGTGCTCTGGGCCGGCTGGCCGTTTTTCGTGCGCGGCGCGCGATCGGTGATCTTGCGCAATTTGAACATGTTCACCCTTATCGCGCTCGGCACCGGCGCGGCCTATGTCTTCAGCGTCGTCGCGCTGCTGGCCCCGGCGCTGCTGCCGCACGCGTTGCAACATGGCGGCGAAGCGCCCGTCTATTTCGAGGCATCCGCCGTGATCATCGTGCTGGTGCTGCTCGGGCAGGTGCTGGAGTTGCGCGCGCGCGCGGGCACGGGCGCCGCGATCCGCGCGCTCCTCGATCTTGCGCCGCGGACGGCCCATCGGCTGAAGGATCGAGTCGAGGACGAGGTTCCGCTCGATGCGGTGGTCGTACACGACATCCTGCGGGTGAAGCCCGGCGAAACAATTCCGGTCGATGGGGTCGTGACGGAGGGGCGCAGCGCGGTCGATGAATCGATGCTCACCGGCGAACCGGAGCCGGTGGCGAAGGAGCCCGGCGCACGGGTCGCCGCCGGCACCGTGAATGGCACGGGCAGCTTCCTCATGCGCGCGGCAAAGGTGGGCGGCGACACATTGCTCGCGCAGATCGTGCGAATGGTTTCGCAGGCCCAGCGCAGCCGCGCACCCGTTCAGCGCCTCGCCGATGCCGTCTCCGCGTGGTTCGTTCCGGCGGTGGTCGGCGTCGCGGTTGTGACGTTCGCTGCGTGGATGCTTTGGGGTCCGCAGCCGGCCTTTGCCTTCGCGCTGGTCAACGCGGTCGCGGTGCTCATTATCGCCTGCCCGTGCGCGCTCGGGCTTGCCACGCCGATGTCGATCATGGTCGGCGTCGGGCGCGGCGCGACGCTCGGAGTGCTCGTGAAGGACGCCGCGGCGCTCGAGCGGCTCGGCAAGGTCGGCGTGCTGGTCACGGACAAAACGGGCACCCTCACCGAAGGCCGGCCGGCCGTGACGACCATCGGGACGGCCGAGGGATTCGACGAATTGCGCGTGTTGGCGCTGGCTGCCGCGTTGGAAATGGAAAGCGAACATCCGCTGGCCGGGTCGGTCGTGCGCGCGGCGAAGGAGCGCGGCATCGCGGTGCCGAAAGCGGCAAACTTTCAGTCCATCACCGGCGAGGGCGTGTCCGGCGAGGCGGATGGCGCGGCGATCCTGCTGGGCCGGCGCGCGCTGCTCCAGCGGGCCGGCGTCACCGGCCTGGAGGCGCTCGACGACGGACCGCTGCAATCGAAAGGGAACTCCGTCGTATTCCTTTCAATTGCCGGCAAGGCGGCTGGCATGCTTGCATTTTCCGACCCGATCAAGGTGACGACCAAAGACGCCATCCCTGCGCTTCATCGCCTCGGTTTGAAAGTCGTGATGCTCACGGGGGATCAACGAAGCGCCGCGGAACGCATCGCCGGCGAACTTGGAATCGACGAGATCATTGCAGAAGTCAGCCCGGCGGAAAAATTGCAAAAAATCGAGGCACTCAGACAAGGCGGCGCGGTGGTCGCGATGGCGGGCGACGGCGTCAACGACGCTCCGGCGCTCGCGGCGGCGGACGTGGGCATCGCGATGGGCACGGGCACGGACGTCGCGATGCAGAGCGCGGGTGTGACGCTCGTGAAGGGCGACCTGCGCGGCATCGTGCATGCGATCGCGCTCAGCCGCGCGACGATGCGCAACATCCGGCAGAATCTGGCATTTGCCTTTCTCTACAATTCGCTGGGCATCCCCATCGCCGCAGGCGTGCTCTATCCGCACTTCGGCGTGTTGCTCAGCCCGATCTTCGCAAGCGCGGCCATGGCGCTCAGCAGCGTGTCGGTGATCGGAAACGCGCTGCGGCTGAGGAGCGCGCGGCTGCAAGGGTAGCGGGGCTCGTGCGAATTCCGCTTGAAGCGTGACAGAATAGATGTCGGTCTTCGGGACAATAAAAATGTCGAGATCGTCGATTTACTCTGACACTGAATGTGCCCTGTAGCTTGGGACTCAATATTTTAATTTTGCCCTCGGCAAAAATTGGATGTCCGTCTCGCCGGTGGAAGGAGTGGAGAAGTCCGAAATCGAGGACCGGGAAATCGTTGCGCTCTCGATCCGGCAGGCGGCGCGCCTGTTGCTGACGGCGCGAAATCGGCCCGAATTTCGTTCGTTTCTCGCGCCGGTTGCCATCCAGCTTTTCGCGGGATTGCGCACGTCCGAAATCCGCTCGCTCGATTGGTCCGAGGTCCGGGACAAACAAATCATTGTTCTCGCCTCGAAGGCGAAAACCCGGCAGCGCCGCACGGTCGTCATCGCGGACAACCTGGCCTCCTGGCTCGCCGCGGAGCGGAAAGGCGGTGGATTGGTCGCGCCCACGGGAAGGGAATGGCGGACGGGATTTACGGCGCTGACCGATGCCGCGAAGATCACGCCCTGGCCGCGAAACGCCCTGCGCCACAGCTTCGGCAGCTATCATTATGCGCTCCACAAAAACGAAAACCTCACCGCTGCCGAGATGGGCAACTCCCCGCAGATGATCTTCCAGCATTACCGGGCCGTCGTTTTCGACGGCGACGAAAAGCGGTATTGGAATCTCTTCAACCGCGAGCCCAAGATCGTCCCGATGAGTGCTGTCTCGGAAAAGCGACCAGCCGCCGATGGGCGCAAAAAGAATCGCGCGGCATGATCCCCATTCAGGCGGTCATCGACACCAACGTGATTTATGCCGCATTGCGGTCACGGCAAGGCTGTTCGTTTAGGCTTGTCGATGACTTCATGACGGGGAAGACATCGTGGAAGTGGAACATTTCCAACTCCTGTGTGCTGGAGTATGAAGAGGTTCTTTTGCGCGAAGGCGTCTCATCGCCGGTTGTGGAAGCGTTTC
>JAQTOP010000128.1 GCA_028713285.1 Terrimicrobiaceae bacterium
TCCGGCGGGCGGGAATATTTCCTTCCCAAGGCGGGCCGCATCCGGTTTCATCCGCGGCCAGCAGATGAGCGAACCCGCGACCCCTAAATACAAGCGCATCGTTCTGAAAATCAGCGGCGAAGCCCTGCGCGAGCCGGGCAGCAAGGATAATATCTCGCCGCAGATCGTCAGCTCGATTGCCCGGCAAATCGCCGAGGTGCGCAATCTGGGCGTCGAGGTTGCCGTGGTCATCGGCGGCGGCAATATCTGGCGCGGCCTCGCCGCGAGCGGCCGGGGGATGAACCGCACGACTGCCGATTACATGGGCATGCTGGCCACGGTGATCAACGGGATGGCGCTCATGAGCGCGCTCGAGGACATCGGTGTCTCGGTGCGCGTGCAGACGGCCATCGAGATGAACAATGTCGCCGAGCCCTTTATTCTGCGGCGCGCCACCCGCCACCTCGAACTCGGACACGTCGTGATCTTTGTCGCCGGCACGGGAAATCCGTTCTTCTCGACGGATACAACCGCCGCCTTGCGGGCGAACGAAATCGGGGCGGAGGTCATCCTGAAGGCCACGAAGGTCGATGGCGTCTATGATTCCGACCCGATGAAAAGCCCCGACGCGAAGAAGTTCGCGCGGATCAGCTACAGCGAAGCGCTCGCCCGCCGCCTGCAGGTGATGGATTCCACCGCATTCAGTCTTTGCATGGACAATCGGATGCCGATTATCGTTTTTGACATGGCCGATTCGACAAACATTCGCCGCGCCGTGCTCGGAGAGGCCATCGGCTCGCTCGTGTCGGATGCGACCGACGAGCCCTCCGCAGTGGATGCCGGGCAGGCCGCATAAGATGGACCTGGATGATGTCATGCTGGAGGCCGAGGCCGCCATGGAGAAGGCCGTCGAATTCATGACGCATGAATTCGCGTCGATCCGCACCGGCAAGGCGTCGCCCGCGCTCGTGGAGAATCTCGACGTCGAGGCCTACGGCTCGAACATGAAGCTCAAGGCGCTCGCGCTCATCACGACGCCCGAGGCGCGGCTGATCGTCATCCAGCCCTTCGACGCATCGACCACGCGCGACATCGAACGGGCGATCAACGAGTCGCGGCTGGGCATTTCGCCCGCCGTGGATGGCAAGATCATCCGCATCCCGATCCCGGAACTCTCCGAGGAGCGCCGCCGCGACCTGGTGAAAATGATCAAGCAGATTGCCGAGGAGACGAAGGTGCGGGTGCGCGTCTGCCGTCGCGACGCGATCGACGCCGCGAAAAAAATGCAGAGGGAGGGCAACCTCACCGAGGATGCGCTTCGCGACGCCGAGGCTGACATTCAAAAAATCACCGATCAAAACGTCGCGTCGGTCGAACAACACTTCTCGAGCAAGGAAGCCGAGATCATGAAGGTCTGACGCATGAAATGCCTTTCCATTGCCCTGCTCACGGGCCTGCTGCTTGCCGGCGCATGGCGCGCGGAGGCTCGCGTCGTGCGTCCCGCGCCGGATTTCGCCTGGATCGACTACAACGGCAAATCGCGAAATTTGAAGAGCCTCAGCGGGCAGGCGGTCGTGATCCTCATTGCGCCTTCGCCGCGCGATTGGACCTTCCGCGCGCAGGTGGGCCAGTTGCAGAAGGCCTACCAGCGCTTCGCCGCCGCGAAGCTCGTGTGCTTCGCCGCATTCACCGCCGAGGGCGGCACGATCCATTCGAACATTCCGTTCGTCACCGTCGCCGACGGACCGCGCGTCGCATTCCTTTACGACATCACGAAAGGCTTCGCGCTCGCGATCATCGGGCCCGATGGGAACCTCGATTGCCTCTCGACGAAGGTCGTGCCCGCGCAGCGGATCCTGGACATCATGGATGCGAATTTCCAGGTTCAGCAGGACATGCGCAGGGAGTAGCCGGTCCCGGCTAAGGCGCGGCCTCGGTCGTGGGCGCCTCGCGCCGCTCCACAAGGTCGAGAACCGCCTCAGCGACCTCCTCGACGGTGATCGCCTCCATGCAGCGGAAGTCGAGGGGGCACTCGCGTTGGAAGCAGGGGCTGCACTCGACCTGATGGCGAATGATCACGTGATCGGGCCCGAGCGGGCGCGTGAGCAGGGGTTCCGTGGAACCGAAGAGCGCGACCACCGGCACGCCGAGTGAGGCGGCAAGGTGCATCGTGCCGGTGTCGTTCGTCACGAGCGTATGCATGGTCCCAAGCTCCTCGATCAAGCCGGCCAGCGTCGTGCGGCCGATGAGGTTCTCCACCTTTCCCTCGAAGCCGGCGAGCAGGTCGCGCCCGATCTGCTCGTCGCGACCGACGCCGACGAGCACCCAGGTGCAATCGATCCGCTCGGAAACCCGCTGCATCGCGTTGCGGAATCGCAACGGATACCACCGCTTCGCCCCGCCATATTCGGCGCCGGGACAGACGCCGATGCGGATCGGCCCGGACGGACGGGGCGCGGTCGGGAACGAAAGCGGGATCGATGGAGCACCCATCTTTTCGGCCATGCGGAGATAGCGGGCCGCATGGTGCCGCGGTCGCAGTTCGGGCTTTGGCTCGGGGATGATTTGATTGAGCATCCACTGGCGGTCGTGTCCGAGATAGCCGACGCGGCGGCGAATCCCCGCAAGCCAGACTTCGAGCGCGCTGCGGGCGGAGTTTGGAAACAGCACCGCCACGTCGAAGTGGCCGCGGATGCGCCATGCAACCTTCAAGACCCCCGCGTTCTCGTCCACAGCGATCACTTCGTCCGCCTCGGGCACCGAGCGCCAGAAGTCCGCGAGCTTGCTGCGTGTGAGAACGGAGACCCGCGCATCGGGCCGGCCCTCCTTGATTGCGCGGACGGCGAGGGAACTCATCACGGCGTCGCCGAGCCAGTTGCTGGAGCGGATGAGGATGCGAAAAGGGCGGAGGTTCATCGGATCGTAGCCAGCGGGTAAATAGAGGCCGCGCTTCGTGCGGGCGAGCAGGAAGTCGGGGTGCGGCACCTTCCAGCGATTGTGAACCCAGAACCAGTCGGCGGGAGAGCGGCGGATTTGCGCTTCGAGCGTGCGATTGAGGGTGGCGACGAGGGCATTGGTGTCGGAGGCATCGTAACCGATCTCATCACCGACGACAAAGCGCCATTGGGCGAACCCGTCCGTATAAATCGCGCAGGGCAGGACCACCGCTCCCGTGCGGGTCGCGAGCGAGGCGGCCAGCGGCGACGTGGAGGCCAGGGAGTCGAAAAAGGGCGTCCAGACGCCGGCGTCGCCCGCATGTTGATCGATCAGCACGCCCACGAGACCGCCTTCGCGGATCAGCGAGACCGCCTTGTTCACGCTGCGCTTGCGGTCGAGCGTGATGATGCCCTTCACGCGGCGATCGCGATTGATGAGGTTGTCGATGCCCTTGTTTCGGATGGCCTGATAAATCGTGCTCAACTTGTAGCCGGGCGCCGCGCTGGTGAGCTGGGCGAGCAATTCCCAGTTGCCGATATGGCTGATGATGAAAACGACGCCGCGTCCCTTTGCGAGCGCGCCCGGCAGGCCCGCCTTGTTTTCGAAGGAAACGCAGTCGAGCACCTGGGCTTCGTTCAGCGCCGCCATTTTGAATGCGCAGCAGGTGTTTGCGCCGAGCGCGGTGAAATGGCGGAAAGTCAAACGGCGCAGCGCGGCGGAGGAAAGCTCCCGGCCCAGCGCGCGTTCCAAATTTTCCCTTGCGAGCCGCCGGTAGCCCGGCAGGATCGCCCACGACATCGCTCCGATGACCCACCCGAGCGCAAAGCAGATTTTAAGCGGCAGCGCACGGATGACCGTGACCACCACGAGCACGATGCCGTAAATCACGCGGTCCATGAATTTGAACGAAAACGCCGAAGCTACGGACCGCGCCGCGCGAAGGCGACGCAATTTCATCCAGCCCGGCTCCGTGCTCGGCGTGCTCGGCGGCGGGCAGCTCGGGAGGATGTTCGCTCTCGACGCCGCAAGGCTCGGCTATCGCGTCCACGTTTTTGATCCCGAGGCGAACTGCCCGGCAGGGCAGGTGAGCGCCATCGAGGTGAACGCGCCGTATTCGGACGAAGGCGCACTCAAACGCTTTGCCGGGGCCGTGGACGCTGTCACCTACGAATTCGAGAACATCCCGCTGCGCGCAATCGAGGTCATCGCGGAGCTTGCGCCCGTCAGGCCGCGCGGCGAGGTGCTGCACATTTGCCAGCATCGCGAACGGGAGAAAAACTTCCTCGCGGCAAGGGGCATCCCATGCGCGCCATTTTGGGTGGTGGATTCCGCGGAAGAGCTGGCGGACGCCCTGCGTGCGGTCGACGGCCCCGGCGTGCTGAAGACGGCGGAGTTCGGCTACGACGGGAAGGGCCAGATGCGCGTGCGCACGGGCGACGATCCGCACGAGGTGTGGACGCGATTCGGAAGGCGGCGCGCGGTGCTCGAAGGCTGGGTGGATTTCACCCACGAGCTGTCCGTCATCTGTGCGCGCGGGCTTGACGGCGCGACGAGCGTGTTCCCCGTCATTGAAAATCGACACACCGATCACATCCTCGACTTCTCGATCATTCCCTCGCGCGTTCCCGAAGCCGCGCAGGCGGAGGCTCGCTCCATCGCGCAGGGGATCGTCGCGGCGCTCGATATCGCCGGCATCCTCGCGGTGGAATTTTTTCTCTCGCGCGACGGTCGACTCCTCGTCAACGAGCTGGCGCCCCGTCCGCACAATTCCGGCCACTTCTCGCTCGACGCCTGCGTCACCAGCCAATTCGAACAGCAGGTGCGCGCGGTGTGCGGGCTGCCGCTGGGTTCGACGGAGCTGCTGCGTCCCGCGGCGATGCTGAATCTGCTCGGAGACTTGTGGAAAAATGGCGAACCCGCTTGGGATGAAGTGCTCGCGGAGCCGGACGTGAAGCTGCATCTTTATGGAAAGGATGCGGCGCGTTTGGGCCGGAAGATGGGCCACATTTGCGTGCTCGCCGATTCCGCCGACGAGGCGTTGCGCCGGGCGGAGCGCATCAAGGCCAGCCTGTCGTCGGCGTAGCGAAGTCCATTGGAAAAAATGAACGCCCGCCCGCCGAGGCTGTCAGATTCCACATTCGCGGGCATCCTGTCCGCTTCGAGACTTTTCCCAACCAACCCCATATGTCGGTCAACACGCAAGAACTCAACCAGCAAGTCCAGCAGTCCAGCCAGTGGGTGCAGCCCCTGCTCCAGGAAGTCAGCCGGGTCGTCGTCGGGCAGAAATCGCTCGTCGAACGGCTCCTCATGGGCCTGCTCACGAACGGCCACGTGCTCCTCGAAGGCGTGCCCGGCCTCGCGAAGACGCTCACCGTGCGCACGCTGGCAGGCTGCATTCACACCGGCTTCCAGCGGCTGCAATTTACGCCCGACCTTCTTCCGGCGGATTTGATCGGAACGCTGATCTACAACCCCCGCGACGGCGAATTCACCACGAAACTCGGGCCGATTTTCTCGAACCTCATCCTCGCGGACGAAATCAACCGCGCGCCGGCGAAGGTCCAGAGCGCCTTGCTCGAGGCCATGCAGGAGCGGCAGGTCACGATCAGCGATCAAACGTTTGCGTTGCCCGATCCGTTCCTGGTGCTCGCGACGCAGAATCCCATCGAGCAGGAGGGCACCTACCAGCTTCCCGAGGCGCAGCTCGACCGCTTCATGTTCAAGGTGAATGTCGGCTATCCCACCCGCACCGAGGAGCGGGCGATCCTCGATGCCATGTCCACCTCTTCGCCGAACCTCGGCGTGAACGCCGTGGTCGGGGCCGATCACATCATCGCCGCGCGCGAAGTCGTGAACGCGATCTACGTCGATGACCGCGTGAAGGATTACATCGTCGATATCGTGTGGGCCACGCGCGAGCCGCGCTCGTTCAATCTCCGCCTCGACGGCCTCATCCGCTATGGCGCATCGCCGCGCGCGACGATCTACCTGACTCTCGCCGCGAAGGCCCGCGCCTTCCTCGCGGGTCGCGGCTACGTCACGCCGCAGGATGTGAAGGACGTCGGCGCCGACATCCTGCGCCACCGCATCGCCGTGAGCTACGAGGCCGAGGCCGAGTCCGTGACGAGCGAGAGCATCGTCGAGCGAATCTTCGCCGGACTCCAGGTTCCCTGATCGTTTTTGCCGCGAGTCGGTCCGAATTTTTTGTCATGCAGGAGCCCGGAGAAATTCTGCGGAAGATCCGTCTCATCGAGCTGCGCACCCGCCGGCTGGTGAATGCCTCGTTCGCGGGCGCCTACCAGAGCGTGTTCAAGGGCCGCGGCATGAATTTCGAAGAGGTGCGCGAATATACGCCCGGCGACGAAATCCGCACCATCGACTGGAACGTGACGGCGCGAATGAATGCGCCCTACGTCAAAAAGTTCACTGAGGAGCGGGAGATGACAGTGATGCTGCTCGTGGATGTGAGCGCCTCGGGCAGCTACGGCAGCGTCGAGAACAGCAAGCGCGAGCTTGGCGCGGAGGTCGCGTCGATTCTCGCGTTCAGCGCGATCCAGAACAACGACAAGGTCGGGCTGATTCTTTTCAGCGACGAGGTTGAACTTTTTATTCCTCCGAAGAAAGGCCGCCTGCACACGCTTCGCCTGATCCGCGAAATGCTTTACTTCGAGCCGAAGCG
>JAQTOP010000036.1 GCA_028713285.1 Terrimicrobiaceae bacterium
TCTGCTGGGCGGTGACGAAGCTGTCGGTCATTGTCTTGATGCTGGTGAAATCGTGGTTCAAAAAGAGGTCCGGTCCGGTGGCGCCGAGCGGGCCGGCGACGATCTCGAAGCAGTAGGGGACCTTCACGTAGCTCGACTGCGTGCTGAGCTGGCTGGTGGGCGAGTAGGTGAGTTCGTTGACGCGGTTCTGGTGGTCGTCGGTGGCGAGAAACACCACGTTCGTGATCTGGTGATCCGCGATGAATTTGAGCAGCGCATTGCGTTCGGCACGGTAGCCGCCGATCCAGGATTTTCCGCCGTCGGCACTTACAGGGGCGTAGTTCGCGATATTGCCGCTCGTGTTTACGATGCCGCTCAGCGCGCCGCCGATGGGTCCGATCTGGTCGATGGGATCCGAGACGGTGATGAACTTCCAAGGCGTGCCGGCGGCCTGGGCATTCAGCAACGTCTGCTCGAGCCATGCGAGCTGGGTCGCGCCAAGATACGTGCGCCCGCCGTTGTCTGCGCGGGATCCGGTGTCATCCGCGTTGGCGGCGGTTTTGACGCGAATGTCGCGGTAGGAACGGCAGTCCGTATTGATGAAGATCGCGTTCCTGCCCCATTGCTGCGCGGAGTAGAGTTGTTTGGTTCCGTTCGTGCGGGCGTCGGACGGAGCATTGACCGTCCCGCGATTCGCGATCGGCTGGTAGTTCAGGAAGACCTGCTGGAGCGTCTGAAAACCCTGGGACTGGTTCATGAACGTCCCGGTCGTGTTCACATCGTTGGTGGACACGCGCGCATCCACGCCGGCTCCCGTCAGCATCCCGCCAACGGGTCCGCCGGGAGCGGCGCCGCCGTTGATGTATTGCTTGTTGCCGAGTTCGTGGTTGTCGTAGAGCGTGTAGTTGCCCTGCCCGGCGTAGAAATCCTTCAGGCAGCTCTGCCCGGCGGTATTGACCGGCAGAAATTGCTCCAGATACTTTTTCGAGTAATCGGCGAATAGTTGCGCGGCAGTGGCGCCCGTCGAAGAAGGCGCCGGGATCACGCCGGAAAGCGTCACCGACGGCGAATTGAGATACGAGGCGGCGTTGTTACCGTTTACGTTGCTGGCATTCTCGTAAATCGTGTCACCGACGTTCGCGTAGAAGTCGAGGTTCTGCGCGGGTACGGTGCTGGCCAGCGCATAGGGGCGAATGAGGCCGTCCATATCGCCGCTGAATGCGAAATGGACCGGTGCGCTCGCCGTGGCGGCGGGTGCGGTCTTCAATTTCCCGACGTTGCTCAGTTCGCCGAGCGGTCCGACGAAGCGATAGGAATAAACCGTAGCCGGCTGCAGCGCCGTGACATCGATCTTCAACGTATAGTCCGCCCCGGGAACCGTGGTTCCTAGAATCGAAGTGACCCCGCTTGCAAAAGTCGGGTCGATCGAAATCTCGAGCGTGACGTTCGCAGCGGCGGGGGCTGCCGCGTCAACACCACGAGTCCAGAACGTCGCGTTCGTGCTCGATGCGTCGCCTGCGGAAACGCCGGTGAACGTGAATGCCGCGAAGCTGGACGAAGCGGCGAACGTGGCGCAGACCGCGCTCAGAAGGAGCGTGATCCCGCTGCGCATCGGCTGGCGGTGGAGTCTTTTTTTCGGATTCATGGGAGTGGATTCTGGAATGGCGGATGGATTTGGCTGGCTTGCGGATGTGAAGGTTTCAAATGGACTTGCAGTCATCTCGATTCCGGAAAAACAGCATCCGGAAACACCGGCGGCGGACCCGTGAAAAACCAAGCCCCGCCGGCGAGCGCAGACTGCCAGCGGGACAACGCCGGGCAACGGAAGCTTCGTTAAGAAAACGCCATGAGGCGCAATTGTGACGTAAGAAGTGTTGCGCAATTCCCACGTTCCAACGTGCCGGGCATGACACTGCGCGTCATAGCTCCGCCCCGCCACTTGCATCCCCAATGCATCGCCGCTACGGTCGTCGGCTCGACACAATGAGCATTCCCAGCATCCTGGAGCCTTCCCGAATGGAAGGGATCGAATTCAGCAACGACGAGGTCGCCCGTTACTCGCGGCACCTTATCATGCCCGAGGTCACCCTCGCCGGGCAGAAGAAGCTCAAGGCCGCAAAGGTCCTCTGCATCGGCACGGGCGGCCTCGGCTCGCCCATCGCGCTCTACCTCGCCGCGGCCGGCGTCGGCACGCTTGGCCTCGTCGATTTCGACACGGTCGATTACTCGAATCTCCAGCGCCAGATTCTCCACGGCACGAAGGACGTCGGCCGCAAGAAGATCAACAGCGCCCGCGACCGCATCAAGGACGTCAATCCCAACGTGCAGGTCGATCTCTACGACGCGTTTTTCACCAGCGCGAATGCGCGGGAAATCGTCGAACCCTACGACCTCGTGATCGATGGCACCGACAACTTCCCCACCCGCTACCTCTCGAACGACATCTGCGTCTTCCTCAAAAAGCCGAACATCTACGGCTCGATTTTCCGCTTCGACGGGCAGGTGACCGTTTTCGCGCCGCACCTTGGAGGCCCCTGCTACCGCTGCCTCTACCCCGAGCCCCCGCCGCCGGGGATGGTGCCAAGCTGCGCCGAGGGCGGCGTGCTGGGCGTGCTGCCGGGTGTCGTCGGCGTGATCCAGGCCATCGAGGCGATCAAGCTCATTTGCGGCATCGGCGAGCCCCTCATCGGGCGGCTGCTGCACTTTGACGCGCTCAAGATGAAGTTCCGCGAGTTCAAGGTGCGCAAGGATCCGCGCTGTCCCGTATGCGGCGAAAATCCCACCGTCACCGAACTCATCGACTACGAGCAATTCTGCGGCATCCCGCAGGCCGCCGCCGCCGAGGAGGCCGAGCCGCCCGTGCCGGAAATCAGCGTGGAGGAACTCAAGCAGCGCCTCGACGCGAAGGAGCGCTTCGTGCTGCTCGACGTGCGCGAGCCGTATGAATTCGACATCGCGCGCATCCCCGGCTCGAAATTGATCCCGCTCGGCGAACTCCACGGACGCTTGAGCGAACTCGACACCGCCGACGACATCGTCATCCATTGCAAGAGCGGCCACCGCAGCGCAAATGCCCTGCGCGAGCTCCAGGCCGCCGGCTTCAGCAAGGTCTGGAATGTCCATGGCGGCATCCTCGCTTGGGCCGACCGCGTCGATCCAACCGTGGCGAAATACTAACGCCTCGGACGATCTACCCGGGCGCGCTTGGGAACTTTCCGCCGATTTCACAGAGTCCGGCTGGACATTTCCCCGATTCACCCGCAAGCATTCGCGCACGATGAAGGCTCAAATTCTCCGCATCGTCCTGCTCTGCCTTTGCGCCGCCGCAGCGGCTCACGCCCAAATTGACGCCACGTTTCAAAAGACCAGCGACTGGGGAGCGGGCTTCACCGGGCAAATCATCGTGACGAATCGCGGCGCGAGCGACGTCACGGATTGGTCGCTCGTATTCACGCTGCCATCGACGATCACGAACATCTGGGGAGCGCAGATCGCCTCGCACAGCGGCAGCCAATACACGCTCGCTCCCGAAAGCTGGTCGAAGCGCATCAGCGCAAATGGCGGCTCGATCACAATCGGATTCAACGCCACGCCCGGCAACTCCGCCGGCGCGCAGAATATCGTCTTCACTCCGACCTTCGCCGGCACGCCCACGCCCACGCCCACGCCCACGCCCACGCCCACGCCCACGCCCACGCCCACGCCCACGCCCACGCCCACGCCCACGCCGACTCCGGTCCCCGGTTCGCCGAATATCACCGTGCGCTTAGGCAGCGTGACCGTGACCTTCAAGGTCTCGAACGACTGGCAAAGCGGCTTCCAAGGAGACGTTTCGATCAAAAACGAAGCCGCCGCACCGCTCGTCAACTGGCAGCTTTCCTTTCAGCTCGACCGCAGCATTGCGTCGATTTGGAACGCCCGCATCGCGAGCCAGTCCAACGGCGTTTACACGTTCGACGCGGCGACGGTGGCCTGGAACAAGGACATCCCCGCCGGAGGCACCGTCAGCTTCGGCTTCACCGGCAGCCCCGGCAGCCTCACCCAGCCGCCCACGAACTTCGCCTTCAGCACGCAAGGCGCGCCTCCCATGCCTACGCCGACTCCCTCCCCTACGCCAACTCCCACACCTTCGCCGACTCCCACTGCAACCCCCACTCCGACTCCGACACCTTCGCCAACTCCGACGCCGCCCCCCACTCCGACACCTTCGCCCTCGCCAAGTCCCACGCCGCCCGCCACCGCGTTCAACTACGCCGAGGCCCTGCAAAAATCGCTCTTCTTCTTCGATGCGCAGCGTTCCGGCGCCCTGCCCGTCGGCTTCCGCATCAATTGGCGCGGCAACTCCGCGATGCAGGATGGCGCCGATGTCGGCGTCGATCTCACCGGCGGCTACTACGATGCCGGCGACCACGTGAAATTCGGTCTGCCGATGATGAGTTCCATGACGCTTCTCGCTTGGGGCGGCATCGAATACGCCGAGGGCTACAGCGCCTCCGGCCAGCGCGCCTATCTCCTCGGCGCCGTCCGCTGGGGAACGGATTGGATTCTCAAAGCCCACCCGAGCGCGAATGTGCTTTACGGTCAGGTCGGCAACGGCAGCCTCGACCACGCGTATTGGGGGCCCGCCGAGACCATGATGATGTCCCGCCCCGCCTACGCGATCACCGCGCAAAAACCCGGCACCGAGCTCGCCGGCGAAGGCGCGGCCGCCCTCGCCGCCGCCTCGATTCTTTTCGCGCAGGACGACGCCGCCTACTCCGCGACGCTGCTCGCCCATGCCCGCCAGCTCTACGACTTCGCCTCCACTTACCGCGGCGCCTACACCGCCGCGATCCCCGACGCCGCGAGCTACTACAATTCCTACTCCGGCTACAACGACGAGCTCATCTGGGGCGCCGCCTGGCTCTACCGCGCGACCGGCGAAGCCGCCTACCTGCAACAGTCCGAGGCCCTCTACGCGCAGTTTGAAACGAACGCCACGCTCCACTGGACGCACAGTTGGGACGACAAAACCTACGGCGCGTCCGTCCTCCTCGCCGAACTCACCGGCAAATCCATCTACACCGCCGCCACCGAGCGCTGGCTGAATTACTGGACCGTCGGCGACAACGGCGCCCGCGTCGCCACCACCCCCGGCGGCCTCGCGTGGCTGGATCAATGGGGTTCGCTGCGCTACGCGGCGAATACCGCCCTCCTCGCCTTCATCTACAGCGACACCGTGCATGACATCGGCGCCCGCTACCATGACTTCGCGGAAAAGCAGATCGACTACGCCCTCGGCGCGAATCCCGCGAACCGCAGCTATGTCGTCGGCTTCGGAACGAACCCGCCAAAAAATCCGCACCACCGCACCTCGCACGGATCCTGGGCGAACGACATCACCATCCCCGCCGGCAACCGCCACACGCTCTACGGCGCGCTCGTCGGCGGCCCCTCCTCCGCCAGCGACACCGCCTACGTTGACGACCGTACGAACTATGTCACCAACGAAGTCGCCCTCGACTACAATGCCGGCTTCACCGGGGCGCTCGCCCGCCTCGTCCAGGAAAAAGGCGGCGCGCCACTTGCGAATTTCCCAACACCCGAGACGCCCGACGACGAATTCTTCGTCGAGGCTTCGATCAACCAGCAGGGCGCCGGCTTCACCGAGATCCGGGCGCTGTTGAACAACCGCTCCGCCTTCCCCGCGGGCGCGTCGGAACTCCTCTCCTTCCGCTATTACGTCGATCTCACCGAGACGCTCGCCGCCGGCATCCAGCCCGCGCAAATCCAGGTGACCTCGAACTACAACCAGGGCGCAAAGGTCAGCGCGCTCCAGCCCTACGACGTGGCGCGGCACATCTACTACGTGACCGTGGACTTCACCGGCACCCTCATCGCGCCCGGCAGCAGCTCGACCTACCGGAAGGAAGCGCAGTTCCGCCTGAGCCTGCCCAATGGCGCGCCGGCCACCGCGTGGAACCCCGCCAACGACTTCTCCTACCAGGGACTCGCCACCGGCAACACAAACACCGTCAAGACCAGCCGCATCCCGGTCTATCAGGCAGCCCAGCGCCTCGGCGGCATCGACCCGTAAAAAATCGGAACATCAAGCGGATCGGGAAGAAGGAATCTCCGTGACCTCCGTGTGAAAAGACTCAGTCCCGGAAGACCACCGTCTTCGCTCCGTGCAGCAGCACGCGATCCTCGACGTGATAGCGCACGCCGCGCGCCAGCGCGAGCCGCTCGCAATCGCGGCCGAGCCGGCGCAGGTCGCCAAGATCGTGGAAATGCTCCACGCGCACGACCTCCTGATCGATAATCGGCCCCGCGTCCAGATCCGCCGTCGCGTAGTGGCATGTCGCGCCGATGAGCTTCACCCCGCGCTCGAAGGCCTGCCGATACGGATCCGCCCCGGCGAATGCTGGAAGGAACGAGTGATGGATGTTGATCACACCGCCGTGGAATCGGGCGCAAAACCAAGCCGGCAGGATTTGCATGAACCGCGCCATCACGATCACGTCCGCGCCCGCCTCCTCACATCGCCGCGCGATTTCGCGAAAAGCCTCGTCCTTGTTTTGCGCGTTGACCGGCACATGGAGGAACGGCACCCCCTCCGCCACAGCGAGGCTCTCGCAATCCCGGTGGTTGGAGATAATCAGCGGCACCTCCGCCGGCAGCTCGCCGAACTTCCGCCGCCACAACAGGTCCGTCACGCAATGCGTCTCCCTGCTCGCGAGAATCACCATTCGCTGCGCCCGGCCGCTGCGCCGCAGCGACCACTCGGCCTGCGCCTCCCCGGCGAAATGCGAAAAGTCCTGCTCGAGCCGCGCGAAGTCGCCCGAGCCGTCTGCGGACTCGATGCGCAGCCGCGCGAAGAACCACTTGCTCGCCACGTCGCTGTAGCTGTGAACCTCCGCGAGATTCAGCCCGTGCGCCGCGACCAGTCCGGTCACCCGCGCCACGAGCCCAACCGCGTCCGGGCAGCTCATTTTGAAGACCAATCCTTCCTGGCTCATCGCCCGCCCTGCATAGCCGCGATCAACGATTCGCCGCCAGTCCGAACTTTCATCCAAACCGCATGAACGAGTCTCGACCGCCGTCGAGAGCGATGTTCGCAGCAACTATTTTCCGACCTTGCGCTTGAGATCGTAGGCGAAAAACAATCGTGGAGCCGCCGCTGGAAATTGCCTCGTTGATTTTCAGCCGTTTCCCTTTGCGCGAGAGGCGGGCAGTGCCGACAAGAGTATAGGGATCCCCGGCAAACTGAAATGTTGCGGAATATTTGATCACCTTGTCTTCGATTTCCGCCATCCCTGATCCAGCCCCGACGTCCCCGAACCACTTAACGACTGGCTAAACACGTAGCTCAACGCACGCTTCCGAAACTGGAGCTGTTCTGAATGTGATAGTGGATCCCAGCGAGGAGATTAGTGTGAGCTTGCCAATCTCTCGCTTGGAGGAAGCCTGAAAAACTCCCGAAGCCCCAAGCGGAATCGACTGCGGACCTGCGGTGAGAGAGTCACCGTGCCGGAATACTTTCCTCCGTATGAGGATATCAAAGAGGGAGCAGGAGTCGCGAGACCGAAGGAGGAAATGCCGAGGAGGAGCGACACGAAAATCGAGGGACTCGCTTTCATGCTCCAAGCGTTTTATTGCGAGCCATTCGCGTCAACGATTTTCATCGCGTCCGTTCCCCCGGACGGCTTCCCCTTTTCCCTTGCACGGTTTGCGCGGCGCGCGAAGCTCTTCGCCCATGGACGCCGCCCTTCTCGACCTCCTCTGCTGTCCGGAGACGCACCAGCCGCTGCGCTTCGCGACAGCCAGTGAACTCACCGCGCTCGGGATCGAGGCCGCGCTCATCCGTGAGGACGGCCGCGTCGCCTATCCGATCCGCGATGGCATCCCGATGCTCGCCGTCGAGGAAGCGATCGCGCTCCGTTAGCTCCGCGTGACCTGCATCCCGGTTTCGGAAATCTCAAAGTTCACAAACCGCGCGCGGGAGTTCGGCGGCTTGGACGTAAGTGTTTCCCGAATCCTCACTGCCGCATCCGGATCCTTCGCGAGCATCAGCAGGTAACCGCCGCCGCCCGCGCCGAGGAGCTTCCCGCCCGCGAGGTCGCCCGAGACGCGCGCGAAGATTCCCGCAACCTCCGGCGGATTCGTGCCGGCATCCAGCCGCTGATTCAGCTCCCAGCTTCCCGCGACCGCCGCGCAAAGCGCATCCCAGTCATTCCGCTGGATCGCCTCGAACGTCCGATACGCCTGGTGCTTGATCGCGGCGAGGATGCGCAACTGCGGCGCGCGATTGAGGAACATGCCCCGCACGACCTCCTGCAGGATGTCCTTCGCCACCCGGCGCAGCCCGGTGTAGTAGAGCAGCATCATCCGGCGCTCCGCCGCCTCGGTGAACAATTGCGTCGGCAGCCAGCGCAATTGCGGACGCTGCGCGAGGCCGGGGTTCGTCTCAATCATTTTCAAGCCGCGATAAATGCCGCCGGCCTGGTCCTGCCAGCCTCCTCCCGTCGTCATCAACTGCTCAAGCACGAGGGTCCGCTGAAACAGCTCGCTCGCATCCCAAGCCAGCCCGCACGCCTCGCTCAACGTCGCAAGCAGCGTGGCGGCGAGCACGCTGCTCGTTCCCAGGCCCGAGCCCTTCGGCGTGGCCGCGAGCATCGAGATCTCGATGCCTCCGCCAAATGCATCGAGCGTGTCATCGAGCGTGCGCGCGCCGGTAAAGCCCGAGAATCTCGGCTCGAATCCCGCCAGCGCCACCGCCGCCTTCGCGAGCGAAAACTCGTCGCCGACGCGATCATATGCGCACAGTTCCTCGAGGGTGCGCACCCGCGTCTCCGCGCCGAGGTCGATGGATCGCAACACGATCTCCCGCTTGTCCGTCTGCCTCACGTAAGCCTGCACAGGCGGCTGGCCGTTTAGATTCACGGCGAGATTCACGACCGCGCCGCCGCTCTTCAGGCAATACGGCGCCGTGTCCGACCAGCCGCCCGCGAGATCCAGCCGCACCGGACTCCGCCCCCACGCGATTTGATCCTCCTGGAGCCGCCGTGCCGGCGTCGCGGGCCGCGCCGCCGCGCTCTTCGTAATGGCTTCGCGAAACACGCCGAACGCCCGATCCTCCTCGCGGTTCCAGGCTCCATCCCGTCGCCGTCGCAAGATCGCCGCCCGGAACATCGCCTCATGCACTTCGTCCATCGCCGAGGCGTATTGCACGCCGTCCTTCGCGGAAAGCGGAGCGTCCGACTCCGCATACAGGCCCGCGGCGTGCTCGAGATCGAGCCGGTGAAAAACGCTGAGCGCGCGATTTGCGAAAATTTTTGGCGTGGTCTTCACCACCAATTCATGCCGCTGCGCGTGGAGCCGCCGCAGATTCGCCCGCGCCCCGATTTCATGCGCCGACAGCCTTGGCGCCGCGAGCCATCGCGCCGCATACGCGGGATTCGCCTGCGGATTCGCCGCGAAGTGCCACTGGAGAAATTTCGACGATGGCGGAGCGGGCAGCACGGGAAACAATTGCGCCTCCTGGAGGTCGATCCCGGGCGGAATCCCCGCCTGCTCGAAATTCAATCCCCGCCGGGCGAGCCAATCCGCCGCCGGCGCGCCGAGGAATCGTGTCGCGGCGTCGCCGATCGCGCCCTTGAACGCATCGTCGAATCCATAGACCCGCACGCACCAGCCGGATTCGTCCACCGGCACCAGATCGATGCACGCGCCCGGCTCGAGCGCGAAATCCCAATCGCCCGCCGGGAAGCCCGTGAGCACATTCTCCGTCCGCATCGGCAGGTCCGGCGGCAGCGTGCAATTCTCGATCCAGACGTTACGGTTTTGCGCCGACCGGGTGCGAAAGGAAAAATCGGCGTTCAGCACATACACGTCCGGATGCGGTCGCACCCCGGGATGCTCGATATGCGATTGATCGAGATTCGCATTTTGCAGCGCCGAGGTCGATTCGATCATCTGCCGCGTCGTCCCGAAATGGTGAAACTGCGCCTCCGGCAACGCCACCACCGCCGCGCTCAATGCGGCGACCTCCGCATCGTGATGCTGCGCGGCGTGCCCCAGCGCCTGCCCCATGTCGGAATACAGCTCGTAAAATCCCGGGGCGCCCGACGCGAATTCGCCGCTCTCGGGATCGAAACCGCACTTGCGCAGCAGCACATCCACTGCCCGTTCGCTCAGCAGCCACATCCCCGTGTCCACTAGGAACAGATGGTCGCCCGCCAGTTTGCGAATCTCCGCCGGCGTCGGCTTTTGCAAAAAGAATGCCAGCCGTTCCGGCTCCTCGCGCGACGTGAAAAAGACCCCGAATTGCGACGCCGTCTCGGCATCGACCCACATGCCGAGGCCCAGCACATCGGCCTCGGGCAGGTCCGGTAGTTCCTGCGAAAATCTCAACAGCACGTCGCCGCTCGCGACCAGCATCCGATAGGATTTCGGAGCGTGGGACAGCACGCGCTCGTAGTCCGGCAATTGGATGTCGAGCAGCGTCTGGTCGAGCTTCTGCCCGGCCGCCCAGCGCAGCGCCGGCATGGGCATGAGGATTTTGCCCTCCGCCGCGTAGGCCGGCAGCCGGCGGCTTTGCCCGCCCGCCATCAATGCCAATTTGCGGTCCGCCGCAAGCCAGCTCGCGAAATCCCCGCCCCGCGCCTTCCAGCCCGAGACCAGCAGATGCGCCACTCCGCCGCCCGAGCCCAGCTTGCCCCCGGGCGGATCGCACGCCGCAAACCACTCCCGCGGGCTCTCCCCCGCGCCAAACTCCCCCGCCATCGCCGGGGGAAGCGAAATCAAACGCTCGATACGCATCGCCCCGAAGTGAAGCCGTTCCCTCTCGCGATACCAAGCCGAACCTCACCCGGAGCATGAAATCCATCGGCGGCAGGCAGTCCTCCGCATTTCCTCCGTGTCCTCCGCGCGCTCCCCGGTTAGGTTGCCGCTTTTCCCATGACCGATCTCGAACGCCTCCGCCACTCCAGCGCCCACGTGCTGGCCACGGCCATTCTGCGCATCTGGCCCGAGGCCCAATTCGCCGCGGGCCCGCCCGTTGAAGGCGGCTTTTACTACGACGTCGAGCTGCGCCACCGCATCACGCCCGAGGACTTCCCCCGCATCGAAGCCGAAATGAAGGCGGAGACCAAAGCGAACCACGTCTTCGAGCGCGTCGAAGTCACCCGCGACGAAGCCATCGCCCTCGCGAAGGAAGGCCGGCTCGCCGCATTGGGCGCGCGTCCCGAGCCCAGCAAATTCAAGCTCGATATCGTCGAGCGCATTCCCGAGGGCGAGACGATCACGCTCTATCGCAACGGCGACTTCACCGACCTCTGCGCCGGCCCGCACGTGATGCGCACCGGCAACATCGGCGCCTTCAGGCTCACGCACGTCGCCAGCGCCTACTACAAGGGCGACGAACGCAACCCCCAGCTCCAGCGCATCTACGGCACCGCGTTCAAAAACAAGACGCAGATGGACGAGCACTTCGCCATGCTCGAGGAGGCGAAGAAACGCGACCACCGCAAGCTCGGCGCCGAAATGGGCCTCTTCGCGATGGATCCGGAATACGTCGGCCCCGGCCTTCCGCTCTGGCTCCCAAAAGGCACGGCCATCGTCGAGGAATTGGAAAAGCTTGCGAAGGAAACCGAATTCGCCGCCGGCTACGTCCGCGTCCGCACCCCGCACCTCGCGCGGGAGAAGATGTATCAAACGAGCGGGCACCTGCCCTACTACGCGGAGAGCATGTTCCCTGCGATGGAATTGGAGGACGACGGGGGAGCGCGGGCTTCCAGCCCGCATTCCGAGGCTTCCAGCCTCGGAACTTCCAGTGAACCCGAAGGCAGGATGCCTTCGGAAGCGGGCTGGAAGCCCGCGCTCCCCATTGCCGATCGCTACTACCTCAAGGCGATGAACTGCCCGCACCACCACCGCATCTTCGCGGCGGAGCCGCACAGTTACCGCGACCTGCCGTTGCGTCTCGCGGAGTATGGCTGCTGCTACCGCTACGAGCAGTCGGGCGAGTTGTTCGGCCTCATGCGCGTGCGTTCGCTCAACATGAACGACGCCCACATTTACTGCACCGAGGAGCAGTTCGCCGACGAGTTCCGCGCCGTGAACGAAATGTATTTGAAGTATTTTTCGATCTTCGGCCTCGGCAAATACCAGATGCGCTTCAGCACGCACGATCCGGAAAAGCTCGGCCAGAAGTTCGTGGACGAGCCCGAGCTTTGGAAAAAGACCGAGGACATGGTGCGGCGCGTCCTCGTCGAGAGCGGGATCCATTTCGTCGAGGTGCCCAACGAAGCCGCATTCTACGGACCCAAGATCGACGTGCAGGTCTGGAGCGCCATCGGACGCGAATTCACCATCGCGACGAACCAGGTGGATTTTGCCGTCCCGCGCAAATTCGGCCTCGTCTATCGCGACCGCGACAACGTCGAGAAGACCCCGCTCTGCATCCACCGCGCCCCGCTCGGCACGCACGAGCGCTTCATCGGTTTCCTCATCGAGCACTACGCCGGCAACTTCCCGCTCTGGCTCGCTCCCGAGCAGGTGCGCATCATCACCATCGGCGACGACCCGGCCCTCGCGGACTACGCGAAGGCGATCCACCGCGAGCTGCGCGCAAGCGAAGTCCGCACCGACATCGACCTCTCGAACGACCCGATCAAGGCCAAGATCGCCGACGCCGAGACCGCAAAGGTTCACACAATGCTGGTGATCGGCCACCGCGACCTGGAAGCCGGCAACGTGAGCGTGCGCCTGCACGGCAAAGGCAACGTGGGCGCCAAACCGCGCGCCGAAGCCCTCGCCGGCATCCTCGCCGCGATCCGGGAACGACGGGGATAGAGGCCTGAGGCCTCGCCCAAGCGCCCCTGGCCTCGACTTTGCGCCCCTTGCGACGAAACCTTTTTGAGAAGCGCCCGAAAATCTTCATGAGAAGTCCCCTCCGCACCCGGCGCTCTCCCGCGACCCTGCCCTTCCGCTGGGCGCGGCTCGCGTTTTTCATGCTTGGCGCCGGCCTCTCCCTCCCGGTTTCTTCCTCCGCCGCCGCCCCTCTGCATTGGTGGCGCAACGCCATCCCGCCCCGCCTGCAATGGAATGCGAACTCCGGCTATTGCGGCGAAGTGTGCTTCATCAGCGCCGGCCTTTACTACGGCCAATACCTTTCGCAATACGACGCCCGCGCCGCCATTGGCCCCGACGTCCGGCAGAATCACGCGGAGATTCTGCTCGGAGTCAATGACCGGAGCACCGCCGCCCATCTGCATCTCGCGGCCGAGGAGTGGAACCCCTCCGGACGATCCCGCACGCCCCGCGAATTTCTCGCCTGGGTCAAGCGCCAGGTCCTGCGCGGCCATCCGGTGGCAATCGGCGTTTACAACAACGAGTCGCGTCTCTACGGCCACTCCGATCCCAACTCCGGCGATCCCACCTACGATCACATCGTCGGCGTCGTCGGCATCGGCTCCCCACATGCCCTCACCGGCCGGCGCGCCTACGCGAGCGACACGATTCTCTTCAGCGGCAACGGACTTTGGGGCGTCTCCCCCGGCCAGCCCGGTCCCCGGCGAAACTTTTTCTTCCGCGCAATCTTCGCCACGTTCCCCGCGGACCGCGTCCGGGCCAATGCCCCCGACGGTCCGATCTACTCCCTGCCCGATGGAGTTCCGAACTACGGCGCCGCCATCACCGGCATCATCGACCGCAAACACGAGACCCTTCCCGTAAGACTCGCGACCAATCCCCGCCATGAAAGCCCGCAGATCGCCCGCGGCTCGAACCGCCGTCCGCCGGGCCGGCCCCTTGTCCTCACGATCACGATTTCCGATCTTCAACCCGGCATCGCTTACAATCTTTACCGTTACGATTCCCTGGCCTCCGTGCCCGATTCCGATTTCAACCGCCACGCCGCCCAGGCCGCGCAGCGCTGGACCATCCGGATATCGTCCGGCTCGACCTGCACGTTCACCCAGCGGATCAACTCGAACGACATCGCCGACTATCGCGCTGTGAGGGCCGATTGAGCCCGCCGAGGGCGACAAACCTACACCGGCTGGTGCAGTCCGATCACCGCGCCCTGCGGATCCTGGACGATGGCGATGCGACCGACCGTGGGAATTTCCTCCGGCCCGAAGCAGAGCGTGCCGCCGAGACTCGCGCTCTGCGCAATCGAGGCGTCGATGTCCGCGACGACCACGTAGCTCTTCCAGTGCGTGGGGACGCCCTCGGGGCTCTTCATCACGCCCGCAAAGGGAACGCCATCGTGGGTGAACATCGTGTAGTCATCCCCGGAATCCGGAAACGGCTGCGTGCCCCAGCCAAAGAGGCCCGTGTAATAGGCGATCGCCGCCGCGGGATCGCCGGTGGTGAGCTCGGCCCAGCTGATTTTTCCAGGCTTCATGGAGTCGGCGCAATCGGTTTCCTTGGAGGTGCTCATGAGCAATCTCTGCCACGCCAAAATGGCGCTGAAAAGCAACGATTTCGTTACGCGGTCCCGGATGTCAGTCGCGTCGGATAAATCGGCTTGCGGCGCCGGGGATTCGGTGCGGCGCGTTGCCGGGGGGGCAGCCGCCTGCTATTTGCTTTCCGCCAGGGCGGCGAATTCCTCGGGGAATTTCGCGAGGAAGCTCTGGGTCGGCCATGCGCAGGCTTCGCCGAATGCGCAGACCGTGCGGCCGGCAATGTTGTCGGCGACGTTCAGCAGGGTGGCAGGATCGTTCGCCGCGCCCTGGCCCGTGAGCAGGCGGGTGGTGACCTTCGACATCCACAGGCTGCCTTCGCGGCACGGCGTGCATTGGCCGCAGCTCTCGTGGGCGTAGAATTGATTGAGGTTGTTGAGCGCCCAGACCATGTCGCGGCTGTCGTCCATCACCATCACGCCGCCGCTGCCGACCATCGTGCCGACCGAGGCGAGGCTGGCGGCATCCATCACCACGTCGAGCATGGCGACCTCCTTCTCGACCATCGTTCCGTCCGCGGCCTTCGTCTTGATTTTGTAAACTTCGTCGGCGCGCATCACTTTCGCCGAGCTGCCGCCGGGGATGACGGCCTTCAATTTCCGGCCGGGCTTGAGGCCGCCGCACACGTCGTGGATGAGCTCGCCGAGCGTGACCGCGCCGGCGGGCAGCTCGTAGTAGCCGGGCCGCACGACGTCGCCGCTCACGCACATGGTGCGCGTGCCGCCGTCGCCGGGCGTACCCATTTTCGCGTATTCCGCGGCGCCCATGCGCAGGATGTGGACGACGTGGCAGAGCGTCTCGACGTTGTTCACGATCGTCGGCGACATGTAGAGGCCGAGCACGGCGGGAAAATACGGCGGCTTGATGCGCGGATAGGGCCGCTTGCCTTCGAGGGACTCGATGAGGCTCGTCTCCTCGCCGCAAATGTAGGCTGCCGCGCCCTGGTGAACGTAGATGTCGCAATCGAAGCCGGAGCCGCAAATGTTTTTGCCAACGAAGCCGCGGGCTTTCGCCTCCTTGATCGCGTTCCAGACGATCTTCGCGGCGTGCGGGAATTCGCAGCGGATGTAGATGTAGGCGAGGTTCACGTTCAGCGCCCAGGCGGCGATGAGGATGCCCTCGATGAGCTGGTGAGGATCGTTGTGCAGGATGTAGCGGTCCTTGAACGTGCCGGGCTCGGATTCGTCGCCGTTCACGACGATGTAGTGCGGCTTGCCGTCGTCGCGCTTGATGAAGCCCCACTTCACGCCGCACGGAAAGCCCGCGCCGCCGCGGCCCCGGAGGTTCGCGGCCTTCACGGCATCGACGATTTCCGCCGGCTGCATGCCGAGCGCCTTTTTGAGCTGCTCGTAGCCGCCGTGTGCGAGATAGGTCTCGATATCGTTCGACCAGCCCGGGCGGCTGATGTTCTCAAAAATGATGCGCCGTTCGCGCGGATGGGGCTGTGGAATGAGCGAAACCATGGCGGTCAACCGGCGGCGAGTTCCTTGACGATGGACGGCACCTCTTCGGGCGTGACGCTCTCGTAAAGTTCGTCATTGATCAAACAAACCGGGGCCGTGCCGCAGCTCGCAAGACACTCGACGAACTCGACGCTGAATTTTCCATCCGGGCTGGTCGGCGGCGCGTGGCCGAAGCCATGCGATTCGTGGTGAACGTCCACGCCCGCCGCCTCGCAGAATTTCTCGCGCAACCCGTAGGAACCCGCCATCGCGCAGGCGAGCGTGCGGCAGACGCGGATGATTGTCTTCCCGGCCGCCTCGCGGCGGAACCACGGGTAGAACGTCACCAGCTCGTAAATGTTCACCGGGGTGAGCTCGAGCTTCGTCGCGATCCACTCGATCCCCGAGTCGTCGATGAATCCGAAATGATTCTGCCAAAGATGCAGCAGCGGCAGCGAGGCGCTGCGCTTGGAAACGGGGTAGTGCGTGATCCGCTCCTCGATCTCCGCGAGCAAGTCGGCGGGAATCTGGTCGGCCTGTCGGGAGGTCGCTTCGCTGGTCATCGTCCGTTCAAGAGATACGCCAGAAAATCCGGCACGCGTCCATGTTCATTTCGCTAGCGGTCGCACTCGCCCATCACGAAGTCGATGCTGCCGAGAATGCTCACCACGTCGCTAACGAAATGGCCGGGCATCAGCTTCGAGCAGATGCTCAGGTTCACGAACGACGGGGCGCGAATTTTCAATCGATACGGCACGCCCCCGCCCAGGCTGTAAATGTAAAAGCCGAGTTCGCCCTTCGGATTTTCGGCGCCGAAATACACCTCGCCCGCCGGCGCCTCGACGCCCTCGGTCGCGACAATGAAGTGGTGGATGAGCTCCTCCATTTTCGTGAGCACGGCGACCTTGTCCGGCAGCGTGCTCTTCGGGTCGTGGACATTGATTTCGCCGCCCGGAATTTTGTCCGCGACCTGTTCGAGGATGCGGCAGCTCTGCTTCATTTCCTCCATGCGCACGAGGTAGCGGTCGAAGCAATCGCCCACCGTGCCAATGGGAATCTCGAAGTCGTATTTCTCGTAGTCGAGATAGGGATGTTTCCGCCGCAGGTCGTGCTCGATGCCGCTGCCGCGCAGGTTCGGACCGGAGATCGCGTAGGCAATGGCGTCCTCCTTCGAGATCACGCCGATGTCCTTCGTGCGGTCGATGAAGATGCGGTTGCGCGTGAGCATCGCGTCGAGTTCGACGTGAACCTTGCGAAAACCCTCGATGAACGCCCGAAGCTGCGCGAGGAACGTCGGCGGCAGGTCCCGCGTCTGCCCGCCCACGCGGGTGAAGCTCGTCGTGAAACGCGCGCCCGTCAGCAGCTCGATGAGATTGTAGATCTTCTCGCGCTCGGTGAACGTCCACAAGAACACCGTCACCGCGCCCACGTCCATCGCGAAGGCTCCGAGCCCCAGCAAATGCGCCGAGATGCGCGCCAGCTCGCAGCAGATCACGCGGATCGCCTTGCCGCGCGGCGGCAGCTCCCACCCCATCAGCTTTTCCACGGCCAGCGCGTAGGCGACGTTGTTCGCCAGCGGCGCGAGGTAGTCGAGCCGGTCCGTGTAGGGCACGAACTGGTTGTATTGCATGTTCTCCGCGATCTTTTCGTCGCCGCGGTGCAGGTAGCCGATGTCGGCCTCCGCCTTCGTGATCAGCTCGCCGTCGAGTTCGAGAATGATGCGCAGCACGCCGTGCGTGGACGGATGCGACGGCCCCATGTTCAGCGTGAGCGTCTCGCCGAGCAGCTCGCCGCCTTCCTGCGCCGTGTGGAGACCGTGTAGGCTGCGCGCAAGCGTGTCGGGTTGCTCGATGGTCGTAGGCATGGGTCCGTGTGATTGAGCGAAGATTTCGATTTCAGCTTTGATCCGCCTCAAGCTTTGTGAAATTTTTCACAAAGCCCGTGAATCAGCCGCCAACATCATCAGCCGGTCCCGAAAATGCAAGCCAACCCGTGGTGGTAATTGTCGGCGGAGGATTCGGCGGGTTGAGCGCCGCCATCGCCCTGCGCGGCGCCCCGGTGCGCATCCTCCTGCTGGACCGCACGAACCACCACCTTTTTCAGCCGCTGCTCTACCAGGTGGCGACTTCCCAGCTCTCGCCCGCCGACATCGCGAAGCCCATCCGCTCGATCCTCAGCGCGCAGGAAAATACGACGGTCTCGATGTCGGTCGTGCGGGAAATCCACCCCACCACGCGCGAGGTCGTCACCACCGGCCGCCGCATCAAATACGACTACCTCATCGTCGCCGGCGGCGCGCGCCATTCCTACTTCGGCAAGGACGAGTGGGAGCAATTCGCCCCGGGATTGAAGAGCCTGCACGACGCCGTGGACATCCGCCGCCGCGTGCTCACGGCCTTCGAGCAGGCCGAAAAATACGAGGACGCCGCCCGCCGCCGCAGCGCGATGACGTTCGTGATCGTCGGCGCGGGACCGACCGGCGTGGAAATGGCCGGCGCGATCTCCGAGCTGGCGCACACCTCGCTCAAATCCGATTTCCGCCGCATCGATCCCACGCAGACCCGCGTGCTCCTCGTCGAAGCCGGCCCGCGCGTCCTGCCCACCTTTACCGAGGACCTGTCCACGAGCGCCCTGCGCCAGCTCGGGAAGCTGGATGTCGAGGTGCTCCTCAATACCCGCGTCACCGGGATGGGAGAGCGCATGGTTGAGCTGAATGGCGAGCCCCTCGCCGCGCATACCGTCATCTGGGCCGCCGGCAACGTCGCCTCCCCGCTGGCGAAGCAGCTCGGCGCCGAGACCGACCGCGCCGGCCGCGTGCTCGTGAATCAGGACCTCACCATTCCCGGCCATCCCGAGGTGCAGGCCATCGGCGACATGGCCTCGGTAAAGAACAAGAAGGGCAATCCCGTGCCCGGGGTCGCGCCAGCGGCGATGCAAATGGGCCGCCATGCCGGCAGGAACATTCTGCGCCAGCTCCGGAGCGAGGCGCCCGCGCCGTTCTGGTATAAGGACAAAGGCAGCCTGGCAACGATCGGACGGCACGCCGGCATCGCCGACCTGCGCGGCGTGCGCTTCAGCGGCTCGCCCGCATGGCTGGCCTGGGCGCTCATCCACCTTTTCTTCCTCATCAGTTTTCGCAACCGCGTGTTCGTTTTCTTCCAGTGGGCCTGGGCCTACCTCACCTACGGCCGCGGCGCCCGTCTCATCACCGAGCCTCCGGCAAAGGGCTGACCCCGCCCGAAATCCGGGGAATCCATTTGCCAAGCCGCCAAACCAGGCTTACGAGTTTCTCATCATGAATCCGCTTTTTGCATTGGGCATGCCGGGAATGCCTGAGCTCTTTCTGCTCCTGATCATTGTGCTCGTCCTTTTTGGGGCGAAGCGGCTGCCGGAACTCGCGCGCGGCCTCGGCCAGAGCATGAATGAGTTCCGCAAGGCCAAGGATGAGTTCGAGCGCGAGATTCACAAGACCACGCAGGATCTCGAGATCAAGGAGCCGACCGACAAGACGACCGGCAAGCCCGCCGACAAAGCAGCCTGATTTCAGCGCTCTCGATGCGGCACCTCCGGCATCCCGCCTGGCTCCTTGCGGTCGCGCTGGCCGGATCGCCCCTCTCCGCTGGATTGGCGGCGGCAGCGGAAATCGGGCCGTTCGTCGTTCTGTCCTACAACGTCGAGAACTGGCTCATAACCGACCGCACCGTAAAGAACCGGCACGTTGCCTCCGCTCCAAAACCGGAGTCCGAAAAAGACGCCGTAGTCGGCGTGATCGCCGCCCACCACCCCGACGTGCTCGGCATCGTCGAGATGGGCGGGCGCGGCGACCTCGAGGATTTGCGGTCGCGGTTGAAAGCCAGGGGCCTCGACTATCCAGATGTCGAATGGCATCAGGGCCTCGATCAGGACCGTCACGTCGCCCTGCTGAGCCGGTTTCCGATTGTGGAGCGGAATTCGCAGGATCAAGTCGGCTTCAACCTGGACGGCAAGCCCGAGGGAATCCAGCGCGGTATTCTCGACGTGACCATCGAACCCGCGCCGGGCTACCGCGTGCGGTTGATCGGACTGCATCTCAAGTCGCGGCGCAAGGTGGCCGATGTGGACGAGACGGCCCTGCGCGCGAAAGAGGCGTGGTTCGTTCGCCAATACGTCGATGCCATTGTCGCCAGGGATCCAAAAACGCGCGTGCTGCTCTACGGCGATCTCAACGACACGAAGGAACAATATCCGATTCGCGAGATTCTCGGCTCGCGCCGAGCGCCGGGGCGGCTCACGGACATCCCGGTCGAGGATTCCCGCGGCGAACGCTGGACGCACTACTTCAAGACCGCCGACGAATACGCACGCATCGATTTTTTCATGGCGAGCCCGGCGCTGCTGCCCCAGATCAACCGCTCGAAACAAGGGGTGGATGACTCGCCGCAATGGAGCGACGCCAGCGACCACCGCGCGATTTTCCTGACGATCAATCCTGCCGGGAAATGATCGACCGCACCGTTCACGCCCTCGCCTTCGCGCTGCTGACTGCGGCCGGCGCCATCGCTGCCGATGCGCCAAAGGATGCCGACGCGGCCTGGGCGGTGATCGAGCAGCTCGACAAGGGTCCCCCAAACACGCCCACGAGCCGCGACGAGGCGCTGCGGCTCGCGCACGAGCAATTTGCGAAACAGCGCGCGGCCCTCGCGGCGTTCGTCGCGGCCTATCCCGCCGACCCGCGGGCGCTCGACGCGAAACTGAGCCTCACGAGCATCCGCGCGGCGACCGGCGCGATGGAAAGGAAACCCGCCGAGATTCAGGGCGCCCTGCTCGAACTGATGGCCATCGAGAAATCGAAGGACGTTCCCCGCGCGCGCCTGCCCGACGTGGCCTTTCGCCGCATCTCGCTGCAAATGCAAACGCTCGACGGCAGCGAAGCCGAGATTCGCGAGGCCGTCGTCACTGCCGCCCGCAATTACGCCGCGCGCTTTCCCGAGGACAAACGCGCCCCGCGCCTGCTGGTCGAGGCTGCGACCCAGTGCGACGACGACCCGCGCACAATGCGCGCCCTGCTCACGTCGGCCCAGACGCTGTCCCGGGAACCGGCGTTGAATGCGCGCATTGCGGACGACATGCGGCGCCTCGAATCGCTCGGACGCCCGGTGAACGCCAAATTCCAAACCATCCAGGGCCGCATGATCGACCTCGCCGCCCTGCGCGGCAGCGTGGTCGTGCTGCTCTTCTGGGCCGCGGAATCTCCACCCAGCCTGCTGTGGATGCAGCAATTTCGGACCGCCCTCGCGAAGATACCGCAGGAGAATCTGCGCATCGTGATGGTGAGCCTCGACGAGGACCGCAAGGATCTCGACGAGGCGATGCGCGCCTACGACATCACATGGCCGACGCATTTCGACGGCAAGGGCTGGGAGAACGCCGTCGCCCGTCCGCTCGGCATCAACGCGATCCCGACCGTCTGGCTGCTCGACAAGCGCGGCAACCTCCGCACGCTGAACGCCCGCGAATCCTACGACACCTGGATCCGCCGCCTCCAGCGCGAGCGGTGATCGGACACAATCGCAGGGGTTCGGATCAGTGCGGTGAAGCCGCCCAGAACCGCTCGAAGGCCTCCTGCCAGTCCCGCGACTCGACTTTTTTCCGCGCCGCCGCGCCCATCTCTTCGCGCAATCCGGCGTCCGCGCACAGCCGGCGAATGCGGTCGGCCAGTTCTTCCGGATCGTTCGCCCGCGTGATGTAGCCATCCACGCCGTCGTCGATCAAATCCCGCGGCCCTCCCATGTCGCTCACGACCACGGGCAGAGCGCTCGCATGCGCTTCGAGCACGACGTTGCCAAACGTGTCCGTCGCGCTCGGGAAGACGAAAAAATCCGCCGAGGCATAGGCGACCGCGAGCTCTTCGCCGCGCACATAGCCGGTGAAAATCGCGTCGGGCAGCATGCGCTTCATCTCGGCGAGATACGGTCCGTCGCCCACGAAAATCGGGCGCACCGGCAGCCGCCACTCCGCGAGCCGCTGCGTCGCCGCCACGAGCACGTCGAGGCCCTTTTCCTTCGAGACGCGCCCCACGTAGAGCATCGCCAGCTCGCCGGCCCGCAATCCCCGGGCGGGCCAGAAATTTTCGTCGCGCCGCGACGGGCGGAACGTCTCGATATCGAGTCCCCGCGGCAGGATGCGCAACCGCTGCGCGGGAATGCCGCGCGACGCCCAGCTCTTGCGATAGTCCTCCGAGTTCACCCACAGGACATCGAGCTGGCTGTAGAACCAGTGCATGTAATTCCACGTGAGCGTTTCCATGAACGCGTCGTCCGTGAGGATGCGCACGTATTGCGGAAAGTCGGTGTGATAAATTCCCGCCGTGCGCAGGCCGAGAATCTTCGCAGCCGCGAGCGCCACGAGGCCGACCGGGCCGGGCGTGCTGATGATGATTTCTCCAAAATTCCCCCGCGCGATCCAATCCACGATGGCGAGGATCGGCGGGAAGCTCAGTCGCTGGAGTTCGTATTCGGGCAACTCGAATTCGCCGACCGGCGGGAAATTTTTCAACGGGATGCCCATCTCCTCGATCTCGGAGCGCGACACGACAACCGTGAGATCGTGCCCGGTCGCGATCCCGGCGGCGGTCATCCGGCGGATCGTCGTCGCGACGCCGTTCACGTCCTCGAGCGTGTCGGTGAACCATGCGCGCCGGACGTTCGAGAGCGCGGCCGGTGCCTCGCCGCAGGCGGCGTGGCACATGTCGCCCAGCCACTCGCGCCGCGGCATGCGAAAGGCGTGAATATAGGGGCTCAGCAGCGCGACGATGGGCACGAGCGGGCTGATCGTCTGAATGCTCTCGATGAATTTGCCCGCCGAAATCTGTTCGATGAATTGCGTGAAAAAACGAAATCCGAGCTGGTTGGCGATGAGGTTCGCCATGAGGAATGCCCGCCGCTCGGGCTCGGGTACCCCGGTCGTCACGGTCGCCAGCGCAGCCTTCACGCTGGGCTGCGAAAAATATCCCGAAAGCTCCTTCCACATCGAGGCATTGCCCGGCTTGGCCATCTCGAAAATTTTCCCGCTCAGAATGCCCTGCGCGAGAAAGCCGAGCTTCTCGCCGAAGGTGAACACCGTCGGATCGCGCCCTTCCATGAACCGCGAGAACATCTTCTCGATCAATCCGACGCCCGGCTCTTCGCTGCGCAGCGCGAAGCGGTCCTTCGCGTATTGGAATGCGACGTTGTAGGTGCCGTGCGCCAGCACGAGCGCGTCACCCGCCTTGCCGCCCGGCTCGCAGCGCCCCTCGCGCAGGTGCGCAAGAAATTCCGCCGGGCTCGCGGCGTTTGGCGTGACCGTCCAGGCCCGCCCGGGCTGGATGCCGCCGTGGTCGTCCGAGCCGCCAATGAAGGCCTTCCGCCACGGTTCGTCATGCGTGGGCTCGATCCCCGTGGCCGCCACGAACCGGTCGATGTCGCGCGGCCTGAGCCGTTCCAGCGCGAACCGCGCCGACTCGCTCAGGATCGCCGAGTAACGCCCGTTGATCGTTTCAAAATGGCGGAAGAGCAGGATGAGCTTTTGAAAATGGAGCGGGGTGAGCTGCTCGTTGAGGGCGTGAAAAGGATGCGCGACCGCGTGCGCGAGCCCCGTGCCGGCGAGATAGGCCTGGAGCTGATAGATGTTGTTCTTCAACTCCTGCAGCGCGCGGTGCTGCGGCTCGGTGAGCCCGTAAACGAGCACGTGAACCCTGCATCCATCCTCGGGAAACGCCGCGGTGACTTCCTCGCTGAAAAATACTCCCGGCAGCGCGCCGATCTCGATGCAGCCGTCCAGCGTGTCCTGATCGGTGATCGTGACGAATTGCATGCCGCTCCCGCGCAGCTTGTCGTAAAGCGCCTTCGGATCGGAATAGCTCGCGGGAAAGTCCAGCCGCCGCAATGCCCAGTCGGCGGCGCGCGTGCTGTGCCGGGAATAGACGTGGAGATCGGCGCGGGCGCTCATGGGCTGGAGTCGGCGAGGGCGCGTTGCCGCGCGAGCCAGTCCTCATAGGTCATCGCCTCCCGGCTCGCAAGCGCGCGCGTGAGGCATTTTCGCGCGTGATCGCGGACCGCCGGAAACTGCCAGTCCGGCGGATGCAGACCGACCCGCAGGAGCGGACGATCCCCGAGCGCGCGCAGGAGCGCACTGTTCCACGCGAGGCTCACCGCCCGCCGCCAGGCCGCGCGGGTGCTGTAAACCAGGCTCTGCGAGACATGCACCCCGCCGCGCGCCAGGTCCGTCACGCATCCGATCCGCGTCGTATATTGAAATCCCGCCCGCGCCACCGCGCGCTCCGCCTCCGCGCCGAGCAGCCAGGCGGGAGCGACGAATCCCGCCGGCTGCAAGCCCGCGCTCCGAAACTCCTCCAGCGCCCGCGTCACCCGGTCGAATGCCTCCGCTTCGCCGAGGTCGTAAAATTCACCCTCGCCCGCCGTATAGGACTGCGTCACAACCCGCTTCCATGCCCCCTCCCCGCCGGTCGCCTCGCGCAGATGATAATAGCCATGCACCACCGCTTCGTGCCCCAAGCGAACGCAGGCGGTTAGCCAGCCGCAAAATTCCGCGTCATTGAGAAAGTGCCCGCGCCGGTGATGATCGGGAATCACCAGCAGCGACACCCGCTCCACGCCGAGCGCCGAAAGGTCCGCCAGCATGCGCATGGCGGCCTCCCGGGTGCGTGGACTCACGTCGTGAATGGACACCACGAGCCCCCGCGCCTGCGGGGAACGATTCTTTGAGCTGATTTGCATTCGACTTCGGGCTATGGTAACGGACAGGATTGCTTCAACAGAAGTCCCATGTCCGATAACGATCCACACGGCCCTCAAAACAAGCGCCCAAACGGCAACGACCCCCAATTCAACTGGCGGGGCCTGGTGTTCTTTGCCGTCACGGTGGCGCTTCTCGGCGGTGCATTTCTTTTCCGCGGAGGCTCGCTGCTCCAGAATGAAACGCTCACCTACCCGGTCTTCGAGCAACTCGTCACCGATGGCAAGGTCATCGCCACGCCCGAGCGGCCGATCAAGTATGTCGTCGAGCAGGGAAACATCCAATACCTCACCGGCTTCTACAAGAAAGTCGGCGTCCCGACGGCGGCGCCCGCCACTTCGCCCTCCTCTTCCGCGCTCACGAAGCCCGATGAAACTCCGGTGCCCTTCCGGGTCGATGTCTTTGCCCAGGCCCAGGGCGAAGACGTGAAGAAGCTGCTCACCGGAGCGCATCTTCCCCTGACTTACGTTTACGACACGAATCTGCTGGCCTCGACGATCGTCGGCTTTCTGCCCATCGCCCTGTTCCTGCTCGTCCTCTATTTCTTCTTCCGCTCGCAGATCAAGATGGCCGGCAAGGGCGCGCTGAACTTCGGCAAATCCAAGGCGCGCATGCTCGCCCGCGACAAGAACCGCATCACGTTCAAGGACGTCGCCGGCGTCGAGGAGGCCAAGGACGAGGTCCTGGAACTCGTCGAGTTTCTCAAGGATCCCAAGAAATTTCAAAAACTCGGCGGCCGCATTCCGAAGGGCGTCCTCATGGTCGGCGCTCCAGGCACAGGCAAGACGCTCCTCGCCCGCGCCATCGCCGGCGAGGCCGACGTGCCGTTCTTCTCGATCAGCGGTTCCGATTTCGTGGAAATGTTCGTCGGCGTCGGCGCGAGCCGCGTGCGCGACATGTTCGAGCAGGGCAAGAAATCCGCGCCGTGCCTCATCTTCATCGATGAAATCGACGCGGTCGGACGGCATCGCGGCCACGGCCTCGGCGGCGGCCACGACGAACGCGAGCAGACGCTCAACCAGCTCCTCGTCGAGATGGACGGCTTCGACACGCAGGACGGCGTCATCATCATCGCCGCGACCAATCGCCCCGACGTGCTCGACCCCGCGCTCCTGCGCCCGGGCCGCTTCGACCGCCAGGTCACCGTAAATCTTCCCGATGTGAAGGGCCGCGAGGAAATCCTCCGCGTCCACGCGAAAAAAGTGAAGATGGCCGAGGACGTCGATCTCACCGCCATCGCCCGCGGCACCCCCGGTTTTTCCGGCGCGGAACTCGCGAACCTCATCAATGAAGCCGCGCTCGCCTCGGCACGCCGCGGCCTCAAGGCCATCAGCAACCACGAACTCGACGAGGCCCGCGACAAGGTCCGCTGGGGCCGTGAGCGCCGCAGCCTCGCCATGAGCGAGCAGGAGAAAACCGCGACCGCCTGGCACGAGGCGGGCCATGCGCTCCTCAACGTCGTGCTCGATCACACCCACCCGCTCCACAAGGTCACCATCATCCCGCGCGGCCCCTCGCTTGGCGCGACGATGTATTTGCCCGAGGGCGACAAATACTCGACCCAGCGCAAGGAGGCCCTCGCCATGCTCGCCGTCACCATGGGCGGCCGCATCGCCGAGGAAATGTTCACCAGTGACGTGTCGAACGGCGCATCCGGCGACATCATGCAGGCCACGAAGCTCTCCCGCCGCATGGTCTGCGAATGGGGCATGAGCAACCTCGGCATGATCCGCTTCAGCGAGGAAAGCGACCTCGTTTTCCTTGGCCGCGACATGTCCCGCACCCGCGAATACAGCGAAGCCACCGCCCAGCAAATCGACATGGAGGTGAAGCGGCTCATCGACGACGCCTATGCCCACGCCGGCAAGGTTCTCGAGGCCCATCGCGTTCAGGTCGAACTCATCGCCAAGGCCCTTCTCGAGTTCGAGACCCTCGAAGGCGCGCAGGTGAAGGATCTGATCGAGCTCGGACACATGCGGAATCCTCCTGTCCATCAGCCGAAGCCTCCGCCGCTTCCTCCCACCCCGATGACAAGCGACGCTCCGGAACCGGCCAAGCCGCCGCGGACTGAACTTCCGCCGGACGGCCTCCCCGCTCCGAGCCCCGCGTAGCCGCCTCAATTCTGGCCCCCTTTTCAAGTCGGGAATGCCTGAAATCCGGGTATTCCCGACTTTCTGTTTGGCCGGCATCCGAACAGGAAAGATTTTTCGCTTTGCGGCAAAAAAAGACTTCCAACTCCTGCCTCATCGCGTATTTCTGGTATGAGATCGAGTCTCAATTGCATTATTCCTCACCGATTCCCATGTCCCGCCATTCTCTCTCCCTCCTCGCCTCTGCCACCGCCATCCTCGCCACGACGACGTCCCTCGTTCGCTCCGAGGTAAGCAACGTCGAAGGGGTGAAATCCTATCTGGTTGGCACTGTCACAAAGATGGACGAAGCGGGCCACGCGTTCGTGAAGGACGCGAACGCCTACGCCGCGATCATCGACGCCCATCACGGCGAATACGCGAAAGCCCATGCTTCAAAACAGCCCGAAATCGACGCTCTCGTGAAGGCGATGCAGGAGGATTACAAGACGATGGACAGCTACGGATATGAAACCGTCGAGGGCATCGTCGGCGGCGTCGATTCCTTCACGCATTATGACCGCGACCTCGACGCCGGCGTACCGCAAACTCCGGGAGCCGAGAACGTCGCCGAAATCGTCCTCCCGCTGCGTGACGGCGGCAAAATCGATCATCAAGGCTGCCTCTTCACCTACATCATCGAGCCGGCTCTTTGGGGAGGCGACAAGCGCTGGGTCACACCGCTCGATCTGGACGGCGACGGCAAAATCGCCCCGCGCGAATCGCTGCCGAAAGTCGAAGTCGTTCTCGCCGCGGCCGGCGATGTTTCCAAACGGCTCGACGCGCTCCTTGCCGATGCGAAAGCCTGGCAGCCGACATCCGCCGACTGCATCGCCGCCATGATCACGATGACGCCGACGCTCTCCGACTACTTCGAGGATTGGAAGGAGTCCCGCTATTCCGAACACGCCTCCGGCCGATTCTACGCGGTCAGCCGCGTTTCCGACATGCGCGGCATCATGGGTAGTTGCGCGATCATGTATCAGGCCGTCAATCCCGAGGTGGCGAAAAAGGATGCCGGTCTCGCGAAGTCCATCCGCAGCGGCTTTCAGGGCATCACCTCCTTCCTGGACAAAATCGAAGCCCGCGAAAAGGCCGGCGCCCGGACGATCTCACTGGCCGAGATTGACGAAATGGCCTCCCAAGCCAAGGAGCATACCGACAAGCTCGTGCCACAAATCGAACAGACGAAAGCTCTCGTTGAGAAAAACTGATCCTCCGCGCCCGCATCCATGCGACTCCCACTGCTCGCCTCTCTCGCTCTGCTCGCCGTCACCCCTGTCGGCCGTGCGGACGTGCTCGACGGGACGGACGCCGCCCAATCCGCCCTTGACGACCTCGCGCTCGCGGCGGTAGCCAGGCGCGTCGAGGCCGGCCAACCGCAGCGCGCGGCGCTCGATGCCTTCGGCAAGCAGCTTCGCTCCCCCGAAGCACGCGCGCTGTGGGAAAAATCCGTCGCCCGCCTCTCCGCCGCCACCAGCTTCACCGCCACCGCCGAGACTCTAGGCACGCTGCGGGGCGCTCTCCAGCAAACGCTCGCCCTCGAAATGCTCGCCGCCTATCGCGCCGGCGATATCGACGTCGCCCGTCAGGCACGCGCCGCGATCAAGCTTCCGAAGCATGCCAGCGCCGTCGAGGGACTCCTCGCTCTCCAGCGGATCGGCGGTGCCGAAGATCAGCGCGCCGAAGTCGCCCGATTGCTTGCTCGCGAAACGCTCGTCTGGCAGGGCAGCCGCGCCCGGGAACGCACCGACGATTTGCTCCGCCTCGCAAAGGCCGGCCGCGCCACTCCGGAGCTGGTGAGCCTGCGCGCCGCCGAGATACAGGCTCTCACCACGTTCCCATCCGCCCTCCTCGCCGCGGCCAAAGTCACCGGCCAACCCGCCACCGCCGTTTCTCCACCCGGCGTGGACGCCGCGTCGATCGCCGCATGGAAAGCCTCCATCGAAGGCCGGCTGCCCGACTTGCTCTCCTCCGACGAGGTCGAGCATCAGGAACGCCTCGTCGTGAAGCTGCTCCGCCTCGTGCCAATGGAATATCGCAACGGCGTGCGCGACGGACAGATCGCCGTCCCGCTCGAATATCGCGAGGCCGTCAGCTTCACCGTGCAGGCGCAGCAGCTTCTCGTCGAAGTCCGGCCCAACTGGCTCAAGACCAAATCCGCCGCCATGGCCGCCCATGGAACCGATCTCGAAGGCGGCTTCGTAACACTAGAGGAAACCATCGTCGCGAGAGGTGAACTCGCGTCCGTCGAGCGCGAATGCAAAAACCTCTCCGCCCTGTTGCAGGACAAATTTGGCGTCTCGCTCCGCAAGGCGGGCAAAGGCTCCGACGTCGTGCAGGAAACCGCGCTCGAGATTCGCTCGCTCCTCGGCCAATCCCTCCAATCCGCCCGCACCGGCCAATGGAGAGAGGCCAATGCCCTGCGCCTCGAGGCCTACACCACCTTCGATCTCGAGATCGAGAGCCGCATCTTGCCGCGCGATCCCGATCTGGCCACCCGCGCGGAGCGCAGCTTTCTCGACGGCGGACGCGACGGCGCGGGCATCAAGGCCGTGCTCGACCAGCACGCGCAGGGCGCGGCCCTCGAGGCTCCCTACGAGCGCACCCTCGAGGCGCTCGACGGATGCGTCGCCCTCCTCCGCGTCGGCCTCTCCCCGACCACGGTTTCCATCACGGCCTTCACCATTGTCCTGCGCGAGGGCCTCGAGGCCGTAGTCATTCTCGCCGCGCTCCTCGCGGGCCTGCGCGGACCGGAGAACGCGGACTCCCGCCGCCAGGTCGGCATCGGGGCCTTCGCGGCTGTCATCGTCTCCGCGATCACGTTCCTCCTCGCCCGCACGGTCATTTCCTCGCTCAGCCGATACGGCGAGACGCTCGAAGCGGTCATCTCGATCCTCGCGGTCATCATCCTGCTCATCGTAACGAACTGGGTTTTCCACAAATACTACTGGACCGGCTGGAACACGCGTCTCCGCGAGCTCAAGGACAAAGCCGCCCTGCGGCGCGGCCAGCGCTGGGAATCCTTTGCGATGTGCGGCGTCGGCTTTCTCACGATCTACCGGGAGGGCTTTGAAACCACGCTCTTCATGCAGAGCCTCATCCTCGAAGGCGGCGTCACCGCCTCGCTCACCGGCCTGTTTGCCGGCCTTGCAGTGATCGGCATCGCCGGCTGGGCGATCTTCCGCTGGGGCATGAAACTCCCGTATCGCAAGCTGCTCGTCGTCACCGGCGCGCTCGTCGTCACCATCCTCGCGACGTTCCTCGGCTCGACGGTGCGGCTTTTCCAGACCATCGGCTGGATGCCCATTCACCCGATCCACGGCCTCGAAATTCCCACCTGGATGGGCACGTGGCTTGGCCTCTACCCCTCGTGGGAGGGCCTGCTCATCCCGTTCCTCGGCTTTGTCTACGTCGGGATCGCATGGCTCTTCGTCCGCTGGCAGGGCCAACGGAAGCAAGCCGCGTTCAATACCTATTTGCAGACCCGCCGCGAGCATCCCCAGCCCGAGGCGACTCCGCACCGTTGAACCATTCCATGCCAAAACACACCCACATCCCGTCTGTCGTCCTTGCCGCTTGCGCGCTCTTCACGAGCCCGCTGATCGCGCAGCAGGATGTCCTTGAAGACCAGCAAACCCAGCCCGGCCCGCTCAATACCTGGCTCCAGGCCGACTGCGTCCTTGGAGACTGCGGCGGCGCCCGTCCATTTCTTGCGGATCACGGCGTCGAGTTCTTCGGCGGCTACACCGCGGAAGTCTGGGGCAACACGACCGGCGGTCTGAAACGCGGCGCGGTCTATACCGGACTCCTCGACTTCGGGACAAATATCGATTTCGACAAGCTCGTCGCCTGGAAGGGCGCGAGCTTCAGCACGACCTGGCTCTGGCTCTCGGGCCGGGACGCCTCCGAGGATCTCGTCGGCAACTTTCTTACCGTCTCGAATATCGCCGGCTTCAATACGCTGCGGATGCTCGAAATGTGGTTCCAGCAAAACCTCCTCGACGATAAGATTTCGATCCGACTGGGCCAGCTCACCGCCGACTCCGAGTTCATCATCTCGGACTATGGCGCGACCTTCATCAATGGTACGTTCGGCTGGCCGGCTTTTGCTTACACAAATATTCCAAACGGCGGCCCGGGCTATCCGATGGGCGCTCCCGGCGTGCGCCTCGCGATTCATCCCGTCGATTGGTTCACCTTCCAGACCGGCATCTTCGAAGGCGACGTTTTCGCGCAGGATGTCAACCGCACCGGCTTCCGCTGGCGGCTCAACGAGAAGTTCGGCTACCTCTGGATCAACGAAGCGCAATTCCGCTGGAATCACGCGGACCATGCCACCGGCCTGCCCGGCCAGCTCAAGATCGGCGCGTGGTTCCACTCCGCCGACTTTGCCGCCGCCAATGGCGACAACAGCACATGGGGCGACAGCGGCTACTACGCCATCGTCGATCAGCAGCTTTACCGCGAGCCCGACCGGCAAGCCGCCCCTGTCACGAGCAAGGATGCCAAAGCTGTCGCGCCAGCCAGTGGCAAATCCTTCAAGGAGCCCGTCAAACTTGAACCGTCGAATCGGGGCCTCGGCTGGTTCGGCCGCATCTCCTTCGACCCGCAGGACCGCAACTTCGTCGGCTTCTATTTCGACACCGGCCTCGTTTACACCGGCCTCATCCCCGGCCGCGACGACGACGTCATCGGCGTAGCGCTCGGATACGCGGACCTCACCCAAGGCGCGGCGCAGACGCAATTCGACGAAGGCGCGCGCCAGGCCGGCTGCGAAGCCGTGATCGAGGCCACCTACGACGCGCAGATCACCAAGTGGCTGCACATCCAGCCCGACCTCCAATACATCGTGCGCCCCGACGGCAACGGCGACCTCGGCAACGCCCTCGTCCTCGGCGGCCGCGTGTCGGTGACGTTCTAACGCGATGACGGCGGCCCCCTGATCCTACGAACCTGGATCGCCGCCGCGAGAATGCCGAGGAGCCCGATCAGGCCGGCAATCAGCGATTTTTCTGCGAGGATTTTTCGTTCGAGGCGTCTTTGCGCTCGCGCAGGGTGGACGAGCGAACGCCGCCAGCGACAGAGCCGCCGCACGATGGCGACGGGCCTGCGTTTGCGGCTTTGGCCTTAGAGGGTGTGAAAAAAGTCGAGGGAGCGGAGTGAAAGGGCTGTACAAAGGCAAGGTGATGTGGTGCAACACTTGGGATGGAAGCCAAGAGAGCAGCATACGAGAGCGATATCAGCGACAAGGAAT
>JAQTOP010000129.1 GCA_028713285.1 Terrimicrobiaceae bacterium
GCGCCGTCGCAAGCTTGCCGCGTAGCCTGACTTCAGCTTCTTTGCTAAAAGCCCGCGCCGAGTGAATCGGCGCGGGCTTTTTCTTTTCGTCGGCATGGGGAGGGCGAACCTCCCGGTGAGCCGACTATTCCCGAGTTCACGGCTCACACCAAGTCCAGCTAAGAACTGGACCGTTGCGGGGTAGGGGCACCGCGCTGCGGTGCCCAGGTCGTCCAGATGGGATTGGGGCCCCGTCCCCCAACCCGGGCGACGCCCCTCCCCCTCTGCCGTTGAAAAATCGGCTCGGCGGGAGCCTCGCCCTCCCACGAACGATGAAACGGATCGGAAGTATCCGTCCGCGCAATTTGCGCCATCCGCGGTTCCCGAATGTCCTCCATCCGCGGGATCCGTGCCATCCGTGGTTCGATTCCGCGCTTCACGCCCGATCCTTCGATTCGCTGGATTTGGCATCCCAAGGCTGCTGAATTCCGCCCGTTTCCCGCGGGCTGCGCGCATGTGACGATCTTGTTGCAAAAACGCAGTTGGTGGCCGCCGCGCCAGTTGAAATTCTCCGCGCCGCTGGCCTGCATCCCGCGCGAATCAATCGCTTCAGGACAGGCCGCAAAGAAGCACAACCAACCGATCGCCAAGACAAATGAGGAAAACAGTCGCATCCATCGCTCTCGCAATGATTCTCGTGTGCGGAGCAAACGCTCAGATTGCCATCTCCGGTTACCTGGCAAACCCGCCGAGCACGGACGGAAACAATGAATACCTCCAATTGGTGGCCACCCAGGATATCGACTTCTCGATTAACAATTATTCAGTCGTCTGGGCGAACAATGGCACCGCAACCTCGAACGGCTGGATCGCCGGCGGTGCAATCACCTACGGATTCAATCTAACCACAGGCACGGTCGCCCGAGGCAGCGTCTTTTACGTGGGTGGCAGCGGCAAGCTCATCAACGGCGCCGGCACTCTCGATATCTCCGGGCAAAATTGGATTCGCTCCATCGACGTCGCGACCGTCGCAGGCGACGGCTTCGGCACTGCGGCTTCGGCCGGCGTTTTCGGGAATGGCGGCTCCAACGCAGACGGAATTGGCGTCTTTGCGGGTCTCGCCGGATCGCTCACGGCCTCGACGGTGCCGGTTGATGCCGTTTTCTTTGGCAGTGCTGTCGGGACGGCGAAGCCTGCCACAGGAGGCTACGTCCTGCCTACGAACGACCTCTACAACAACGCGCAGGGGACGTTCGGCAACGGAACTAACACCACTCTGCTCCCCGATCCGACGAGTGGCGCCTACACGAAACTAACCGGCACATATGATGTCGGCAGCTCCTCGTGGACGACCGCGCGCGTTGGCTCGATTGTCAGCAACCCGGCGGCTCTGTCCGACATCGCGACAGGCATCACGGTCAGCGCCGTCCCAGAGCCTGGCCAATGGAGCGTCGTCATCGGCGGCCTGCTGTGCGCGCTCATCGTGATGCGCCGCCGCAAGCGCGCCGCGTAACGTGGCCCTGCGATTCCCCTGCCCGCGCCGAATCGATCGGCGCGGGCTTTTCGCTTTCGTCGGCATGGGGAGTCCGTGCAAACCGTCACGAAACGATGACGGGAATGCATGGCGTAACGTAAACCCCGCGGGCCGGATGCCTGCGCCCGACCTCATCCATACGCCGCACTCTGGCACAAGTCCAAGGGAGGGCGAACCTCCCGGTGAGCCGATGATTGATTGGGATTGAATCGCGCGGGCGCGTCCGGCACAACGGGCGGCTTCCGTATGAGCGAAAAGACAGCGATCTCCCCGCGGCGCGACGAGGATTTTCCCGAGTGGTATCAGCAGGTCGTGCGCGCCGCCGACCTGGCCGAGAATTCCGAGGTGCGCGGCTGCATGGTCATCAAGCCCTGGGGCTATGCGCTGTGGGAGCGGATGCAGGCGGTGCTGGACGGGATGTTCAAGGCGACCGGCCACAAGAACGCCTACTTCCCGCTCTTCATTCCGCTCAGCCACCTGCAGAAGGAGGCGGACCACGTCGAGGGATTTGCGACGGAGTGCGCGGTGGTCACGCACCACCGGCTCGAGAAGGTCGATGGCCGGCTCGTGCCCGCCGGGCCGCTCACCGAGCCGCTCGTCGTGCGGCCGACCTCGGAGACGATCATCGGCGCGGCCTACGCGAAATGGGTGAGTTCGTATCGCGACCTGCCGATCCTGATCAACCAATGGGCCAATGTCGTCCGCTGGGAGATGCGGCCTCGGCTCTTCCTGCGCACGACGGAGTTCCTGTGGCAGGAGGGCCACACCGCCCACGAGACCGAGGCCGAGGCCGTCGGGGAAACCAACCAAATGCTCGGCGTGTATGAGACCTTCGCGCGCGAGTGGCTGGCGATCCCGGTGCTCACGGGCGAGAAGAGCGAGAGCGAGCGCTTCCCCGGCGCGGTGCGCACGCTGTGCATCGAGGCGATGGTGCAGGATCGCAAGGCCATCCAGGCCGGCACCTCGCATTTTCTCGGACAGAATTTCGCGAAGGCGGCGGGCATTGAGTTCCAGGGCCGCGACGGCCAGCTCGCGCACGCGTGGACGACGAGCTGGGGCGTGAGCACGCGGCTGATCGGCACGCTCATCATGGCGCACGGCGACGACGACGGGGTGGTCCTGCCGCCGCGCGTCGCGCCCTCGCAGGCAGTCGTCATTCCGATCACGCCGAAGCCGGAGACGCGCGAGGCGGTGCTCGCCGCGGCGGAGCAACTTGCCGCCGGGCTGCGCGCGCAGAGCTTTCGCGGCGAACCCGTGCGCGTGGAGATCGACGCTCGCGACGTGGGCGGCGGCACAAAGAGCTGGGAATGGATCAAGAAGGGCGCACCGATTCGCATCGAGATCGGTCCGCGCGATCTGGAGGCGGGGACCGTCGCCCTGTCACGCCGCGACCAGCCGCCGAAGCAGAAGGAATTCCTCGCGCAGGCCGCGGCGGTGGACCGCATCCCGGCGATCCTCGAGGAGATTCAGGCGAACCTGCTCGCGCGCGCCACGGCATTCCGCGACGCGCAGACGCGCGTGATCGGCTCGAAGGAGGAATTCTACGCCTGGTTCACTCCCGGGAACGCGGAGAAGCCGGAGGCGCATGGCGGATTTGCCCTCGCGCATTGGAATGGCAGCGCCGCGGTCGAGGCGAAGGTCAAGGAGGACCTCAAGGTCACGATTCGATGCATCCCCTTCGAGCCGCATTCCGGGCCCGGCGTGTGCATTTTCACTGGCGAGCCGAGCCGGCAACGGGTCGTATTCGCGAAATCCTATTGACCGGAGCGGCTCGCGGTCTCCTGCAAAACAATCATGCATCTCATTGGAATCGACCTCGGCGGAACGAAAATCGAAGGCGCCATCATTGACCCGGCAAGTCCCGCGGAGCCGGTGCATCGCCTGCGCCACGCGACGGAATCGGCGCGCGGCTACGAGCACATCATCGGCAGGATCGCGAAGGTGGTGGACGACCTGCGCGCGGCCCATCCCGGCGAATTTCCGCAATCCCTGGGTATCGGCACCCCGGGCACGCTCGATCCGAAGACGCAACTCCAGCGCGGCTCGAACACGCAATGCCTGAATGGCCGGCCGTTGAAAGCCGACCTCGAAGCGCGGCTCGGCATGCCCGTCGTCATCGAAAACGACGCGAATTGTTTCGCGCTCGCCGAGGCGACGCTCGGGGCGGCGCGCGGCTACGAGACCGTGTTCGGCATCATCATGGGCACCGGCTGCGGCGGCGGCTACGTGGTCCACAACAAGGTGCTGCACGGCTGCCACGGCATCGCCGGCGAATGGGGCCAGCTTGTCATCGAACCGGGCGGCGAAGTCTCCGGCTACGGCACGCGCGGGATCATCGAGGTCTATATTGCCGGTCCGGCTCTCGAGGCATTTTACGAAAAGGAAAGCGGCGCACGGCGCGGTCTCAAGGAAATCGCCGCGCGGGTGGATGAGGATGCGGCGGCCGCCGCGACCATCGAGCGGCTCAAGGACTACTTCCCCCGCGCGCTGGCCTTCATCGTCGATACGTTCGACCCGCATGCCGTCGTGATCGGCGGCGGCGTCGGCAACCTCGACGTGCTGTATGGCGCGGAGATGCGGGAGCGGATCGGCGCGCGCATTTTTGCGCCGACCTTCGAGGCGGCCCTGCTCAAGCCGCAGCTCGGCGACAGCGCGGGCGTTTTCGGTGCGGCGATGCTCACCGCGGATTGAGGATCACGCAGAGGCGCGGAGGCGCGGGACGATTTCCGAGGGATCGGTGATCGGGGCGCGGCAGGCGAAATCCTCGCACACGTAGAGCGCGGCGCGTCCGCCGATGGGTTTCATTTCCCTCGATGCAGCCGTGTCGCCGGCGAAAAGAATCACGCGGTTCGGCTCGAATTTTCGATGGAGCGCACGGGCCAGCGCGGCGGTATCCGCGGCGCCGCGTCCGCCGGCGATCACGCACTGGCGCGGCGGCGCGAGCAGCATGTCCAGCGCGCAGAGCATCTGCGGCACGGCGGAGGGCATGCGACGCAGAATCGTCGCGAACGAGCCCACGACGCGGCGCGCGCGCCCGACGAAGGCATCGTCGTGCAGCAGCCAGCCGAGGCGCAGCAGGTTTCGCGCGGCGATGGAGTTCGCGGACGGTTCCGCTCCGTCGTAGTCGTCGCGCAGGCGCAGCGGCACGAGCGGATCGCCCTCCGCGCTGCCGAGGTAGGAGCCGGCGGCTTGGTCGAAAAACAGCTTGTCCTGCATGCCCTGCAACTCGATGGCCCACGACAGCCAGGCGGAATCGAAACCGGCTTCGTAGAGGTCGAGCAGTCCCTGAATGAGGAAGGCGTAATCCTCGGCGAAGGCGCGGATCGCGGCCCGGCCATCGCGCCAGGTGCGCAGCAGCTCGCCGCTTTTTTCATCGAATAATTCGGAGCGGATGAAGGCCGCCGCGCGCCCGGCGGCGGCCAGAAAGCCTTCGTCGTCAAGCACCGCGCCCGCCCGCGCGAAGGCCGAGATCATGAGGCCGTTCCAGGCAGTGAGAATCTTGTCGTCGAGGTGCGGGCGCGGCCGCTGATCACGCACCTCCGCGAGGAGAGCCCGGGATTTCGCGAGCGATTCGGAGCCGGCCGGCTCGCGCTCGAAAAGAATGTTCCTGCCGGTGAACTCGTGGTGCGGATCGGCGGACGGATCGACGTTTCCACCCGGCTCGACACCGTAATGGCGGCAGAAAATCGCGGCGCTTTCTGCGTCCAGATGGCGCGCGATTTCCTCGTGCGACCAGACGTAGAATGCGCCCTCGCCGTGCTCCGGTTTCCCGTGCTCGAAGAGGCTGTCGGCATCCTCCGCCGAGAAGAAGCCGCCGCGCGGGTGCGTGAGCCGGCGGCTGACGTAGCCAAGCGTCTCGCGGACGATATCGGCAAAATGCGGGTCGTTCGTGATTTGCCAGGCGTCGAGATGGGAGCCGGCGAGCTGCGCCTGGTCGTAGAGCATTTTTTCGAAATGCGGGACGCGCCAGCCGCCATCGACCGAATAGCGATGAAAGCCTCCGCCAAGATGATCGCGCACTCCGCCCGCCGCCATGCGGCGCAGCGTGTGCAGCGTCATTTCGAGCGCGCGCGGCTTTTCGATGCGAAGCAGAAAGTTGAAGACCGACGGACGCGGGAATTTCGGCCCGCCGCCGAAGCCGCCATCGACCGGGTCGTATACGCCCGCGAATGCCTCGCAGCCCGCCCGGAGCGGCGAGGCATCCGGCGGCTCCGCGCCGGCCGGAGCGGCGGAAGTTTCGCGCAGCGAGGCGATCACGTCGGCGCCCTGCGCCAGCACGCGTTCCGGTTCGCGCGCCCACAGCTCGGCGATGCGTTCGAGCACGGTGACGAATCCCGGCCGTCCGTGGCAGTCCGCAGGAGGGAAATACGTGCCGCCGAAGAACGGCTCGGCATTCGGCGTGAGCCACACGCTCATCGGCCAGCCGCCGCTGCCCGTCGTCGCCTGCACGAAGGCCATGTAAAGCCGGTCGATGTCGGGGCGCTCCTCGCGATCCACCTTGATGCTCACGAAATACTCGTTGAGCACGGCGGCGACCTCGGGATTCTCGAACGACTCGTGCGCCATGACGTGGCACCAGTGGCAGGTCGAGTAGCCGATGGAGAGAAACACCGGGCGATTTTTTTGCCGGGCGAGAGCGAACGCCTCCCCGCCCCACTCGTGCCATGCCACAGGATTCTCCGCGTGCTGGAGGAGGTAGGGTGACGTGGCGGCGGCGAGGCGGTTGGGCATGGCGTGGAAGGTCGATGGAGAAGCGGTTGAAAGCAATTCCGACAGACGGCGCCGTTATCGGTCGCATCAATTTTCCCACGGATTGATCAAGGGAATATCCGACGGGTAATCGGCCGTGTTGCGCGTCACGAGCGAAAGATTGTGAGTGAGAGCCGTGGCGGCAATCAGGCTGTCCAAAACCGGCAGCCGGCGGCCCTTCCGCTCGTTTCGAGCGCAAAGCCGCCCCCATTCGCGCATCACCTCCGCGGTCGGCGCGAGCAGGCGCGACCCGGCCCAGCGCTCGAGGCGCTCGAACCATCGTTCGACCTCCTTGCGCCGCCTGCCAGCGGGAAGGAGTTC
>JAQTOP010000130.1 GCA_028713285.1 Terrimicrobiaceae bacterium
CGCGCAGCGCGCCAAAAAAATGACCGCCGGCGAGCGGGGCGGCGTCGGGGGTGCCGGCCGGGACCCATGCGCAGGGGCGGAAGCCGTGGTCCTCGACGCGGGTGGCGCCATTTTCCTCGCGGACGAACACGAGCGCCGCCGCGGTCCCATCGAATTCCACGGCGACGATGCGCTCCTGCGGGTCTGCGCCGAAGAGCGCGGCATTGGCGAAATCCATCCGGGAAATGTAGGCGTGGCCTGCGAATTTGGCGCGCGGATTTTACGATTCCCATTCGTCCGGCATGCTGTATTCTTTTTCCCTTGCACGCGCCGTCGCGTCCCGGTAACGGAGCCTGAAGATAACCCTTGAGAAAATCGCCATTGCCTCCCGAAGTGTCCTTGCTACGTTAGCGCTCCGCGCAATTGCGAGGATTCGTCATCGCCAGCCGCGCGCCGCGCGCCAATATCACCCAGAAACCCACCGTCCAATTGTCATGAAAATCCGGAATCGAAATCTGCTCTCGATCCTCTTGAGCCTTCTCGTCCTGACCGTCTCCCTCCCCGCTGTATCGCATGCGCAGGAGGCCGCTGCGCCCGCCGCCGCGGAGAAGGCCCCGCACAAGAACAAGACGCTCTGGACGGTGCTCAAAGAGGGCGGCGTGATGATGATTCCCATTGGCCTCGTGTCCGTGGGCATGTGCAGCCTGATCGCGCTTGGCTTTCTCACCCTGCGCCGGCGCAAGCTCGTGCCGGATGACCAGGTTTCCACGCTGCGCAAGCTCTTCACTGAGGGCGATTACCAGGCTGCCGTGGAGTATTGCCGCCAGAACCCCGGCCTGTTTACCGATGCCGTCTATACCGGGCTCCTGTGCGTGGGACAGGGCAAGGAAGTGACCGAGCGCGCGATGGAGGACACGCTGGCCAAAGGCATCGCCGGTCTCGCGACACGCAATTACTATCTGAACCTGATCGGCGTCATCACCCCGATGCTCGGTCTTACCGGCACGGTGCTCGGCATGATGGGCGCGTTCTCGACGCTCGGCACGAGCGGCATCGGCGATCCTTCCGCGCTGGCAGGTGCCATTGGCGAGGTGCTCGTCGCGACCGCGAGCGGTCTCTTCATCGCCATTCCTGCATTCACGTTTTACTACGTTTTCCGCAACTGGATCACGGCGGCCACGGCCTACGCCGAGGACCACATCAACACGCTTTTCCGTGGCATGCCCTACCAGGACATGGATGGCATTTACTTCGGAACGGAGCCGATTTTTGCCGCGGCGCCGAACTGGATCGGTGAGCAGCCTGCGGCCGCCGGCGGCCTGCCGGATGCCGAACCGTCGGTCTCATGAGGTGCCGCCATCAGTCGGGCGCCGAGGAACTCGAATTCCAGATCGCGCCGATGATCGACGTGCTCCTCACGGTGCTCGTGTTTTTCATCATGATCACGTCGGCGAGCGTGCTGCAGGGCGATCCCAATATCAAACTACCCGTCGCCGCGAACGCCTCGAAGCCCGAGAAATCCCGCGCCGAGGCCGTGCTCAACCTGCACTGGAATCCCGCGGCAAAAACCGGCTGGGTGGTGGTGGATTCCATCCGCTACGAGAAGCTCGACGCCCTCACCGCAAAGCTCAAAATTGCCGCGACGAATCAGAAAAACTTTCGCGTGCTGATTCGTGCCGACAAGTCGCTGCCGGCGCTTTATGTGCAGCGCGTCCTTGAGGCTTGCGCCGAGGCCGGGATCAGCGACACCGTCTTCACCGCGGTCAACCACGACTAGCCATGAGAGTCCGCAACATTCACGAGGAGGGTCTGCAGTTCCAGATCGCTCCGATGATCGACGTGATCTTCATTCTCATCCTCTTCTTCATGTGCTCCGCCGGAGCCGTAAAGACCGAGATGCATCTCGCTTCCAGCCTGCCTGGCACGGCATCGTCCGAAACGCCGGTCGTCATCCCGGATGAGCAGGTCATCCAGATCACGAATGCCGGCCAGGTGCTGCTTAACGACCGTCAGTTTGACGCGGGGAGCGGGCAATCCCACGAAATGCCCGAGCTGCTCGGCACGCTCCAGCGTTTCCGCCAGGCCTCGACCGCCAACAAGACCGAGGCAATGGTCACGATCACTCCGCAACCCTACGCGAATTACCAGCGCGTGATCGACGTGATGAATACCTGCGCCGCCGCGCAGATCAAGAATGTGAGCTTCCGCATGGAGGAGGCCGAGGAATAGGACGCTCCGGCCTGCGGAGCTTCCGAAGCGGGAGGAACGGCCTCTTGGAACTCGCCCGGTATTTTGTGGATTTGCGGGGTTCGGAGTCTGATCTCATCCGATGAAGCGCCGCAGACAAACGATCGCGGAATTCTTCCGCAACTATCCGTTTGGCGTCCTGCTTTTGGCGATTTTCTCGATGATCGTCGGCGCGCCGCTCACTGCGGAGGCCGCCCACCACCTGGAGGGCATCCAGGGGCCTTCGGGACTTGCGCCGCTCACGATCCTCCTCACGGTTTCCTCCGCCTACGCGGTATGGAACCTCGCGCACCACCGCGCGGTCGTCATCTGCGCGGCGGGAGTCATTCTTGCATTGCTGGGGCTGAGCAGCATCGAGTTGAGCCGTCTCGGCCTCGATCGGGTGCTCTCGCGCAAAACCGTCGATCTCGTCCACGTGGTGGCGCAGACGCTCTTTCTCCTTTATGTGACGGCGACGATCCTGCGCATGGTCTTCCGCGCGCGCATCGTCGATGGCAATATCCTTTGCGGCGCGGCGTGCGTGTATCTTCTGGCCGGAATCGTGTGGGGCTACGGTTACACGATGCTGGAAATAGCGGACCGGGGCAGCTTCAGCGTCGTTGCTCCCAACATGGAGAAAGTGGACTTGTATGACGAGCCCGGCTGGCTGGTCTATTTCAGTTTTACCACGCTCACCACGGTCGGCTTCGGCGACGTGCTTCCCGCCAAGGCGTTCGCGCGGAGTCTTGCGGTGTTTGAAGCGGTGGTTGGGCAGATCATGCTCGTCGTCATGATGGCGCGGCTCGTCGGCCTGCACGTGGCCCATTCCACCTCGGCGAAACCGCATAGCGTGGAGTTCTCCACCGATGAAAACTAGGCGGCGAGTGACGCGCGTTGCACGTTCACTGTGAATCCCGCGGCCGCTTCAACCCGTCGCGAGGAACACACGGATGGCCTCGACCAGTCCCGGAATGTCGTGAACGTCCGCTTCGATGTCCACGTCGAGCCCGAGCTTGTGCAGCGTCGCGGAGGTAATGGGCCCGATGCTGGCAGTCCTTAATTCCGGAGGCAACGGCAGCTTGAGTGCGACAAAATTCTCGGCTGTCGATGAACTGGTGAACGTGATCAAGTCGGCGCCTTCTTCGCGGAAGCGGGCGATGCCGCCTGCGACGTCGGCCTTCACGGGGACGGTGCGGTAGGCCACCGCCTCATCGAGGATCGCGCCGAGTCGGGTGAGTTCCTTGGGGAGGACGTCGCGTGCGCCCTCCGCGCGAATGAGCAGGATTTTGAGGTTGTCCACCGTCGTCTCGGCCTGCAGCGCCGCAACGATTTCCTCCGCGACGTATTTCGCAGGCTGCAAATCGACATCGAGTCGGTAGTTGCGCACCCTTTCGGCCGTGGCGGGACCGATGGCCGCGATCCGCGCGCCGCCGATGGAGCGCGCGTCCTTGAAGAGCGTGTAGAAGATGTCGAAAAACGTGTCCACGCCGTTCGGGCTCGTGAAAATGAGCCAGTCGTAGGTGTGCGCGTCGCTCACGAGCTGGGAGAATTCGCGACGGTTCGGAGCAGGCTCGATGCGGATCGTCGGCAACTCGTAGGCATCGGCTCCGAGCGCGCGCAGCCGTTCGACGAGATCGCCGGCCTGTTTGCGCGTCCGCGTCACCGCAATGCGGCGGCCGAAGAGAGGTCGGGACTCAAACCAGTTCAGCGTCTCGCGCAGTTTCACGACCTCTCCGAACACGGCCACTGCGGGAGCCTTGAACCCCGCTTCCGTCACGCGGGCGGCAATGTCGTCGAGCGTGCCGGTGAGCGTTTCCTGCCGGCCCGTCGTGGCCCAGCGAATGAGCGCGACCGGCGTCGCGGCGTCCATTCCCGCGGCGCGCAGCGAGCTCGTGATGCGGTCGATCCGCTCGATGCCCATGAGCATTACCTTTGTGCCGGGGACGCGGGCGATGGCTTCGTAATCGAGCGTCGTTTCGGGCTTTGCCGGGTCCTCGTGGCCGGTGAAAATCGTGAGCGCCGTGTTGTGCGTGCGATGGGTGACCGGGATGCCCGCGTAGGCGGGTCCGGCAATGGCGGATGAAACACCGGGGACAATCTCAAAACGGCAACCCGCCTCCGCCAGCGCCCCGGCCTCCTCGCCGCCGCGTCCGAAGACAAACGGGTCGCCGCCCTTGAGCCGCACGACGGTTTTGCCCGCCCGCGTTTCTTCGACGAGCAGGGCATTGACTTCCCCTTGCGCGAGCGTGTGCGCGCCGGCCTTCTTCCCGACGTAGATTCGTTCGGCGGCCTCGGACGCGTGGCGCAGCAATTCCGGGTTGCTGAGATAATCGTAAATGACGACGTCAGCGCTTTCGAGGCAGGCCTTTCCGCGCAGGGTGAGCAGACCCGGGTCACCCGGCCCCGCGCCGACGAGATAACAAATGCCAGTGGTCATGGAATTCGATGCTAGCGCGGACCCTCCTCGACGGCCAATTCCTCCGCGACCGCCCGGGCGAGGGCCGGCCAGTCTGCAATCGCGCCGTTCCGCCCGGCCATGCGGGGCACGTCGCCGCCGAACCACGCGGCGCGCAGTGTGAATGCGCCGGTCGTTTCCAATCTCGCCAGAGCGCCGAGCGGCAGATGGCATCCTCCGCCCAGCCCGGAGAGGATCGCGCGCTCGGCGGCGACGCACGCGGCGGTCGTGGTGTGGTGGATCGCCTGTAGCCGCGCGGCGGCCCCGGAATCGTCGGCGCGGCATTCGAGGGCGATGGCGCCCTGGCCGGGCGCGGGGAGCATGAAGTCGAGCGCGGTGAGGAACAGGCCGTCGAGCGCCAGCGGGCAGCCGGCGGCGCGGAGGCGGCGCAGTCCGGCATCCGCGAGCACGAGCGCGGTGAGCGCGGGCGTTTCGACGAGTTTTCGGATGCGCGTGGGCACGTTGCCGCGAATCTCGACGATGTCGAGGTCGGGCCGCCGCCAGTGCAGGAAGCATTTCCGCCGCAGGCTGCTCGTGGCGACGCGCGCGCGCGGCGGCAGGGCGTCGATGCCGCCCAGGATCCTGGAAACCAGCACGTCGCCGGGTTCCTCGCGTTCGAGAATCGCCCCAAGGACGAGGCCGGCGGGCTGGTCGGCGGGCAGGTCCTTAAGGCTGTGAACGGCGGCGTCGATTTCGCCGCGCAGCAGGGCGTCTTCGAGTTCCCGGGTGAAGAGGCCCTTGTCGAGCGGACCGGGGGAGCTGAGGCTCACGTCGAGCCGCGCGTCGCCGGTGGTGCGGATGATCCGCTCCTCCACCTCGATACCCGGGTCGGCGGCGAGCAACCGGGCGGCGACGAGACGGGTCTGCGCGAGCGCGAGGTCGCTGCCGCGCGTGCCGAGGATGAGCGGCTTCACGAGGGGCGCAGGGAATGCTGGGCGCGGCGCAGCCAGCCGATGAACTCGGTGACGTGCGAGTCGATGATGCGCTCGCAATGTTCGATCTCGCGCTGGCGCACGGCCACGGAGCGCCGCGCGATGTCCTGCAGCGAGTCGATGTCGTAGAGGAAAACGCCGTCGATACGGTTCACGGCGGGTTCGACGTCGCGGGGCACGGCGAGGTCGATAATGAAGAGCGGCCGGCCCGCGCGCTGCCGCATCATGGGCTCGAGCCGCTCCCGTGTGACGATGGGATGCGGGGCGGCCGTGGAGCTGATGAGGATGTCCACGTCCGGAAACTCGTTCTGCCAATGGTCGAAGTGAATGGCCATGCCGCCGATCTCGCCGGCGAGCTGGGCGGCGCGGTCGAAGGTGCGATTCGATACGATTACGGTGCGCACGCCGCGCGAGACGAGGCTGCGCGCGGTGCGCTCGCTCGTTTCGCCCGCGCCGAGCACCATCACGCGACGATGGTTCAGGTCGCCAAAAATCTTGCCCGCGAGTTCGACCGCGACCGCGCCGACGGACGTGGCGCCGCGTGTGATCTGCGTCTCGCTGCGCACGGACTTGGCGACGCGAAACGCATTCTGGAAGAGCCGGTTCAGCGTGCGCGAAGTCGTGCCGACGTCCGCTGCGGCGGCGTAGGCCTGCTTCACCTGGCCGAGGATTTCCGTCTCGCCGAGCACCATCGAGTCGAGCCCGCTGGCGACGCGAAAGAGGTGGCGCACGCTGCGCGGGGTGTCGTGGTGGTAGAGCGGCGCCTCGATGCCGGCGCGGCCCTCGAGGTAGCCGCGAATGCCATCGAGCGCGCGCCCGGGGCAGATGCTGGCGGCATAAAATTCGACGCGATTGCACGTCGAGATGACGACCGCCTCGGTGACGCCGTCGATGGATCGCATG
>JAQTOP010000037.1 GCA_028713285.1 Terrimicrobiaceae bacterium
TTCGGACTCGGCTCAAAATCGGGCACAAGGTCACTGAGAACATCCAACTCCGTCTCGCTAAGTCGCAGCATCCCAATAAATTAGCATATCCCATGCCAAATCAGAGGTTTTGGGATAGCTTCTAACGTAGATCCGCTAAAAAACTACCTTCGACATAAGTTAAAACAATATCGGCGAGACACCGGAAGTTTTCCTCCCGCTATCAATATCGTCGCCCATAGCATGGGAGGCCTGATCATACGAGCATTTCTCGAAGATAACAAGAGCATCGTAATCAAGGATGACTTATCCGGCGACAATTTCACCGTAAAGATTAATAAGGTCATCATGCTTGGAACGCCCAATGCCGGATCGCCTCTGGCCGAGTTCGCGGTAAACCACAAAATCTCCGCCAAAATCATACAAAGGTGCTACCAAGCACCATGGGCGTCAACTTATGATCTACAGCCGTCGAATATTACGAATTACTTTAATCAACGATACAAATGGCCAACCGCCGATGTAGCAGAACTTGATCTCCTTGCGGGTACGGGAGGGTTTGCATCCGCCGACATTTTCGGCTTAAAGGCTGCCGCCTTTGCGATGGCCACATGGCCGTTGGCAGCAAAGGAGAATGACGGAGCGGTAGAACGTCCAAGTGTTACCGGTGACAACGATACGCCCGAGGCTAATGACACCGTCTTTACGGGAGCAATCATTCATCATCACACATTCATTGCGAATCCTCGCTTCGTATTGACGGACTTGTCACTGAATACATCGCCTACGGACCATTTTGAGTTGCTCAAGGACCCAGTGATTGCAAATGCCGTAGTAAAGCTTTTGCGAGGAACCTTTACTGGAAGCTCGGCAGCAGCGTTTAAAGCCTCTGTGAAGACGCTGGTTGCAGTATCCAATCGATCGCCGAGTTTCCAAACGCTTGAGTTCGTTCGTGGCAACGCTGTGGCCAAAGGGTCCGTCAATATCGAGATCACATCAGATGCGGAAACCAAGTTGATTTTGTATTGCGAGGCGGGTTCCTCCGGATCAACTTTTAATCTCTATAATCCAAACGGCGCAATCGTTTTACCTGCTGACAATGTCCAGATAACCTCGACCAACGAGGACGATGGTTCTGCCTCCACGAATTACGAGATCACGAATCCGCCGAAAGGTGTTTGGAAATTGGTTATGGATGGCAGTGGCCTCGCGTCCTCGACAAGCTACAGCATTGTCGCCTCCGGCGATTCGAACGTCGCACTCTTTCCGGAAACGAAATCGTCCGCCAATCAGGGGGAGGATGTCGTTGTAAGTTGCGCCTTGGCAGATATCGGCAGTTCCCCTGTAGTGCCCATACAAAATGGCACCGTCTCAGCCTCGGTGAGCTTTCCGGATGCCTCGACAGCGAGCCTAAGTCTCCTCGACGATGGCCTCCATAACGATGGAGCACCAAATGACGGCGTCTATGCGGCGGTAATCCCGAACGTGCAGCAGGCTGGAAAATATTCGATCTGGTATAGAGCCACCGCGAAAAACAGTCAGGGTCAGGCTCTCCAGCGCGTGGCGAACGGCGAATTTCGCGTTTCCTCGGAGAACGCCAGCATCTGGGGTGACCCCACATTCGAGAAGCTGGATACCGATGGCGATGGCATTGACGACAAGCTACAGGCAAAGTCTTTTGTCAACCCAAAGATCGAGGGCGACTACACCCTGGCCGGAGACTTGGTGAGCGCCGACGGCACGGTTCGCGTAGGCGACTCCGAGCCATTCCATGCCGATGGCGACGGCCCGGTCGCAGTAAGCCTGTTCTTCGATCTTACTGCGATCAACGGTTCCGCATCCTCGCAATATCACATTGAGAATTTGCAACTCTTCGAGACCACCGCCGGCGGCACGGCATGGCTGGATTCCTATCGCGGGCAGGCCTCGATCGCACTGAGCGGCCTCGCAACCGTTGCCACGCCAGCCATTTCGCCGTCCGGTGGTAATTTCACCACCTCGCAGGCGGTCACTCTAAGTTGCGCTACGGCAGGCTCGGTCATCCACTTTACGAACGATGGAACGGATCCCACCGAGGCATCACTCACCTACAGCGATCCTCTTCTGGTTATCAATTCCGCAACAATCAAGGCGAAGGCATTTAAGGACGGCTTGGCTGCCAGCGAGATTGCCATGGCCGACTTCGTGATCTCCACAACGCCAACGCCAACCCCGACTCCCGTTACGCCAACGCCAAGCCCAACTCCGATCTCGCCAACGCCATCAGCAACTCCCACTCCCGCTCCTACGCCCTCTGCATATCAGAAGAAGCTAACGGCGTTGAAATCAGCCCTGACAAAAGCCAGGAAAATCAAAGATCCGGACATAAGGGCTCGCACGATCTCGCGAATCCAGAAGCAAATTCAAAAGCTGAAACATCAGAAGCACTGACCGGCCCCACCGGCTCGTTCTCCACATCCGGGGCAGAGAGGCTTCCCAATTTGCCTGCTAGCTCGCCGTCGGGGCCGCCGTTTCGGGCTTGAGCGGCTCGACCGACGCGATCAACAGACTGGAGAGTTCGATGGCAGAATCGTCCTCATCGAAAACAATGACCATGCTCCCCTTCGGTGAGACTTCGGCGAAATCCTGATGTCTGACTTCGAAGGCTCGACCATCCTTCATGCGGATGATGAAGGGCTTGAAGGGAGCCGCGGCGAGTCTTTTGCGAATCGTGCCGGCGAGCATCCGTTCACGATGCATCGGAGACCCGGTTTCACAAGCGCATTCCTGGGCGGGAATCATGGAAATCCAGACTCCGGAGCCCTTCCTGACTTCCCGATTTCCAAATTCAGATCCCCGCCAATCCGGTAAATCCTGTCAATCCCGTCCAGGCCTGCCTTCGGCGGTCTTCGCCCGGTTTCTCAACGTCCCGCGTAAACCCGCGCCACCTCGTCGGCCAGGATCGCGATGCCCTCTTCCACGACCGCGTCGTCCATCGCGAAGCTCAGCCGGATGCACTCGCTCGCGTGCCGCTCCGCCTCGGCCGAACCTATCGCAAAAAAGTGCCCCGGCACCACCAGCACGCCGCGAAACTTCAGCCGCGCGTAAAGCTCCGCGGCCGAAATCGGCAGCCCGCGAAACCACAGCCAGAGGAACAGCGCGCCCTCGCTCGCGTGCACGTGGTAGTCGAGCGCGTCGTCGAAATACTGCGCGATCCAGCGCCGCGCATTCGCCGCCTTTCGTTCGTAAAAGGGTCGCACGTGCGCGCGCACGAGTTCCAGGATTTCCCCCGATTCGAGCAGCGGTGTCACGATGGCCTGGCCGATCGTTCCGTTCGCCAGCCCGACGATCGTATTCATCGAAGTCACCGCGCGAATCACGTCGGGGTGCGCGACGATGATGCCGGTGCGCGTGCCCGGCAGCCCGAGCTTCGAGAGGCTGAACGTCAGGATGATGTTCTCGTTCCAGACCGGCCGGATTTTTGTGAACACGATGCCCGGGAATGGCTCGCCGTAGGCATTGTCGATGAGCAGCGGCCCGCCCGCCTCTCGGGCGAGCGCGTCGAGATGGACGATCTCGGCATCCGTGAGGACGTTGCCGGAAGGATTCGTCGGACGGGAGACACAGATTGCGCCAAGGTCCGCGCCAATCTTCAGCCGCGCGAAATCCACGCGATATTTGAAGGCATGCGGCCCCGTGTGCTCGATCTCCGGCATCACGCCCAGAAAAAAATCCGCACCGAGTCCCTGGTTCGCGTAGCCGATGTATTCCGGCACGACCGGCAGCAGCACGCGCCTGCGCCGTCCGCGGGCGAACTCTCCCGCGAGCAGGTTGAACAGATAGAAAAACGCCGACTGACCGCCGGCGGTGATGCCGATGTGCTCCGCGCCAACGTCCCAGCCATATGCGCGCTGCAAAAATGCCGCGAGCGCCAGCGCGAAGCGGTGGTTGCCCTTCGGCGGATCATACACGGCCATCATGCGGTCGAAGCGGGCGCCCTCGTCGAGCAGCTCGCGCATCCGCCGCCGCCAGCAGGCGGAGACCTCGGGGATGAGCGCGGGATTGCCGCCGCCGAGCATCCGAATGCCCGCGCCGCCCTCGGCCATCGCGTGCCCGAGATCCTCCATGAGCGTTTCGATGCCGCTGCCGCCGGTCAGCCGCTGCGCGAAGAGGGATTTCTCGAACACGCCCGCAGCTTTCCCGAAGCCGGCGGGATTTGCAGGAATAAAATCCGCTAGCGGCCGTCGCGCACGCGCAGCTCCTCGAGCTGGAGGCGGTGGTGCTCGACGCCGGGATCCTGCGCGACCTGAAGGTAGATGAACCCCGCGACAGCCGCGAGAGCAACGAACCCCACGGTGAGGATGAGGACAAGGAAGACCATTCGCGCCCGCGGGCCGATCTCGACGCGCACATTGCGCGTGACTTCGCGATCCGCCGATTTTCCGGACGCGGAAACCGCGAGGCCTGGGACTGCGAGCGTGCGCGGATCGGCGGGAGATCCCTCTCCGGCCGGGTGCGGCTTGAGCCGGACCTCGGGGACCGCCGGACGGCCCAACATTCGGCCGATGCTGCGCTGGCGGATCGGCTCGATGGGCAGGCTGTGGCGGAAAAGCTCGGAGATCGCGTTCTCGAATCCGGATAGCGCCGCGACTTCGTCGGGGATGGCGCTCGTGTAATAGCGCACCTTGCAGGTGGCGCAGTCGTAAAAGAACCGGATCGCGAAGACCTGCTCCTCGTGGCGAAGGATCACCGGAAAAAAAATCTGCGAGGCGGGCGTGAGCGGATGCTCGTCGGGCACAAATTCCGGCAGCCACAGCGACCAATGGCCGCCGGCATGCGCAAAGGTCGCGGCGGCGCCCTCGAACGTCCTCAGAAATCCGAGGATGTCCGTTCCGCGAAGCGCGTGCCTGGAAGCGTAGGCTGCCACGAAAAGTGAGCCTAGCGACGAAGAGCGAAAAACAAAATCCGGGATTTCAGGAATCCGAAGATCGGGTTTTTTTGATCCGCGCAGCCGCAATCTGCGAATGCAAGGGGATGGAAGACTGCATGACCGCCCCGCATTTCGTGGGGACAACCCGGGCGAGCGCCCGCCGTGCGGAAACACGGGTTGCGCGGCGCGCGAATGTGACCGATGGATGGGGATGCCACCAGATCATGGGTTGGTTGGTGCATCCCCGGCGGAGGCTGCTGTTCATGCCTCCGGCGGGGTCTCTTTTTAATGCGTGTCTGTCGGAGGATTCCCCGCTAGATCGTGAGAGACTGCCCATGAGCCCGGATGAGTGCATGCGACGGATTGCCAATGGAAACGAGGACGCCCTCGGCGCCCTCTACGACCAGTTTGGCGGGCTGCTTTTTGGCCTGGCGCGCCGGATCACGGGCAACGAGCGGGAGGCGGAGGAAATCGTGCAGGATGTTTTTGTAACCGTATGGCGCAATGCCCGCACCTTCGACGGCACGCGGTCCAGCCCCGCGACCTGGCTGACGGCGCTGGCCCGAAACAAGTCCATCGACCGGCTGCGCACGAGCCGCCGCCGCCTGCCCGCACCGCCACCGGACCCGGAATCCGTGCCGGAGATGCGCGACCCTTTGCCCGATCCCTCCCAGGCTGCACTGGCCGGCGATCGGGCCGCGCGCATCGCAGCCTGCCTGGGCGAACTCCCGCCGAACCAGCGCCAGGCCGTCGAGCTGGCATTTTTCGACGGCCTCACGCATCCCGAGATTGCCACCCGGCTCAACGAGACCATCGGCACCGTGAAATCGCGCATTCGCCTCGGGCTGGATCGCCTGCGGCAAAAGGTGAAGGGAGGCCTGGAATGATCGACGATTCCCTGCGCGAACAAGCTGCGCTCTACGCGCTCGATGCCCTGCCGGCCGATGAAGCGGCGAAGTTCCGCGCCCTCACCCGCGAGATTCCGGAGCTGGCCGAACTCGTCGCCGAATACGAGGCCGCGGGCCTCCTGCTGGCCGAAGCCGTTCCGCCGGTCGCGCCGCCCCCCGGGTTGCGGAGCCGCATTCTGGCTGCAGTCGCAGCGAAACCCGCTCCGGTCGAATCGCCGCGCACCGCCGCAATCTGGGTGCCATGGGGCATCGCGGCGGCGCTCGCATTGGCCGCCGGCGCGCTGTGGTATCAAAACCAGCGGCTCGAGAATGAACGGACCGCGCTCGCCGGCGCATCCGCCGAGCTGGATCAACTGCGCGTCGCCAGTGCAAGCAAGGACCGCGTCGCCGCCGACCTGCGCAACCGCATCGCGGAGCTGGAAAAGCGCAACGCCCTCGCGCAAACCCAGGTCGCCACGCTCACGTCGAAGCTCGACGCCTCGTATCTTGCCTCCATCGCCTGGGACAACTCCGCGCAGGAAGGCATTCTCAAGGTCCGCCGGCTGCCCGCCGCCGAGCGGGGCAAGGACTACCAGCTCTGGGTCATTGACCCGAACAGCGCGGCGCCCGTGAGCGCCGGCGTCTTCACCGTGCAGGCCGATGGCTCGGCGACCATTCGATTCGCTCCGGCGCAAAAGGTGAGCGCGGCGACAGCGTTCGCGGTGAGCCTTGAAAAATCGGGCGGGGCCGCCTCGCCTGCCGGTCCGATCGTGCTGAGCAACTAGTCTGGTGCCACTCGAGTTCCCTACGTCGATGGGTGGGGCGGTTTCGCCGAAACCGCCGTCGGCGGGCGGCTCGGCGAGCCGTCCCTTTCCAAACGTCAATTCCCGTGCGGATTGCCCTTTTGATTTCTCCAGGGAACTTCTGTGACAGGGCACCAGGCCGCCTTCCCGAAGCAACAGGGCGCGGCGGAAGTAGAAAAAACTGCTGTTCAGGAGTGCCTGGATGGTGCAGCTTTTGGCGAATTCCATGCGGCGCAGAGATTTCATTCGTGGAGTAGTGTCCGCATCAGTGCTCGCGGCAGCCAGCCGGCTTCCCATCGTGCGGGCGGAAGCGCCGCCGATTTCGGCCCGTGCCACTGACATCGTCGATCTGGGCCACGGCGTGCGCACCACACGGATGGCCCTTGGGACCGGCTCCTCGGGTTGGAACCGCGCCAGCAGCCTGCCCAAGCTGGGCAGCGGAGGGCTCGGCGACTATTTGCGCCATGCCTATGACGAGCGCGGGCTGGCATTCTGGGATTCCGCGGATCAATACGGCACGCATCCCGGCATCCGCGAGGCGCTCAAGGGCGTGCCGCGCGAGAAGGTCGTGATCCTGACGAAGACCTCCTCCGACACTTCCACTGCCGACGGGATGCGGAAGGATCTCGACCGCTTCCGGCAGGAAATGGGAGTCGATGTGATCGACATTCTCCTGCTGCACTGCCTGACGGATCCCGGCTGGCCGGAGAAGATGCGGGGCGCAATGGACGCGGTGGACGAGGCGCAATCGAAGGGCATCGTGCGGCTGAAAGGGGTTTCGTGCCACAGCCTCGGGGCGCTTCAAGCCGCGGCAAAGGAACCGTGGGTCGAGGTCGATCTCGCCCGGATCAATCCCCACGGCAGCGTGATGGACGCGCCACCGGATCAAGTGGTGCCCGTTTTGCGCGAGATGAAAAAGGCCGGAAAGACCGTGATCGGGATGAAAGTCTATGGCGCGGGAAAACACGCGGCCCTTCGCGAAAGCCGCGAGGAATGCCTCCGCTTCGTCACCGGCCTGGGGTGCGTCGATGCCTTCACCATCGGATGCAACGGTCCCGCGCAGCTCAAGGACACGCTCGCGTCGCTCGGCGGATAATCGGACGGTCGCCTACCCGTTCAGCGCCGCTTTGCAGTCCGCGACATAGGCCGCCACGTCGCCCGCGAGGAGGATGCCGGACACAACGACCACGCGCTCCGCTCCCGCAGCCACCACCCCGGGCAAATTCTCGCGCTTGATCCCACCGATGCAGAAGACCGGAACCGTCGATTCGCGAAACACCGCCGCGATGTCGGCGGTGCCGATGGGCGCGTACTCGGGCTTCGTGGGCGTCGCGAAGAGCGGACCGAATCCGATGTAGTCCGCGCCCTCGGCCCACGCTGCGCGCGCCTGCGCCAGGCTGTGCGTGGACCGGCCGACGATGGCCTGCGGCCCGGCAAGCGCGCGCGCGGCGGCGATCGGGCCGTCATCCTGTCCGATGTGCACGCCGTCCGCTCCGGTCGCGGGAACAAGGTGCGGATGGTCGTTGAGGATGAATGGCACGCGCGCCGCGCGGCATCGCGGGGAAAGTTGCCGCCCCAAAGCGAGGATTTCCGTTTCGCTCGATTCCTTCGCGCGAAGCTGGAGGATGTCAATTCCGCCGGCCAGCATGCGGTCGGCCAGCCCGGATGCGCGATCCGCGGAGACGTAGCCGAGATCGAGGATGCCGTAGAGCCGGGCGTGCGCTGGGAGGGACACTCAGAATGCGGGAATCCCGTCGCTCAGCATGCGCTCGATGAAGCCCGTCGAATATTCGCCCCGGCGGAAGTCGCTGTTGCGCATGATGGCCTGCTGAAATGGGATTGTCGTCTTGACGCCGGTGATCATGTATTCGCCGAGCGCGCGATTCATCCGATGGATGCAGGCCTCGCGGGACGAGGCGGTGACGATGAGCTTCGCGATCATCGAATCGTAATTCGGCGGAATCGGGTAGCCGGCATAGACGTGGGAGTCGATGCGCACGCCGCGGCCGCCGGGCGCATAGTAGAGCTCGATCTGTCCGGGCGAGGGCATGAAATCGTTGAACGGATCCTCGGCATTGATGCGGCACTCGATGGCATGGTGGCGCGGCTTCGCGCGCACCACGTAGTCGGAGAGATGCTCGCCCGCGGCGATCTGGATCTGCTGCTTTACGAGATCGCAGCCATAGACTTCCTCGGTGATGGGGTGCTCGACCTGGATGCGGGTGTTCATTTCCATGAAGTAAAACCCGCCCGAGTCATCGACGAGGAACTCCATGGTGCCGGCGTTGTGGTAGCCGACGGATTTCGCGAGCTTCACCGACGCGTCGCCCATGCGTTTGCGCAGATCTTCGTCCATGAGCGGAGACGGGCATTCCTCCACGATCTTCTGGTTCCGCCGCTGGATCGAACAATCGCGCTCGCCGAGGTGGACGATGCGCCCGTGCTCGTCGCCCATGATCTGGAACTCGATGTGGTGCGGATTCAGGATGAACTTCTCGATATAGACGCTCGCGTTGCCGAAGGCCTTCTCCGCCTCGAGGCGCGCGCTGTGGAATCCCTGCACGAGACTGCCCTCGTTGTGCGAGATCCGCATCCCGCGCCCGCCGCCGCCGGCGACCGCCTTGATAATGACGGGGAAGCCAATCTTGCGAGCCACCTTGAGCGCCTCGGACTCGGTATCCACCGTGCCGTCGCTGCCGGGCGAGACGGGCACGCCCGCCTTGCGCGCGGTGTCGCGCGCCGTGTTCTTGTCGCCCATCTGGCGGATCGCCTCCGCCGATGGCCCGATGAACTTGATGTTGCAGCTTGCGCAGACCTCGGCGAAATGGGCGTTCTCGGCCAGAAAGCCGTAACCGGGGTGAATGCCATCGACATCCGCGATCTCGGCGGCGCTGATGATGCGGTCAATTTTGAGATAGCTCTCCGCGCTCGACGCCGGTCCGATGCAAATGGCCTCGTCCGCAAGCTGGACGTGGAGCGAGTCGATGTCGGGCTCGGAATAGACGGCCACCGTCTGCACCCCGAGCTCCTTGCATGCGCGAATGATGCGAAGCGCAATTTCGCCCCGGTTGGCGATCAGGATTTTCTTGAACATCGCGCCGGTTACTTGACGCGGAACAGGGCCTGGCCGAACTGGACCGGAGCGCCGTTTTCCGCGGCGACCTCGGCGATGACGCCGGCGACCTCGGCCTTGATCTCGTTCATCACCTTCATCGCTTCGATGATGCAAACCACCGTCTCCGGCGTGACCGTCTGGCCGACTTCGACATACGGCGCGGTCTCGGGCGAGGACGAGGCGTAAAACGTGCCCACCATCGGCGACGTGATTTCCTTGAGGCCCGACGCCGCCTCAGGCGAAGCGCCCGGCGCGGCGGGAAGGGCGGCGGGCGCGGCGTAGTGGATCGCCGGCGAACTTTCCGTTCCCGCCATCTGGAGCATGATCTTGAAGCCCTCCTTCTCCATCTTGAAAACGGCGAGGCCGTTTTTCTTCATAAGGTCGATGAGTGCGCGAATTTCTTTGATGTCCACTTGGTAAAAGGCGTTTAGGCGGGCTGTCTTTCTCGCGCGCCATGGCACGGGGGTCAAGATTTATGGCCGACGCGGTGAACCCGATGAAGCCCGGCGGGGCGGGAAATATCACCGATCTCCCGATCACAAATCCCGGGTCGCCACACGTCCTCCGCGCTTTACAATGCGGTCACATCTGGCACCTTTGCGGGCTCTCCAATGCATATCCTGCTCTACTTTCTTCTCACGCTGCACGTTCTCGTGTGCCTGCTCATGGTGCTCGTGGTGCTCATGCAGCGTCCGCGCAGCGAAGGCCTCGGCGCCGCGTTTGGAAGCGGAATGACCGAGAATATCTTCGGCGCGCAGACGAGCAACGTGCTCGCGAAATTCACCACCTGGCTGGGCGGCGGTTTCTTCGTCCTGACGCTCGCGCTTGCGATGGTTTATGCGCGGCTATACAGCGGAAACACCGGCATTGAAAAGGAACTCATGAAGTTGCCGCAACCCGTCGCATCCGCCACTCCCAAACCCGTGGCCGCGCCCCTGCCGGCCCTGCCCTCGCCTGCCCCGACCGCCGCCGCGAGTGTGCAGCCCGCCTCGGCGCCGCCCCCGACCCCGCAGCCTGCCACGCCGGCGGCGTCAGCTCCGAATACACCGGTCGCGACACCCGCCTCGAAGGCGAACTAGGCTTTTTCCGTGAAGATCGCGAAGACGATCTCCGCCGCACGGGCATTCGTTCGCGATGCGCGCCGGCCCATCGTCCTCGTGCCCACGATGGGCGCGCTGCACCAGGGCCACTCCGCCCTCATCCGCCGCGCCCGGCGTATCGCCGGCGAAAAGGGCAGCGTCGTCGTGTCGATCTTCGTCAACCCGGCGCAATTCGGCCCGAAGGAGGATTTTTCCAGCTATCCGCGCCCGATCGAGGCGGATGAGTCCGTTTGCCGCGAGGCCGGGGCGGACCTTGTCTTTCGTCCCGAAGCGGCGGCGATGTATGCGGCGGATGCCTCCGCCTTCGTCGATGAGTCGCGGCTCTCGATGGGACTGTGCGGGGCCAGCAGACCCGGGCATTTTCGCGGCGTCTGCACGGTCGTCGCAAAGCTGTTTCTGATCGTGCAGCCGGATGCGGCGGTCTTTGGCGCGAAGGACTGGCAGCAGCTCGCAATCATCCGCCGCATGGTCCGCGACCTCGACTTTCCGGTCAAAATCATCGTCCATCCGACCGTTCGCGAAGCCGACGGCCTGGCCATCAGCTCGCGCAATGCCTACCTCACGCCCGACGAACGCGCCGCCGCTCCGGGCCTTTACGCCGCCCTCCGCGGCGCCGCCACCCGAAATACACCGGCGGCCATCGTCCGTGAGGCGGAGCGCCGCATCGCCTGCATCCCCGGCGCGCGCCTGGACTACGTCCGTCTCGTCGATTCAGCAGCGCTCGAGCCGGTTCGCCGCCTCGACCATGGGACGACGCTTGCCGCAGCCATTTTCCTGGGCCGGACCCGCCTCATCGACAACCTCCAGATTCCCGCGCGGTCGTGAGAACATTTGATTTCGTCGTCGTCGGCAGCGGCATCGCGGGGCTTTCCTTCGCGTTGAAGGCCGCCGCGAAGGGCACCGTCGCCATCGTTACCAAGCGCACGCTCGTGGACTCGAACACCGCATGGGCCCAGGGTGGCGTGGCATGCGTGGTCAGCGGGGAGGACTCCTTCGACCTGCACATCAAGGACACGCTCGAGGCCGGCGCGGGACTTTGCCACGGGGATGCCGTCCGCGCGGTGGTCACCGAGGGGCCGGACCGCATCCGCGAGCTGATGGAACTCGGGCTGCACTTCGATGAGCGCGAGACGGCGAACGGCGGGCTCGAACTCGACCTCGGCAAGGAAGGCGGCCACTCCAAGCGCCGCGTGCTTCACGTGCAGGACGCCACGGGCAGGGAGATCGAGGAAGTGCTCGCCGCCCGCGCCCGCGAGCACCCGAACATCGCGATCCTTGAGAACCACATGGCTGTGGATTGCATCACCACCGGCAAGCTCGGTTTCGCGATGCAGAACAGTTGCGTGGGCCTCTACGTCCTCGACGAGGCGACCGGCGAAGTCGAGACGATCCGCTCCGACGTCACCGTCCTCGCCACGGGCGGCTGCGGAAAGGTCTATCTCTATTCGACAAATCCCGACATCGCCACCGGGGACGGGGTCGCGATGGCCTGGCGCGCGGGAGCGACGATTGCGAACATGGAGTTCGTCCAGTTCCACCCGACCTGCCTGTACCAACCCAAGGCGAAATCGTTCCTCGTCACCGAGGCCGTGCGCGGCGAGGGCGGCATTTTGGTCGATCAGCGCGGGCACCGATTCATGGAGCGGCATCATCCGCTCAAGGAACTCGCGCCGCGCGACATCGTGGCCCGCGCCATCGACGCCGAAATGAAGCGAAGCGGCAGCAAGTGCGTCTATCTGGACATCACCCACAAGCCCGCCGATTTCGTGCGCACCCGCTTCCCCACCATTTACGAGACCTGCCTGAAGTTCGGCATCGACATCACCACCGAACCGATCCCGGTCGTGCCCGCCGCGCACTATCAATGCGGCGGCGTCCGGACCGACCTCAACGGCGAGAGCAGCCTGCGCGGGCTTTACGTCATCGGGGAGGCGGCCTGCACCGGACTCCACGGCGCGAATCGCCTCGCCAGCAATTCCCTCCTCGAAGGCCTCGTGCTGGCGCATCGCGCCTTCGGGAAATCGGCGCGCGGCCTGCATGAACAGGTCGCCATCGACCTGCCCGAGTGGCGGCCCGGCCAGGTGCAGGACGTCGATGAACTTGTCGTCATCTACCACAACTGGGACGAAATCCGCCGCCTCATGTGGGACTACGTTGGCATCGTCCGCACCGACAAGCGTCTCCAGCGCGCCGCCACCCGGCTGCGCAATCTCCACACCGAGATCCAGGAGTTCTACTGGAACTTCAAGATCACCACCGAACTCCTCGAGCTGCGCAACCTCGTCACGGTCGCCGCGCTCATCGTCGATTGCGCCCTCAGCCGCAAGGAAAGCCGCGGCCTGCACTTCACCCTCGATTACCCGGAACGCGACGACCCGAAATTCGGACATGACACGAGCATTCGACGGACGTAGATTATTTGAAGCGCTCCTCCCCCCGAACCATTTTTCACTTGCCACAATGCCTTTCCCGGCCGATATACCGCCCTCGATGCGGAACCGAACGAGACGATTCCCATTTCTAATTCTGGCGCTCGTTCTCTGCGGGTCGGTATCCTCTGCCCCGGCGGAATCCGCGCTCTCCTCCGCTTCCGACTTCACCCGCTACGCGATGAAGCTCCGCGAGAACGCCCTACTCAGAATCGAGCCCCAGGTCGCCACCACCCGCAGTTTCTCCTTCGGCTTCAGCAAATACCCCTGGAAGCTCGGCATCATGACCACCGTCTTCTGGGTCGGCGAACACCCCGCTCCCAACAACCCGGTGCCGAATTACAAGAGTTCATGGGATCCCCAATGGGCGCATAACTACGGCGGCTACGACGATCCCGACCCTTCGAACCGCCGCAATTTTATTCCAAAAAACTTCATCCCCAGGCAGAACCCGTTCTACGTCGCCCTGCCATTCAACGACGTCACCCGCGGCACCACGAAGCCGGAGTCCCGCCGCGTGATTCCCTGGTTCCGCGAAGCCTACGTCCAGGAAGGCAAAAGCGTCTGCAAAGGCCGCTGGCTGGCCATCCGCTACCGCGGTCGCATTGCCTACGCGCAGTGGGAGGACTGCGGCCCCTTCCGCACCGACCACTGGGAATACGTCTTCGGTAATGCGATCCCCCGCCCGAATCTGAACCAGGGTGCCGGCCTCGACGTTTCGCCCGCGGTGCGGGACTTCCTCGGCATGAATGGCAAGGACGTTTGCGACTGGAAGTTCGTCGATTTCAAGGACGTGCCCAATGGCCCGTGGGCCAGATACGGCGACAACAACACCTTCGTGCTGCGCAACCGCGGCGAAAATCTCTTCTTCGCAGACCGGAACAACGCCTACGGCGCCCGCCGCTAATCCGCTTGCCTTTCCCGGCATAGCCTTCCTATTGTCAGCCCAAGGAGGCTTCCATCATGATCCCCGTCAAACTTCTCCTCGGGGCGGCTGCAGCGGTGGCCGTCGGTTTCGCAATTCCCAACGCGCACGCCGCCAAGCCGGATTTCACCCGGCTCGCCGGTAAATACAAATCCACCTACACCCTTCAAACCGGCGCGACCAACGTGTCCGGCAACGTGACGGTGACGGTCACCGTGCCGTCAAATGGCCGGAAAGCAACCATTCAAATCCTCGGCTTCGGCACGGCGACCAGCTCTCCGGGAACGGCTGTCGCGTTGTTGGGAAATCTTACGCTCAACTCAAAACGCGTGATCACCGCCGACAACATCCTGCTGGCACTCTTCTTTCAACTTCCTGCTGCGCCTACGCACTTTTCCGATTCGGCGAACAAGTTCGCTTTCACCCTTGCCGGAGGCGGAGGCATTGGCAGCGGCACGATGACGTACACCCTTTCGTTCAACGGAAAGCGGCTCTCGATTACCGGCACCGGAACCTTTAGCTCGAACCCCACCAGCGTGACGCTGAAAGGCGTCAAGCAAGGAAAATAGAGCCGGGTAACTGGCCGCAGGAATCGATGGAAGCATGAATCCCACGAAGTCTCTCCTCGTCGCAGCCGTAGTTTCTCTCGCTGCTCTCGTCGTTCCGAAAGCTCAGGCCGCGAAGGTGGATTTCTCCGCATTCGCCGGCAAGTACAAGTCAGCCTATTTGCTTCAGACTGGCGGAACGACGCTCTCAGGCAACGTGAGCGTCACCGTGACGGTTCCCGGCAATGGCAGAAAGGCGGCGATTCAGATTGTTGGCTTTGGCGCAATCAGCAGCACCCCCTCGCAACTGTATGTCCTGCTCGGAAACCTCACCCTCTCTTCGAAGCATACCGTGGTCGCCGATAACGTAATCCTTGCGTTTTATGCGCAGATTCCGGCGAGTGCGCATTTCGCCGGCTCCAAAAATAAATTCACGTTCACCCTCTCAAGCAACACGACCATCATCAGCAACGCCGCCATCGCTTACACCCTCACGTTCAGCGGCAAACATCTCTCGATCGTCGGCAGCGGCACCTTGGGAGTCAACCCCGTCAGCGTGTCGCTCACAGGCACCAGACAGGGCAGGTGACGCCGACCGAGTCGCGTCGCAGCCGTCCCGGGAAATTCCTCTGCGCAATCTGCGGACCGTATCACTCGCGATCCAAAATTGGCGAAGACCGCCCGGCTTTTCCGGGCGGCCTTCGTTTTGGCTGTAAGCCGGATTCTGTCCATCCCGGCCCCTTGCGAAGCCGGAACTGTGCGGTCATTTCTCTAAGCGACTAATACCCGAGGTGCCGTCCGTCGCTCGCGCTTTGGACCTCCGGGCAGGCGACCCGTTCCTCTGTTCTGTCTTGCACCGCCTGGGGTTTGTCATGCCCCCGGCATTGCTGCCGGGGCGGTGGGCTCTTACCCCGCCTTTTCACCCTTGCCTGCCGACTGCCTGCCTTTGCTCTCGCTCAGGCCGCAATCCACAGGCGGTATATTCTCTGCGACACTTTCCGTCGCGCCCGTCTTTCGCCGGACGCTCCCGCGCATTCTACGCGGCAGGTTGCCTTGTGGTGTCCGGACTTTCCTCCCGCCGGGCCGAAGCCCGTCGAGCGACCGCCCGCCAAAACAACCCTAGCCGGATTTCGCCGCCCGGCAACTCCCCATCATGGCGACCGTCCCGGGCATTGACACGAGTCCGCTCCTTGCGCCAGATTTCGCTCCGGCGATGGATTTCCGCCGGGCCGGGCATTGCCCGCCGAACCGCCGCGAGGCTGATGATTCCTGCCCCATCCGGTGGAACCATGCTCATTCAAACCTATCTCGCGGTCATGGCCGGTGGCGCCATCGGCACCGCTCTGCGCTTCGCGCTTTCCGAATGGATCGCCAGCCGCCTCGATCACGTCTTTCCCCTCGGCACCCTCGTCGTGAACATCACCGGCTGCTATGTCATCGGCCTCTTCGCCGGCCTCACCGGTCCCGACGGTCCGCTCCTCGCCCCGCCAATCCTGCGGCAGACCGTGATGATCGGCGTCCTCGGCGGCTACACCACCTTCTCGTCCTTCAGCCTTCAAACGCTCAACCTCGCCGCCGAGGGCGAATGGCTCTACGCCGGCGCAAACATCGTCCTCTCCGTCCTGCTCTGCCTCCTCGGCGTCTGGCTCGGCAGCATCACGGCGAACGCCCTCACCCTCCGCTGACTCCTCTCCCATGAATGCACCCACCGAAGCGACCTTGTTGCGCATTTACCTCGGCGAGAGCGACCGCTCGCGCCACGTGCCGCTCTACGAAACGATCGTGCTGAAAGCCCGTGAAATGGGCCTCGCCGGGGCGACCGTGCTGCGCGGGCCCATGGGATTCGGCGCCAGCAGCCACCTCCACACGGCGAAGATTCTCCAGCTCTCCGCGGATCTGCCGATCGTCATCGAAGTCGTGGACGATGACGAAAAAATCCGCGCGCTGTGGGAGCAGATTCGACCGTTGATGGATGGCGGCCTCAGCACGCTCGAGCGCGTGCAAGTGCTCGCCTACGGGCCGAAAAACGTCCGCCCCGAGGCCTGATTTCCGGCGCTCAATCGAGCACTTTTTCCCACGCGGCGATGCGGTCCGCCTGCGCCGTGAGGAGCTCCGCCGGGGAGTCGAGCACCTCGATCTTCGTGATCGTGTCGCCCTGCTTGATCGCGTTCACCACCGGCTGTCCCTCGGTCACTTCGCCGAAGACCGTGTGCTTGCCGTCGAGCCAGGGAGTGGGCACATGCGTGATGAAAAACTGGCTGCCATTCGTGCGCGGACCGCGATTCGCCATGGAAAGAATGCCCGGCTTGTCATGCCGCAGCGATTTGTCGAACTCGTCCTCGAACGTGTAGCCCGGCCCGCCTCCTCCAGTTCCCGCCGGGTCGCCGCCCTGCACCATGAAGTCCGCGATCACGCGATGAAAGGTGATGCCGTCGTAAAAGCCGCGCTGCGCCAAATTCAAAAAATTCGCCACGGTCACAGGCGTCTGCGGAGCGAAAAGCGTCACGTGAATGTCGCCCTTTGAGGTCTTGAGGAGGATGCGGATATTGTCCATGCGAGCCGCGAAGCATCCCGCCCCCGCTGCGCGTTGTAAAGTCCCGACATCCGCCGCGTCGAATCGCGCGTGACAGCGCCGCCGACGTGGTGGAATGGTATCGCCCACCATGAAACGCCTCCTCCTCGCTCTCACAGCCCTCACCGTAGCGCTGGGTTGCGCGCACGCAGCCGATCCGAAGCCCTCCGACGACGTCGCCGTCATCAAGACCACCGACGGCACGATGGTCGCCGAGTTCTGGTCGGACGCCGCGCCCGGCACCATCGCAAATTTCATCAAGCTCGCGAAGTCCGGCTTCTACGACGGCACCGCGTTTCACCGCATCATTTCCGGCTTCATGATCCAGGGCGGCGACCCGCTCACGAAGGACAAATCAAAGGAGGATCTCTGGGGCACGGGCGATCCCGGCTACAAGATTAAGGCCGAGTTCAACGACCACAAGCACGTGCGCGGCGTGCTCTCGATGGCGCGCTCGTCCGATCCCGACAGCGCAGGCAGCCAGTTCTTCATCATGCTCGGCGCCAACCCCGGCCTCGACGGCCAATACACCACCTTCGGCCAGCTCATCAAAGGCGACGACGTCCTCACGAAAATCTCCGAAACGCCCGTCACCGCGAGCTCCAGCGGCGAACCCAGCAAGCCCGCGAAACGCGTCGAGATCCAGAGCATCCAGATCGTTCCGAGATCGAGCCTCAAGTAGGGGCGACCCGTCTGCCAGCCAGCGATGATGGACTCGAAAATCAAGGTCGGCCTCGTCCAGAACCGCTGCACCGACCGCGTCGAGGAAAACTTCGCCTCCGCCGTGCGCGGCATCCGCGAGGCCGCCGCGCGCGGGGCAAACATTGTTTGCCTCCAGGAGCTTTTCCGCTCGCTGTATTTTTGCCAGAGCGAGGATCACGCGCAGTTCGACCTCGCCGAGCCCATTCCCGGTCCTTCGACGCAGGCGCTGTCGGAACTCGCCCGCGAACTGGGCATCGTGATCGTCGCCTCGCTCTTCGAGCGGCGCGCGCCGGGCGTTTACCACAACACCGCCGTCATTCTCGATGCCGATGGCGCCCTCCTCGGCCGCTATCGTAAGATGCACATCCCCGACGACCCGCTCTTCTACGAAAAGTTCTACTTCACCCCTGGCGACCTCGGCTTCCAGGCATGGAACACCCGCTTCGGCTGCATCGGCGTCTGCGTCTGCTGGGATCAATGGTATCCCGAGGCCGCCCGCCTCACCGCGCTCCGCGGCGCGCAGATCATTTTTTACCCCACCGCCATCGGCTGGCATCCCGGCGAGAAGGCGCAATCCGGCGCGCGCCAGCACAGCTCGTGGGAAACCGTTCAGCGCGGCCACGCCATCGCAAACGGCTGCTACGTCGCAGCGCCGAACCGCGTGGGCCTGGAAACGCCGGTCGGCGGCGACGGCATCGAATTCTGGGGGCAGAGTTTTCTCTGCGATCCCGCAGGGGAGATCCTCGACAAGGCGCCCGCAGACGCCGACGCGGTGCTCGTCACCCCGATCGACCTCGCCTCCGTCGATACGCAGCGCACGCACTGGCCGTTCCTTCGCGACCGGCGCATCGACGCCTACGGCGAAATCACGCGCCGCTTGATCGACTGACCCGCATGCCCCGCGTCCAGCCGATCCGACATCTGCGCGCCCACGACTACGGCCATCTCATTCGCCGTTGGCGCCCCGTGGCTCGCGCGCATGGTCTGCGGCTCATGCCCTTTGCATCGGCCGGCGGCTACGAGCTGTATTGCGTGGAGCCGCGCCGTCCGCATCCCGCGCGCCCCTGGATTTATCTCTCCGCTGGCATTCATGGCGACGAAGTCGGATCGACCGAGGGATGCCTCGAGTGGCTCGCCACCACCCGCCTCGCGCCGGATGATTTCAATCTCATGGCGTTTCCGTGCCTCAATCCGTGGGGGATCGTGAACAACATGCGCACCGACGCCGAAGGCCGCGATCTCAACCGCACCTACCACGACGACTCCGTGCCGCAGACCACCGCGCACAAGGCCCTGCTGTCCGGCCGCCGCTTCGACCTTGCCCTCGCGCTGCACGAGGATTACGACGCAAACGGCATCTACATTTACGAAATCAAGGGCCGGCGTCCCCATTGGGCCGGGGCCATGCTCGCCGCCGCCGCGCGGCATTTGCCCATCGACACACGCCGCACCATCGAGGGCCGGAGCAGCCGCGCCGGCATTGTGCGGCGAAAGATCGACTTCGATCAAATGCCGCTGCACCCCGAGGCATTCACCTTGCACTGTCACCACGCCGCCCGCACGTTCACCATCGAAACACCGTCCGAGGCTCATCTCGACGCCCGCGTCGCCGCGCACGTCGCCGTCGTCGAAACCGCCGTGCGCCTGTGCCTCGATCAGCCGCCCCCGCCGCAGACAGCGATTTACATTTGATCATTTCCTCATATTTTCCCCCAGTGACCCGTTTGGTTTTCGTCTCCACTTCGCTGCTTCTCCCGCTCGCTTTCGTTTACGCCGATTCGGTCAAGCTCAAATCGGGCGAGGTCGTCGAAGGCCGGATCATCCAGTCCGATGCGAACGGAGTGGTGATCGAGACGCAGTTCTCGCCCACGATCACCGACCAGCGCCACATCGCGCGGGCGGACATCGCAGCCACCGCTGTCGCCTCGCCCGATGAAGTCGCCTTCGCGAAAATCCAGGATCTCGGCGCTCCCGATACCGCTCTCGACGTCACAGCCTACACCGACATTCTCGACAGGCAGTTGCGTCCGTTCGTCAGAAAATATCCTTATTCGCCCCGTGCGCAGGACGTGAAGGCAAAGATCGCCGCATTCGAGACCGACATGGCACGGCTCAAGGCCGGCGACGTAAAGGTGGCCGGCATATGGTATGACCCCGCCTCGTTCACCGCCGAAAAATATCAGATCGAAGCCGCTGCGAATCTCGCGGCGATGCAAAGGGAGGCCGGGCTGAAAAACTATCCCGCCGCACTGAACAGCTTCGGTCTCCTCCAGCGGACCTATCCGAGTTCCCTCGCCTTCGCCGAGTCGCTCCCGCTCGCGGAAAAGACTCTCGAAAAACTTGCCCAGCAACTCACCTTCACCATCGCCAATCTCCCGCAGACCAAGGCGCAGCGCCAGGCCGCGGTGGAGCGCACCCCCATCGAGCAGCGCGCTCCCATTCAGCAGGCCATCGCCGCCGAGGACGCCCGCGCCGCCGCATTCGCCGAGGCCGCCGAGCGAAATGGCCAGCGCTTTTTCGCCATCCTTCCCTACGACGAAAAGGGTCTGGACTCGATGCAGGAGGCCGCGCAGAACCTCGCCGTCGAACTCAAGGCCATTGACCGGAAAAAACTTGCCGCCGGCGCAAAACTTGCCCGCCAGGCGAATACCGAGCTGGCCCGTCACGAGCTTCCCGCCCTGGAAACAACCCTGCCGCAGCTTCAGGCCGCCTGGCCGGAGTATGAGGGGATCGCCCGCTTGCAGCAGAGGTTGATGGCGGAAAAGAATTCGTTGAAGGAATCCTCCCGGCAGGAGGCGAACTTCCTCGATTCCAAAAGGAACGGCTCGCAGCCCTGATCGCCGGTCCGCGCCGGCCCGCTGGCGCGCTCCGGCGGCCGGGCAAATGCGAAATCTCTTGCGCCCGCCCGCGGATCGCATGCTCTATTGGCGGATGGCCCGCGCCGCAAAGATCGATCGCAAGACCGCCGAAACCGACATCCGCCTCACCCTCGAGGTGGATGGCACGGGCGCATCGGACGTCCGCTCAGGCATCCCATTCTTCGATCACATGCTCACGCTTTTCGCGCGGCATGGCCTCTTTGATCTCGACCTGGCCGCCAGCGGCGACCTCGATGTGGACCTGCACCACACCGTCGAGGATGCCGGCATCTGCCTCGGTCAGGCATTCAGCCGGGCCCTCGGCGACAAGGCCGGCATTCGCCGTTACGGCCACGCCTTCGTGCCCATGGACGAGTCCCTCGTGCGTTGCGTCGTGGATTTGAGCGGACGCCCTTTTCTGGAATACCGCGCACCCGGCGGCGTCGAGCCCATCAACGGCTTCTCGTTCCAGCTCGTCGAGGAATTCCTTCGCGGCTTCGCGATGAACGCCTTCGCAAATGTCCACGTCGAGATCCTCTACGGCCGCGACGCCCACCACATGGCCGAGGCCGTGTTCAAGGCGCTCGCCCGCGCGCTCGACACCGCCACGCAGCTCGACCCGCGCGTGCGCGGCGTGCCCAGCACCAAGGGAATTCTATAACCGCCGGGCGCTTCCCGATGGCCGGCCGGCCTTTGTCCGCCGCCCATCGACGAATCCGCGGCAAACGACCATGAACGCATTCACGATCGGCATCATCGACTACGGCAGCGGGAATCTCCGCAGCGTGAGCAAGGCGCTCGACGTCGCCGGCGCGCGCACCCGTTTCGTCTCGACTCCCGATGCGATCGATCAAATCGGCGCTGTCGTCGTGCCCGGCGTCGGCGCATTTGGCGATTGCGCGCGCAACCTCCGCGCGACCGGCCTGTGGGATCCCCTCCGCGAATGGATCGCCGCCGACCGGCCCTATCTCGGCATCTGCCTCGGCTACCAGTTGCTCTTCGAGTCCAGCGAGGAATCGCCCGGCGTCCCCGGCCTCGGCGCGCTGCCCGGCGTCGTCCGCAGATTCCCATCCGGTCCGCTCAAGGTGCCGCACATGGGCTGGAATCCGCTCCACATCGTCCAGCCCGCGGACCGTCTCTATCGAGGCCTCCCCGCCGCCCCCAGCGTGTATTTCGTCCACTCGTATTTTCCCGTGCCCGCCGACTCCTCGCTCGTCACCGCCACCTGCGACTACGCGGGCTCGTTCGCTGCGAGTATCACCCGCGGCGCGCTCAGCGCGGTGCAATTCCACCCCGAGAAAAGCCAGGCCGTCGGGCTCGCCATTCTTCGCAACTTTGTCGCCTCCATCGATGCTCTTGCTGCCAGCCATTGACCTCATGGGCGGCGAGGTCGTCCGCCTGCGCCGCGGCGAAGCCGTTGAAAAGACGGTCTATTCCTCCGACCCTCCCGCCATCGCGCGCCAATGGCAGGCTGCCGGCGGCGACTGGCTGCACCTCGTCGATCTCGATGCCGCCTTCTCCGGCGAGTCCCGCAACCTCGACGCCGTCCGCGCCATCTGCGCATCCGTCTCGATCCCTTGCGAACTCGGCGGCGGCATGCGCTCGGAATCCGCGATCCGCGCGGCCCTCGACGCCGGCGTCGCCCGCGTCGTCATCGGCACCCGCGCGAGCGAATCGCTCGACTTCGTCCGCGACATGTGCGCGGCCTTCGGCGGCGAACGCATCGCCGTCGGGATCGACGCGCGCGACGGCAGGGTCGCCGTCAAAGGCTGGACCGAAACCACCGCGCAGGATGCCGCAGCCCTCGCGCTCGCCGTGCAGACGGCCGGCGCGGGCGCGATCATCTACACCGACATCGCCACCGACGGCATGCTCCAGGGCCCGAATTTCCACGAGATGGAAAAACTCCTCGGCCTCCTCGCCTGCCCGCTCATCGCCAGCGGCGGCGTCTCCTCGCCCGGCGACGTCCGCCGCCTCGCCGCCATGCCCGGCCTCCACGGCGCAATCATCGGCAAGGCGCTCTACGACGGCCACATCACCGGCGATCTGCGCCCGCTCGTGGCCGCGGCTCCGCGTTGATCATTTCCCGCCTCAAGCTCCCGCAGGCGGCGTGGTTGCGATCTCCTTCAGCAATTTGTAGCCCTCGCGCGCAGCCTCCTCCGCGCCCTGCGCCGAATCGACGCCGGAACGATTCTCGCCGAGAATCTCCGCCTGCGAGTTCGCCAGGCTCGTCGCCACGTCCACGAAATCCTCCGGCAATCCGCCGTAAAGCGCCGCGAGCACATGCGTGATCGGCGCCGCGACCTCGCTCACGGGTCCTCCGTCGCGCAACGCCATCTGCCATCCCATCTCTTCCCGCGCCAGCGCGTCGGCATCGAAGTCCGCCTTCATCTGGCCCTTCATCAGCGCGTATTTTTCCGTGAATGCCGACAGCGCCCGATTCTCATCCCCCGGATTCATATTCCCGTCCTTCTCCCGCTTCAGCCCCTCGAGGGCCGCCGCCTCGCTCTGCGCCATGCGAAAGGCCGTCACCGGCGCGAAATGGAATTGCGACGTGTAAATCCGAAACCGGGCGATCAACGCATCCGTGCCCTTGTTTGCCTTCTCCGCCTTCCACGCGCTCACCTCCAGCTTCGCCAGCTCGACCGGATCAAACCCCTTCAGGTTCGGCGTGCGCGGTAGGAGCAGATACACAAGAAACGCGGCGACAATCAGCAGGAGGACTTTGGATATGGGGCGCATAACGGCGTGGAGTCGTGCGCCGAAGAATGCGCGTCTCGAATCCTCCCAGCGAGCCATTTTTGCATTGCCTCGGCGATTCCGCGAACCGCACCTTGGCTCCGCATGCCCGCCATCCTCTCCCTGCCCGACCTCGTCCGCGAAGCCGAGCGCCTGCGCGGCGAAGGCCGCCGCCTCGTCCTCACCAACGGCTGCTTCGACCTCCTGCACGTCGGCCATGTCGATTACCTCGAACGCGCCCGCGCCCTCGGCGACGCCCTCGCCATCGCGATCAATTCCGACGCCTCCGTCCGCAGGTTGAAGGGCCCCGCCCGTCCCATCAATCCCGCCGAAGACCGCGCCCGCGTCCTCTCCGCCCTCCGCTCCGTCGACTACGTCACGATCTTCGACACCCCGCGCGTGACCGGCGTCATCCTCGCCCTCCGACCCGCGCTCTACGCAAAAGGCGGCGACTACACCATCGACTCGCTCGATCCCGAGGAACGCTCCGCCCTCCTCGCATGCGACGCCGACATCCGCATCCTGCCGCTCGTCCCGGGACGCTCCACCACCGCCACACTCAAACGCGTCGTCACCTCCTGATCCCAGCCCTCCTCATCCCCCATACGCTCCGTAGCGCATCACCCCGCGCCGCCACAACCACCGGCTCAAGACAAACATCCCCAGCGTCCATGCCGCCTGGATCGCGAGCCCGCTCCACATCGCCGCACCGGTCAGCTTCCCCATCCACACCGCCACCGGAAAATACAACTCATACGGAAACGGCAGCGCCAGCAGCGTCCATTTCAGCCCCGCCGGCAGCAGGTCGATCGGAAAAATCCGTCCGCTCAAAAAATACTCGAACGAGTAGAGAATGAACACGAGCGTCGAAATCTCCAGCACCCAGAACGCCAGCGTCGCCAGCACGAAGGCGATCAGGAATTGCAGCGCCGCCGCCATCACCAACGCCCCGGCGAAGACCGCCCACGTCATCCCATCCGCCGGCCATCGCAGCTCCCCCGGCAGCCACCACACCACCGCCGCCAGCGGAACCAGCGCCACGCCCGCATACACCACGCGCGAACTCAGAAACAGGCTCGCCCGGTAGGCAAAATAATCCAACGGCCTCAGCAGAAACGCGCTCATCCTCCCGTCCCGAATGTCCGCCGCGATCTGCCACTCATCGTCCGTCGGGCTCACCAGGCTCTCCGCCACCGTCACCGCGACGAAATAAGAAACCATCTCGCCGAACGAATACCCGCCCACATCCGCTCCGCGCTCGGCGAAAATCGCCTTCCATATCCAGATCGTCGCCGCCAGCGGCAGCAACCCGAACGCCGCTCGAAAAAAGAAATTCCAGCGATAGACAAACGCATTCTGCACCCCAAGCGAAAAGACCGCCGAATAAAGCCCCAGCCACCGGATCATCCACCCACCTATCCCCAAAACCGCCCCGCAACAAGCCACGCCACAACCCGACATTCCCCTCCCGCCTCCCGAATTTCTGAATTTCACTCCCTTTCCCCTTTCCAGATTTCAAAACCCCCATTCCATCCCTTTCCCGCTTTCCTGATTTCCACATTCGCATATACTCGCCCCGCCATGGCTGAATACACCACCTCCCACGAAGGCCCCGTCACCATTCTCGAAATCCGCGGACGCATCGAGCCCGACAACTGGCAGGAACTCCACACCGTATTCAAAAATATCACCGACACCGACACCACCCGCCACCTCCTCGTGGACCTCGCCGGCCTCGACTACACCGCCAGCGCCGGTTTTCGCGAGCTCTTCATGGTTGGTCGCGCCCTCTCCCGCAAAGGCGGCCACCTCGCCGTCTGTTCCCTCCAGGGCGAAGTTAAGCGCGTATTCGATCTCGCCGGCTTCGCGACTGCCTACCCGATCTTCGACGACCGCACCTCCGCCCTGGCCTCGTTCCCCTTGAGCTGAAGCCCTCTCTTCGCCCCATCCGTCCCCCCGGCGTCATGTCCCAAAGAGCTGCCCCCGCATCTTCCTAATTTCCGCTATTTTCTGCTCGTCAGTCACCGCGACACATTGCTTAGTTACGACAGGTACCCCTAGGGCAGATGGAACATCCTGCGTCCATCAAATGCGGCAGCATCCCGTCGAAAACTTTTCTCCGTGCCGTAATCGGCAGTCCCCATTCCGCATTCCTTCTCCCCCTTTCCCCATTTCCAGATTCACCCCCGCATTCCTTTCCCTCTTTCATGATTTCCACATTCCATCCATTCGTTTTCCGCGATTAAGATCGCCGATCCAGTGGGCTTCGCACCGCGAGGCCCGGGCAGCCGAGCCGCTCGGGCAGCGGCGAGACAGATCGCCCTCCCGGCGACCCGCAAAGTGCCTGCCGCGGGCGCGGCTGGCATCAGCCGAGCCGCTCCGGCAGCGGCGAGACAGATCGCCCTCCCGGCGACCCGCAAGGTGCCTGCCGCGGGCGCGGCTGGCATCAATTCCTTCCCGTCGAGCCTGCTCGACTTAGCCATCCAGCGGGCTTCGCACCGCGAGGCCCGGACGATTCAGCACATGCGTATAAATCATCGTCGTACTCACATCCGAATGCCCCAGCAACTCCTGCACCGTCCGGATGTCATATCCCGCCTCCAGCAAATGCGTCGCAAAACTGTGCCGCAGCGCGTGGCAGCTCACCCGCTTCGTTAGCCCCGCCCTCCGCGCACCCTCCGTCACCGCCCGCTGCAGCGCATTCTCATGCACATGATGCCGCCGCACCCGCCCCGAATGCGCATCCACCGTCAGCCGGCTCGACGGAAAGACATACTGCCACTTCCAATCCCGCGCCGCCTTCGGCCACTTCTTCGTCAGCGCCTGGGGCAGCCACGTCTCGCCATGTCCCTCCGCAAGGTCCGTCTCATGCAGACCTTTCGCCCGCGCCAGATGCTCCCGCAACCGCTCCGTCAGACTCGCCGGCAGCGTCGTCACCCGGTCCTTGTCCCCCTTCCCATTGCGCACCACCACCTGCAAACCCGCAAAATCCACGTCCTTCACCCGCAGCCTCACGCACTCCATCAGCCGCAGTCCCGTCCCATACATCAGCTCCGCTATCAGCGCATAGCCATTCGGCATCGCCTTGATCAGCGACCGCATCTCCTCCCGCGTCAGCACCACCGGCAGCCTGCGCCGCTCCGCCGCCCGCGTCACCCCGCCGATCTCCCCGAGATCGCGATCCAGCACCTCCCGGAATAAATACACCAGCGCATTCAGCGCCTGATTCTGCGTCCGCGCCGAGATCCCACGCACCACCGCAAGATATTCCAAAAACTCCTGCACCATCTCCACGGAGATCGCATCCCGATTCCGCGGCCTCGAAAAAACCAGGAACCGCTTCACCCAATCCAGATACGTCTCCTCCGTCCGCGCCGCATATTGACCCGTCCGCAAAGCCACCCGCACCTCCTCGAGAAATACCGCCACCCGCTCCGGCGCCGCCGCCGTATCCTCCCGCCCCTCATACCGCCTCGCAATCACCTCCTTCGAAAACGCCACCGGCAAACCCCGGCTCGGCGTCGGCTTCAACCCCTTCAACCCCGCCGCCCAATCCGCCTGGATCACCTCCAGATAAAACAAACGCAACGCCTCCGCCCCCACCCGCACCGCCCGTTCATTCACCCCAGCCCGCCTCGCCTCCTCCAAAAAACGCTCCACATCCTCCAGCACCGCCTTCACATACCCCCTGCCACCAAGCGAATACCGAAACCGCCGCACCCAGCGCTCCATCCGCCCCACAACATCCTCATCCCACCCCGCCTTCCCAAAAACCTCTCGCACCCCGTCCCAAAACCGATCATATTCTCCTTCCTCCGCCACACCACTTCCTCCCCCACCAAAAAACCGCTCAAACGCGCTGACCCAAAACCCCTCTGCCCACCAGTCATCGACCGCCACCTTCTTTCTCTCCATCCCCCAAGTAAGCCCACTCACCGCACACTTTTCAACCTATTTCCCCATCACCCCCATCAATCCAATATACTGTTAGCCCATGATAAAGCCTCCGGCGGAGTGATAAATTGTCCGATTAGCGGAAACGATTTGCCATTATTCCACGGTAAAAGTGCTTCGAGCGAAAGCTGAATGGACGATTCTTTGGAAAAGATCGCGATTCTTGTTTCGACAGATTTCATAAAATGCTTCCGAGGCCACGATTTTCTCTGACCAGCCTGCTGCCAGCCACCGCTTCCGGCATCGAGCCTGCGCAGTGCCGCAGGCACCATGCCCTCGGTTTTGAATTCACGATTTCCTTTTCCCTGAGCAGCATTGCTTCGCAACGCTGCGACCTGCTTTCCTCGCTTTTTCCAGCTTGATCTTCTTCACCCTGCCGGTTATTCATGCGCCCATTATGTTGTCCACGCTTTTTGGGCTAACAAGACGCTGCAGCCAACCCCTAGCCGCCGCGCGTCATTTTTTTTACGAACGATCCGTTATCCTTCCAACGCGAATTCCAACCCCAACGCCCGTTCGGGGTGGCTGAGCTAGGCGTTCGGCCATTATGAAAAAAAGATTCATCGTTCAGACTCTCCTATTTCTAGGGATCTATATTTTGACATTTTTGCTTTTATGGATTTCTGCTCTCTGGTCATTTCCTATACCAGGACCAGCTGCCGACTATCCTCCAGATTATTACTATAAAGGTCAAATCGGCTACACCATCTTTCTGTCCGCTTGTTTACCCTTCCGATTTGTTGATCCGCATTTCTTTGGCAGTTCGTTTTTTTTCATCGTAGCCGGATTTTGGAGTGCAATTGTTTTCTTTCTGCTTAAAGGATTAAGTTTCTTTATCCAAAAGACATGCCGAACAAGACGCTGCAGCTAACCCCTAGCCGCCTCGCGTCACTTTCTCACGAGCGCCTTTCCTTTCCATCCACATCACTCCAGAGCTTGGTCGCCCGTTCGGGGTAGCTGAGCTTGGCGTTCGGTCATTATATAAAATGCATTCAGTCCACACCGTTAAGCGAATCAGCCCCATGCTCGCAGTTGCCGACATTCGGGAAACACTTCAATTCTATTCAGAAGTCCTCGGATTTTCCATTTCGATGGATTTTCCAGAATATGCCATTATTGAGCGCGATGGATGCACTGTTCACTTTATGCCGGCTGCCGACCAATCAGTTTTGGATGCAGTTAGAGGACACACAGAGTTTTATATTCAAGTTTCAGATATTCATTCACTTTGGAAGCACGTTCAAACATTCGCGGATCGATACAAGATGAGAGGCTTACTTGAGCGAGATTATGGAATGACTGAGTTTCATATTTCTGATCCAAATGAATGTTTAATTTTCGTTGGAGAGCCTACTTCGAGCATCACGAAGACCGAACAAGACGCTGCAGCTAACCCCTAGCCGTCACGCGTCACTTTTTCATGACCGTCTTTCCTCCCCATCCACACCTTCACAAGAGTTCAACGTCCGTTCGGGGTAGCTGAGCTTGGCGTTGGGCTATAATCTTTATGAAATGCGGTTTGGATCACGCCAATTTGCTATCAAAGTTCGCTGCCCGTAATCTTATGCCTCTGAATTTGGCGATGAGTCTGGATCCCATCCGCGGATTTGTTTCGACCGACCCGCCTGCGTTATATTATTCATCAGGAGCGAAGTCTGATTTGAAATTCGATCATTCTGAAAGTGTTTATCATTGATTCATTGAAACCTGCCGGCAACTTTGATCGCTCCATTGCAGCCATCCGTGGGCAGGAGCCCAACAAGACGCTGCAGCGAACCCCTAGACGCGACGCGTCGGCTTTCGACGACCGACCGAATTGCATCCACACCGCATTTAGAGTTTGTGCGTCCGTTCGGGGTCACTGAGCTTGGCGTTAGCGCATATATTTAATCTGTTGCAGATCACATTCAACGTTCCATTGCGCCAGATGCCCTTTCTATACATCGTCCGATCCCATCCGTGTTTGCAAAGATGCTCTATTTCCTGCAACGGATTCCC